>CAYNZC010000168.1:0-2534 GCA_964401575.1 uncultured Verrucomicrobiota bacterium
GGGTCTGAATCCCTCCTTGACACCGCTGCCGGCTGGTTTAAGCATTTCTGAAATGAAACCGGCTACAGCGATCATTATGGCAATCATTTCCTGCGCGGGCTTGTCCAGCCTGCAATCCGCAACATTTCAGGACGAAGTCGCCTTCCTTCGAAAATACAAGGACGTTATTGTGCTGGAGGGCAAAGATGACGGCGCGCGGCTTGCCATTGTTCCCGGATGGCAGGGGCGGATCATGACCAGCACCGTTGGCGGAGACACGGGTCCGAGTTTTGGATGGGTGAATCGCGAGCTGATCAGCTCCGGAAAGATCCTGCCGCACATCAATGTTTTCGGCGGTGAAGATCGTTTTTGGCTGGGACCCGAAGGCGGGCAATACTCGATCTTCTTCGCGAAAGGAGCGAAGTTTGAACTGGCGGATTGGCAGACGCCCGCGGCGATTGACACGGTGGGCTACCAGGTCGCAAAGCAGGGCAAGCGGAGTGTCGAGTTCGTTGCGAGGTTCCCGTTGACGAACTATTCGGGGACGGCTTTTGACGTGAAGGTCGAGCGCGAGATTCGCCTGTTGAACAGCGCTGCCGCCTGGAAGCATCTCGGGGTGAAGCGCGCGAGCGGCGTGCGTGTTGTGGCGTTTGAATCGGACAACGAAATCACCAATGCCGGCAGGGAGCCGTGGAAGAAGGAGACCGGCCTCCTTTCGATATGGATTCTCGGCATGTTCAATCCTTCTCCCGCCGCCACGATTGTTGTGCCGATCCGCGAGGGGGCGGAAGCACAGCTCGGGAAAAAGGTTACCTCGGATTATTTCGGCGAAGTGCCGTCGGACCGGCTGGTGGTGAAGGATGGCGTTATTTTCTTCAGTGCGGATGGACGATATCGCAGCAAGATCGGGATCAGCCCGAAGCGGAGCAAGTCGGTGCTTGGCAGCTATGATGCGGAAGGCAAGGTGTTGACCATTGTGCAGTTCACCCAGCCGAAAGGCGTGGAGGACTACGTGAACTCGCTGTGGAAGCTGCAGGATGATCCGTATGCCGGCGATGCGGCCAACGCCTACAACGACGGGCCGCCGGCGCCGGGCGCCAAACCGATGGGGCCGTTTTACGAGCTGGAGTCCTCGTCACCCGCGGCCAAGCTTGCGCCGGGCAAGAGCCTGTCCCATGTGCACCGCACCATTCACCTCGCGGGGCCCGAGGCGGAGCTGGACCCGATTGCGAGGAAGCTGCTGGGGGTTAGTTTGGCGGAGATCAAAGCGGCGACTGCGCCCCGGTAGCAAAAGCTACTCGGGCAGCAGGCGGCGGGCTTTGAGCAGGAGCTTCATGTAGTGTTCGTCCCGGTTTGGCGCGGCCGGGTCCAGGCTGCTGACATGCACCGTTTCGGCGGAGTGGATGAACTCCTTGCCGCCCAGGTAAATGGCGGTGTGCGAAATGCGAACGGGTTTGCCGTTTCCGGGGCTTCTGCCAAAGAAAAGCAAATCGCCTTTCTTGAGATTCCTGAACTCGGGGTCCAGCGGCACATCCCTGCCCTGGGTTGCCTGGTGGCTGGCGTTGCGCATCAGGTCAATGCCGTGACATGCGAAAACGATTTTTGTAAGGCCCGAGCAATCCAGCCCGCGAGGTGAATTTGCGCCCCACAGGTAAGGCCGGCCCAGGAGGCTCCGGGCGGTGCGCTCGATGTTTTCGGCGGTGGGCTGGCGCGAGCTTTTCCATGCCTGGTAATCCTCGATATCCTTCGATGGAATGAACCCCGTCCGGCCGTCCGGCAGTTGAACGCGCGTCCATGCCCCGGTGTTTCCGAGAAATTTGAAACGGTTAAGCAGGACGGCATCGCTGACCGGCTCGGAGGATGCGTCCGGTTGGGACAGCACGCTGCTTTCGAAGGCGGTGACGATGACGAGCGGGCCTTGTTCCCAGGCGCGGGCTTCCTGCTCAGTGCACAGGACAACGCTGCCTTCCATCTGCCACGCGGTATAGCCATCCCGGGACTGGACGAGCACCCAGGGCAGGGGCCCTTTTTTCGAGCGCTTCCAAACACGCACGACATCTCCCATCAGTAGCTGCGTGCCAAGCTCTGCCCTGTGTTCGGTTTCCTCGCGCCCATTGCAGAGGCTGATCGCCGCGATAGCCCAGGAATGCTCGCCAAGGTCGGCCTGGGGAAGGACAGTCACGGCATCCTTCACGGGAATGCCCGCTGCTTCCATTCGCTGCAAGGTGATCCGTTTCGCCTCGGCGGATTGGACCTCGCCGGTCAGCACCAGCGACCCGGCCTGTTTCTCCAAGCCCAGGCGGTAAATCTGCAGGTGCGCGTTCGGGGCCACCTCGGTCCGGACACTCTCGATGATCCGCGCCGCCTCGGCCTGGCGCCCGCTCCGTTCGCTGAGCGAGGAGCAGCCCGCAGCCAGACCTGCGACAAGAATTAGCAGAAAAAGCCTTCGCATCGGGAAAATGGAACGCCCTTGCTGAAAAAAGGCAAACAAATTCAGGGTCGGGGGAAGGGGCGTGTGCATGGGTGTGGAGATTGCGGCAGGGTCTCACACGAAG
>CAYNZC010000168.1:2634-6761 GCA_964401575.1 uncultured Verrucomicrobiota bacterium
CACGAAGGCACGAAGGCACGAAGAACTGCTCCATGGTGGTTAGAATTGCGGGGGGCTTTGGGGTTGGTGGTGAGTTTTGGAGGGTGGGGGCTTTTCACCAAGAATTGGCTTTCAACCTGCTGGGTATGGGCTCACAATGACTGCGGCTTTGTATGAATAGAGTGCCAGGATTCGTCAAAGGATTAGCATTGTTGGTGATTGTGGTGGGGCTTGGAGTGGCTATTGGCTGGTATAGCAGCAATAGCTCCAAACGGCCCGCCATTCCTGACGTCCCCATCCAGGAAAACCCGGCGGGCACGGAGACCGTGCGAACGGAGCCGGTGGCGCCGCGCCAGGGAGATCCGGAGCCGGTGGCGCCGGTTCAATCCCGCACCGTGGTTGCGAATCCGGCATCAAATGTTCCGGTCATCCCTCCCTCCAACACGATTACGAATTGGGAGGAGAAGCTGGATGATATTCTCGGGGGCGAACAGGAAGAGACCGAGAAGGCGCGTCAAATGGTGGCTCTGCTGCCGGGCCTTCCCGAGGAGGGGCAGATGGAAGTGGCCCAGCACCTCTCGAATCTTGTGCCCGACGAGGAGTATGGAATGATCTCGGGATTTCTTACCAACTCACTGTTGTCGGAGGATGTGCTGGACGTGTTTATTTCGGATTCCTTGAATCGTCCGAATGCGGTGAAGCTGCCCGCGCTGCTGGAGGTTGCGCGCAGCCCCGGGAACCCGAAAGCGTCCGAGGCGAAGGAGATCCTCGAATTATTTCTTGAGGAGGATTACGGGGACAACTGGGCGTTGTGGCAGACAAAACTGCAGGAGTGGATTGCCAATAATCCGGACTAGGTGTTTCCGGCTCCGGTTGGTGCGCCCTTGAGGTAATTGTCTATTGCCCGGGCAGCGCGTTTACCGTCACCCATTGCGAGAATGACCGTTGCGGCGCCGCGCACGATGTCCCCTCCGGCGAACACGCCGGGGAGGGTGGTCATCCCGTTTTCGTCCACAGCGATATTCCCATGCTTGTTGAGTTTGAGTCCGGGGCAGGTGGAGGTTAGCAGCGGGTTGGCCCGGGTGCCGACAGCCACGACGACGATGTCGCAGGGGATTTCGAAATCTGATCCCGGGATGGGTTCCGGGCGGGCGCGTCCGGAGGCGTCGGGCTCGCCCAGGCGCATGCGAATGCACCGGATGGCGCGAACGCGTTTCTTTTCGTCGCCGAGCACTTCCACCGGGGCGGCGAGGAATTCGAACTGGATGGCCTCTTCCCCGGCGTGGTGGACTTCCTCGGCGCGGGCGGGCATTTCCTTGCGGGTGCGTCTGTAAACGATGGTGGAGCATTCGGCTCCGAGGCGTTTAGCGGTGCGGGCGGAGTCCATGGCCACGTTGCCGGCGCCGACGGTGACGACGCGGGCGCCGCGGAGAACGGGGGTGTCTGCGCGGGGAAAATCATAAGCGGCCATGAGGTTCACGCGGGTGAGGTACTCGTTGGCGGAGTAAACGCCTTTGAGATTCTCGCCCGGCACATCCATGAAGACGGGCAACCCGGCGCCGTTGGCGATGAAGATGGCATCGAACTCCTTTTGCAGCTCCTGGATGGTGTAGGTGCGGCCGATGATGGTATTGCAGACGATTTTGACTCCGGCATTTTCGAGTCGCGCCACCTCGGTTTCGACGATTTTTTTGGGGAGTCGGAACTCCGGAATGCCGTAAACGAGGACCCCGCCGGGTTTGTGCAACGCTTCGTAAACCGTGACCGAATGGCCGAGCTTGGCCAATTCGCCGGCGGCGGTGAGGCCGCCCGGGCCGGAGCCGACGATTGCGACCTTGCGGTGGGTTGGGGGCGCGACCTCGAGGCCGAAGCCCTGGCCTTTGCCGTTGGCCCAGTCGCCCACGAAGCGCTCGAGATAGCCGATGGCTACCGGCAGGCCCTTATTGCCGCGAATGCATTCGACCTCGCATTGGGTTTCCTGGGGGCACACCCGGCCGGTGACGGACGGGAGCGCGTTGTCGCTGAGCAGGGAGCGCGCGGCGCCCTCGAGATTGCCCTGGGAGAGAAGGTCAATGAATTTGGGAATGTTCACCATCACGGGGCAGCCGGAGACGCATTTGGGATCGCGGCATTGGAGACAGCGTTCCGCCTCGATGAGCGCGACCTTTTCCGGCAGGCCGAGGTTCACTTCACTGAAGTTGGCGTTTCGGATGAGGGGCGCCTGTTCCGCCATTTTCTGGCGGTCAATCTGGAGGCGCTGCTTTGTGGTGATCTTATTTGTGGAACTCACTTCAAAAACCCCGGCAGGTTATTTCAGGCCAATTTTGCAGGAGCCGTTGTCGCATCTCGATGCGGCCTCCTGCTCGAGTTCGCGGTAGGTGCCCAGGCGCTCCATGAGCAGATCGAAATCCACCTGGTGCCCGTCAAACTCCGGTCCATCCACACACGCAAAGAGATTCTGCCCGCCGACGACCACGCGGCAACCGCCGCACATGCCGGTGCCATCCACCATCACGGGGTTGAGGGAGACAATGGTGTGAACTCCGAGGGGGCGCGTGAGGCTGGCCACCGCGCGCATCATTGGCACGGGGCCGACCGCGTAAACCACGTTGAATGGCCGGGCGGCAAGGGCGTCGCGCGCGGCGTCGGTCACGAACCCTTTTCTGCCGTAACTGCCGTCGTCGGTGCAGACGATGACCTCGCCGAGCCGCTTGAGATCCGATTCAAAAATGACCCATTCCTTCGAGCGTCCGCCGATGATGCTGACCACATCGACTCCCCTGGCATGGAGCCCCTGGGCGATGGGGTGGACCACGGCTGTGCCGACGCCTCCGCCGACGCACAACGCGCGGCCGGACTCGATGAGTTCGGTGGGTTTGCCCAGCGGCCCGGCGATATCGGCGATGGCCTCGCCCGGCTGGAGGGCCACCAGTTCGCGGGTGCTTTTGCCGACGGCCTGGATGACCAGCGTTATGGTGCCGGCCTGGGGATCGGCATCCGCAATGGTTAAGGGGATGCGCTCGGCGCCATCGCCGCGGCGCACGATCACAAACTGCCCGGGCTGCCGTATTGCGGCAATGCGGGGTGCGTCCACCTCGATGCGGGTGACGTTCGGACTAATCTGCGCTTTAGAGCGGATTACATGCATGACAAATGCCCGGTGGTTGGAACGAATGTGAACCAGCCAGCCTTAACATACTGGAACCGGCCCGCATCCAAGTCAATTCCCGCTTCCGGGCGCAGGGGTTTCGGGCGGGTGGTGGTGGCTGCAAGACCGCATCTGGCGGAGTTGGAGCGGGCCAAGGGCGAGCTGCGAGACCATGGCGCCGCACAAGGCCATGAACATGTCCTTTTGGGCGTCCCAGATGTCGCCCTGCGAGCCGAGGAAGTCATCGGCCTGTTTACCCCCGAAAAGGACGGCGTATTGCCATTCGAACAGCTCGTAGGCGGCGCTGATGGCCAGGGCGATGAAGGCGCTCACGACGAAGAGCCACTTGCCGGGTCGCAGAGGGCTGGTGCGCAGCAGGAGTTCGCGGACGAGCATAGCCGGGATGACGCCCTGGAAGAAATGGCCCAGCCGGTCGAAATGATTTCGCGACAGGCCGAAAGAGTCCCGGGCCCAGTTGCCGATGGGAACCTCTGCATAGGTGTAATGGCCGCCGGTCATGAGGATGAGTGAAAAGATCCAGATGAGGATGTAGCTGGTGTTGGTGAACCGGAACCGCGGGTAAACCGCCACCAGGATCATCGCGCCGAGGATGGCCGGTCCGGATTCCATGAGCCAGTTGAACCGCCCGTTTGGATGAATGCCGGACCAAATGAGAAACACGATCCCGGAAAGGAGAAGGAACATGTGGAGATGGAAGCTCTCCCCCCGGGTGCGCGTGGTTTTTGAGGCTGCGGGTTTCATGCAATCGAGCAACTATCGGAACGTGCCGCGGGTGGTGGCAAGCGTTAAAACGCATGGATTTTCCATTGATGGTTATGGGAAACCGGGAAGGGGGATTGAAGCGCAGGAACCAGCGACGGGCAGTTCGTCATGTCGGGGCAAGCGTTACACCCGCTGCAACTGGTTTTGGCGGACACAGTCGCGTTCCGCCAAAGAATCGCTTCATGAAACCGTGCTGCATCCGCGGCCATTCTTGGGC
>CAYNZC010000169.1:0-6744 GCA_964401575.1 uncultured Verrucomicrobiota bacterium
ATTAATCCCACAATACGGTTACTTAATGCTGACTATAGTCCTCTCATCATCAGTTTTCTTTTCCAAGCTTTTAAGAAAAATAACAAGATCACGATTCCTAACGACGAACTTGTATCCAATCTTTACGACACCATTTATTCCATACAAAGTGCTTACGGCGATGGATTGTTTCCAGAAACCGCACAAAAATATCTTGATGACTGGGCAAATGCTCAATACCTTAGAAAATATTACCCTGCCGATAGTGATGAACCCTGTTTTGAACTGACTCCCTCGACTGAAAAAGCATTAGAATGGATCAAGGAGTTAGAGAATCGTGAGTTTGTAGGAACGGAATCCCGTTTAATCAAAATTATTGAGATGCTAAAGGAAATTGCGTATAGAAATTCTGATGATCCTGCAATCCGGCTCGGGGAATTAGAACGGAAAAAAACCGAGATCGAAGAAGAAATCAGTAAAATCAAATCTGGGGATGAACTTGAGAAATTAAGTCAAACCCAATTGAAAGAACGATATTTCGATGTTTACGATACCTCGAACAAATTACTTTCGGATTTTAAGCAGATTGAATATAACTTCCGCCGACTCGACCAGGAAGTCAGAAAAGAGCAGATCACCAGTGATATTCAAAAAGGAGAGCTGTTAAAAAATATTTTCTCCAGTCGCGATATTCTTTTAGAGTCCGATCAAGGAAGAAGTTTCAAAGCTTTCTGGGGTCTGTTGATGTCCCAGGCAAAGCAAGACGAATTAGACGATTTAATTGAATTGATAATTCATCTGCCCGAAATTCAGGAAATCAAAAAAGATGACACACTCGATGGATTGAAAAGTCACCTTATTGAAGCCGGTGAGAGAGTCAATATCACTAACCATATTTTAGTGGAGCAATTGAGAAAATATCTCGATGACAGGATTTATTTAGAGAATAAAAGGATTATCGAGATAATTAAAGATATCAAAACTACGGCAGTCCAAATAAAAAATAACCCACCGAGCAATAAAGACATCATCACAATTCCGGGACGTCCGCACATTGACATGATAATGGAACGCCCGCTATGGAATGTGTCGGTAAGCCCGGAGTTGAAGAAAACCGACCTCGAAGACGGAACATCGACACTGGTTGATACAGAACAACTATACTCTCAATTTGATATTGATCCCGAAGAACTGAGAACGAGAATTAATGAATTTCTGGCGAAAAACTCTCAATTTTCTTTGAAGACACTTATCGAAAAATATCCGGTTGAACGGGGCCTCGCAGAGATTCTCATTTATGTTGATATAGCATTGAAAACTGATAAGGCATTTATCAATGAGGATATCTATGAGAGAATGATCTTGTGGAACAAGGTATCAAATCGGTATTTCGAAATTCAACTTCCTCAAATTATCATATGTCGGTGAGAAAAAATGGACAATGAGACATTACCCTATGCTCTGGCGGTAATAAAATTATTTCAGGGTGTTGTAAATAATGATGATAAGGCTGCATGGAACTGTCTCATCCAATATCAACAAGAGATAAAACTATTTTTTTCTGGAATAGGGATTGAAGTTTTTGTTCAGGAAAATGAAGGATTTGCGTTTTTAAGGCAAAGAGTAAGAGATTCTGATCAGGATGATTCCCTTCCTTCATTATTGAGAAAAGACCAACTCACCTATCCCGTCACACTGCTGTCTGTCCTACTATATGAGAAATTAATTGAATTCGACATGAAAGGAGGAGATTCAACAAGACTAATCATTGATCGTGAGGAAATCAAAGATACGGTCAGGATATTCCTTCCGGAAGCCTCGAATGAAGCGAATCTGATCGATAAAGTTGACAAAAATATCAATAAACTCGTTGAGATCGGTTTCTTGAGGCCATTGAGTACGAGTCCGAATAAATTTGAAGTCAGACGGATTCTGAAGGCAAAGATTCCTGCTGAAAGTCTTCTGGAGATTAAAGAGAGGTTGAAGGAACATGCAAAACTCCTTGGTTGATTTTGCCGGCGATGATCTCCAGAAAGGATTCCGGTTACATCGATTGGAAGTACTCAACTGGGGAACTTTCAATGAAAAAGTGTGGAAAATTGAACCAACCGGTTTCAATTCTTTACTAACCGGAGATATCGGTTCCGGAAAATCCACCCTGGTCGATGCAATTCTAACGTTATTGGTCCCGCATCAGAAGATCGTCTACAACAAAGCAGCAGGGGCTGAAAATAGAGAGCGGACCCTGAACTCTTACATCAGGGGAGAATACAAAAACCAGAGAAGTGAATTCAGCAGTAATTCCAGTCCAGTCTATCTGCGGGAGGAGAATGATTATACCGTCCTTCTCGCCCGGTTTTACAATAAAGGATTTGAATCCGGATATACGCTGGCTCAGGTTTTCTGGATGCGAAATGGAAATGCCGAGAAATTTTTTGTCATCTCGAAAAAAGACCTGAGTATCAAAGAGCATTTTAAAATAAATTCGAATGAACGAGATATTTCGGCACTGAAAAAACGCTTGAAGAATCTCGAACAGACAGAAGTATTCGAGTATTTCAGAGATTATAGTTCAAAGTTCCGTTCATATTTTGGCATAAAGTCCGAGAAAGTCCTGGAGTTATTTTACCAGACAGTTTCAATGAAGTCTGTAGGAAAATTGACCGACTTCATGCGTAATCATATGCTTGAAAAGCAGGATGTCAAGGAAAAAATTGAGGAAATTAAAAAGAATTATGAAAATCTCACAAAATCGCATGAAGCCGTTCAGAGAGCGAAGCGACAATTAGAACAGTTAACCCCTATCGACGTCGAGATTGGTGCGTATCAGACTATCTTTGATAAAAACGCCGAATGGAAAAAATCTATCGACTTCTTGCCCGTTTTCTTTGCAGACAAAAAATCATCGATCCTCGATAAAGAGATTCAATATCAGATATCGGTACGGGAACAAACCGAACATGAAATTTCAAAACGTGCTCAGGAACTGGAGACTCTGCGTGACCAGGAAAAAGAGATTCTCATTTCGATAGATCAGAACAAGGAAGGACAACGGTTAAACCAGTTAGACAAGGATATAAGTTCTCTCGAAAAAGGGAAAAAAACCAAACTCACTCAGAGTCAATCGTACTCAAAATTATGTGCCCAGTTGAATTTTTTCAAAGATCCTGATGAAGGCCAATTCCAACAAACACTCAACAAAGCGAATGCGCTTCAACTCTCGACGGAAACCGATCTCAAGTCTCTTGGTACACAGCGGGACAGCGTGATGGAGGTTTACCGGAAATTACGGGATTCTTATGAAGAGGATAAAAACGAACTGGATTCATTAACGGGAAGAAAAACAAAAATTCCCGAGAAAAATATCCAGCTTCGCAATTTAATCCTCACAAACCTGGATTTAGAAGAATCCGATTTACCCTTTGTGGGAGAACTGCTTCAGATAAAAAAAGATGAAAAACTTTGGGAGGGCGCTATCGAGCGGGTTCTCCACAATTTTGGATTGAGTATACTTGTTGCTGAAAGATATTATCGGGAAGTCAGCTCTTTCGTCGATAAAACGAACTTGAAAGGCAGAATTGTTTACTTCCGGATTCCGGATAAAACCGTCCTTGGGAAAAGAAAAGATGCTGAACCCGCTTCATTAATCAAAAAAATTGATATTAAACCCGATTCGGAATTTTACGATTGGGTTTCTGGAGAGCTGTATGAGCGTTTTAATTTCATTTGTTGTGACTCCATCGAAGAATTCCAGAGAGAAGCAAAAGCACTAACAAAAAATGGTCAGATAAAAGGAAGCCGAGGGCGTCACGAAAAAGACGACGGGAAAAACATCCACGATCAAAAAAATTATGTGCTTGGCTGGAATAATCAGGAGAAAATCAAGGTTATAAAAGAAGAGCTTGCGAGGCTTGACAAACAGATTAAAGAAAATCAAAATCAACTAACGTCAATCGACAAAAGTAAGACAGCCTTAGATAATCAGAAAACAAACCTTCACGATCTTCTTAAGTTCCGCGATTTCGACGAGATAGACTGGAAGAAAATTGCGGGAGACATTGAAAAAATCAAACTGGAGATTGAAGAACTAAAGAGATCTTCGAATCTTCTCAAAACCTTAAAAAACCAATTAGAGGCTCTCGGAACGAAAATTAAAGCTCTCGATAAGGCGAAAAGTGATTTTCTGACAGAAGTTGGCACAATAAATTCAAAGATTTCAGTGTATCAAGATGATCTGATCCAGTGCAAAAAACGGTTATCCGAATACCCGTTAGAAAAAGGAAGCAGCCTGATCCCAATAATCAACAGCGTGCTCCCTGACGATAAATTTGAAATTAAAACAATAGATGCCAACCACGAGAATGCTAGGAAGATCCTCACTAAAACACTCGATGAAAATACGGTAAGCGAGAGAAAATTCCGGGACGGAATAATCTCAAAAATGCAAAAATTCAAACAAGAATATCCTGAGGATACTGTCGAAATAATAGCCGCAATCGAAGCGATTCCGGAGTTCAGAAGATTTTATGTGAAAATAAAAACGGATGATCTTCCCCGATACGAAAAAGAATTCAAAGATATGCTGACTGAAGGGACAATTAATGATATTGCGATATTCAAGAGCCAGTTAGAAACGAATGCAAAACAGATCGAAAAGAACATCAAAGCGATAAATGAATCGCTAAAAACAATTGCATACAGCCCTGGGACATACATCGAACTATCGTCCGAGAAGATCCTGGATGTCGATATCAAAACATTCCAGACCCAGTTGCGGGATTGCCTTGAGGGCGCTTTCGGTGAGAAAAACCCCTATAGCGAAGACAAATTCATCAAAGTGAAAATAATTTTAGACCGGTTTAAGAGTGGCATTCTGGCAGATGTCAACTGGACAAATAAAGTGACTGACGTAAGAAACTGGTATGCATTCTCCGCCATTGAAAAATATGCCTTCGATGATAAAGAGAAGGAATATTACAGCGACTCGTCGGGTAAATCCGGTGGGCAAAAGGAGAAACTCGCATACACAATTTTAGCCTCTGCACTGGCGTATCAATTCGGTCAAGCAGGGGACACCCCAAAGTCGAAGTCGTTCCGGTTTGTGATGATCGATGAAGCATTTGGACGGGGATCAGATGAAAGTACACGCTATGGTCTGGATTTGTTTAAAAAATTGGATTTGCAGCTCCTGATAATCACGCCCCTGCAAAAAATACACGTAATTGAGAATTATATCAACTGTGTCCATCTCGTATCAAATGCAACTGGGAGCAGTTCGATGGCGCGAGATATCCCTATTCAGGAATATCGCGAGAAAAAAATGGCTCCCGAAGTTGTAGGCGAATAAAAAATGATTCAACCGGGCGAAATCAAAAAGGAGGCTCTTCGCTGGTACTTTGATTTTTTAACCGCATCGGTTCAGGGAGAACCTTTTTTTCCAAAAGATATCCGCTTTATTGGGAAGATTAAGCCGTCAGAAACCCTGAAAGATTTTCCAAAAATTCAGAAAGAACTTGAGAATTTGCGTCAGGAATCTAAAGATACAATCGGCTATGGGTACCGAATTGATTTCATAAAGAGAAAAGATAAAAAAATTGGAGAACAGCTCTTCCCGGATCGTATCTATTTTGACACTCCTTCCGATTATCTAAAATTCATAGGAAAGGAAAAGGAATTTGAAAGATTCCTCAGAGTATCTCACAAAATTACCATTGAAATCCCCGATTTGAACTCATGGATCATCGACCATCCCCAAAAAGTAATCGATAATTTTGAAAAATGGGACGATTTGCTTAAAGTTTGTAAATTTTTCATCAAGAATCCAAGACCGAATTTATACATCCGAGAACTCCCGTTGGACATCTCAACCAAATTTGTTGAAGGTAATCAGGCAATAATCAGGACGCTCCTGGACACGCTTATTGCAGACCACATCAATAACGATGAAAGCGATTTTGAAAAGCGTTTTAATCTTAAGTACAGGGAAGAATTGATCAGGATACGCATACTTGATGAGCAACTGGCAAAAAAATTGTTTTTTGGTGTCACTGACTTCAGTATTCCTATCAGCCAATTTGTTTCCTTAAATATTCCCTGTAAGCGAGTTTTCGTGCTCGAAAATCATACCAATTTTTCAAACATTTTTAATTTCCTTACCTTACCCCATTTAGCAGACTCTATGGCAATTTTTGGAAAGGGGTTTCAGATTGGATTATTAAAAAATGCTCAGTGGCTATCTGACAAACAAATTGTTTATTGGGGAGACATCGATGCTCACGGCTTTCAAATTCTCTCTCAAATTCGGGGATATTTTCCCCAGACACTTTCCTGCATGATGGATTTTGAAACATTTCATGAGTTTCAGGATCTTGCAGTACCCGGTATTGATACTACGGTGACCGAACTTGCCAATTTGACTCACGATGAACATCAACTGTTTACGCATCTATTGGATATTAGGGAAAGAAATCGTTTGGAACAGGAAAAGATCCCACAATCATATGCTTTAAAGAAAATTATCAGGGCAATGTCGGAAAACCCTTAAAGTGAAATTTCCTTCAATCCTCGTTGCTCACAAATGGGAAATTGTCGATACAGAAAACTATGTTAGAAAAAAATCCATTTTTGCGGCACCCCCAACCCGCTCACACACTCCAACCACAATCTTGATGATAGCCTTTTCATTTTTCAAAACCCTAGCCGCGCTCTTCATTCTGGTGCAGCAAAATCAATGATTTGTCTTACACTTGTATGACAAAAAGCGCC
>CAYNZC010000170.1:0-6700 GCA_964401575.1 uncultured Verrucomicrobiota bacterium
GCTTCGAAGCTGAAGAAAACCTAGTGCCCGAACGCGGGCTTCGTATTCACCGCCCCGAAGGCAGCACAGGTCCGGAGGACGTCAACCAATCCTGGTAGGGACGACTTCCACGTCGTCCCATTTACCCCGTGAGATGCCGCAGCCTATCTCACCGGGGTCACTCAACACCACCCCGGAAAATCATAACGCCGACATGGACCAACCTCGGCACGGACTCCCCCATTACTCACTGTCGGTAGCTCGAAAGACCCAATAATAATCCTTCTCTTTCGAGTTTTCGGCGCTTCGATCAAACGTCCCCGTGTCCGCTGACCCTCCGCACGTCAAGATCTAAAGAATTGAACCACATGCCGACCGCACCAAACTATGGGTGACCCCGACGAGGGTTGACCCCGACGACGATGGACAGGCCAAAGGAGGATTAGTTTTTGGCCAATTCTGTGTAGCTAATCGACAGTTCTAATTATACATACGACAGCGAGAAGTTGGGCCTTATGAACACATCTCAATTAGTTCGATGCTCGCGCGCACTCCTGAGTTGCTCCGCATTTATGCTTGGTTGCTGCCACCTCCAAGCAGCCTACCCGTTCTGGGACACTTTCGAGTCCGGAATCGGCCAATGGACGACCAATGGAGGGTGGGCCTTGACGTCCAGCCGCTATTCCTCGCCTGCGCATGCCGTCACGGACAGTCCGGGCACCTTTTATGTCAACAATTCGGAAGTCACTCTCACGTTAAAGGATGTCCTGGATTTAAGCGGGTCAACGCGCCCGGCAATGAGCTTCAGGCACGCCTACTCTCTGGAAAATGGATACGACTTTGGCCGGTTGGAAATCTCAACGAATGCCGGCGCTTCCTGGCTGCCGGCGCTGGCCGAGTACTCCGGCGGACTGCAGGTCATGGCGCGGGACCAGATTGATCTCGCCGCGTATCGGGAATGCAAAGAGGTGCTCGTCCGGTTTCGCATGGTCACCGACTCGTCCGTGGTGATGGATGGCTGGTACGTCGATGATGTGAGCATTGGTGAAGCGCCCGATAGTGTTGTGCTCAGTGCTGCGGGCAGCCCCTCTCCTAACCACGTGCCGCTGTCTTGGACAGCGTCCACCGACCCCGGCTTCGTGGCCTACCGCATCTACCGATCCTTCACGCCAGAGGTGGATTGGCATTCATCTCACCTAGTGGAGGAGATCACTGATCGGTTAATAACCGCCTATACCGACATCGCGGTGAGCCCGAAGACAAAGTACTATTACCGCATCCTCGTCTTGAACAGTGCGTCACTCCATTCTCAGAGTCCGGCCCTCCTGGCAACGACCCCGCCAGGCATGGACTATCCTTTCCTCGATAATGGCGAGGGTGGCCCCGGGACATGGGTGGTGACCGCTCCGTGGGGGCTTGCCAATGAGGCCGGTGGTAGTGGATTAGCCTGGTCGGATTCGCCGGGAACAAATTACGCCAACGGGATTGCCTCGCAGCCTCTCACACTCGCGGCGCCGATGAATCTGGCGGCAGCGGTTGCGCCAGTGCTGTCGTTTGTGCATCAGTACCAGTTCGCCGCTGGAGATGGCGGTTATGTCGAGGTGTCGGTTAACGGTGGCGCCGATTGGGCCTCATTGGCCAGTTTCACCGGGGATTCCGGGGGCAAATGGCTGCGGTCGCGCCTCAACCTGACGGCTGGCGCCGGGGCTCCGGCAGTGCTGTTACGGTTCCGTTTGACTACGGATACCACCGCCAACGCCGATGGCTGGCACATAGACGACATCTCTGTCGCCGAATCGCCATCCACGATTGCCGCACCGGTGCTTGATAACGTTGGGTCGCACTCCATGCGCGTTTCCTGGGCTGCGAGCACGGACGTGCTCTTTTCTCATTACGCGGTATTCCGGTCCACCACTCCGGGCGTGGGCCTCAATTCCACACTCGTTGCTACCGTGCCCAGTCAGGCGGTTACCAGCTTTACCGACTCGGGGCTCGCTCTGGATACGGTGTACTATTACCGAGTCTATGCCGTCACCCCCTTTGGCACGTTTTCACCAGACAGCACCACCGAAAGCTCTGCTCGCACCTTGAATAACCCGCCCCCCTTCGCCGACAACTTTGAGGACAGTTTGATCAACTGGAATATTTCCGGCTCCTGGGACGTGGTTACCAACCAAGCCCTTTCCGGCGCCTTTTCCCTCGCGGACTCGCCTCAAGGCACTTATGGAAACAACGCCGACGGCTACGCGTTGACGGCGGTGAATTTGAACGGGACGAGCTGGCCGGTGCTGCGTTTTTGGGATCGGGTGCGGATGAGCAGTGGGGATTGGGGCCGGGTGGAAGTATCGACGGACGGGAACAGTTGGACCTCGGTGTATGGGGTGTCGGAGAACCAGGTGCGCAACGAGTGGGCGGAGCAGCAGATTGACCTGTCGCCATGGCGGACGCAGAGCAACTTGCGGATACGGTTTCATTTGTGGACGGACGGGTCGGGGACGGAAGACGGGTGGTATATCGATGATGTGAGTGTGGGGGAGAACCCGGGGGTGGCGATCGGTTATCCGTTCTATGAGGGTTTTGAGTCGGGACTGGGAAATTGGTTGTCAGCTGGCTGGGTAGTGGACACGAGCAGCCCGTATGTGGGGCAGGGAGCGGTGCGGGACACGGTGGCGCCGCGGATGGCGCCGGATGTGACGATGGCGTTAACATTGGCAGGGTCGTTGAACCTGAGCAACGCGGTGAACCCGCAGTTGACGTTTTGGGTGAAGGGGAAGCTGACGTATCGGTCCTATTTTCGGGTGCAGGTATCGACGGACGGAGGGTTGAACTGGGCGGAGCAAGGCACGGCGAATCTGAACTCGGACTGGACGTCGGACTGGGTGCGGCGGCAGGTGTCGCTGGCGGCGTATGCGAACCAAACGGTGCGGTTGCGTTTTGTGACGTTCAATGTCTATGGCAGTGCGCCCGATGAAGATATTCTCCTGGATAAGATTGCGATTGCCGAGCTGCCGGCGGCAGTGGTGCTGGAGACGACGACGCCGTATCTGAAGTCCGTGGGTTTGCAGTGGACGGCATCGCCCTTGGGCGCGGCGTTCAAGCGCACGGAAGTGTACCGGGCGACCCGAGCCGATGTGACGATAGACGACACGTTGATCGGAACGTTTAACGATCCTGCAGTGGTAAATCTGGCCGATACGGGATTATCGATTGGGGCGGCCTATTATTACCGGGTGTTCACGGTGGATACCAACGACGCCTACACGGCATCAAACGAGCGATCGGCGACAACGGTGCCGTTGAATTTGCCGGTGAGCGACAGTCTGGAGAACCTGGATCAGTGGGTGACGACGGGGAGTTGGGGAATATCGACGCAAAACCCGCATGGTGGCAGCGGGACACTGGCGGATTCGCCGGTGGGGGATTACGAGAACAGCCGGGACAGTTACGCGTTGACGGCGGTGAATTTGAACGGGACGAGCTGGCCGGTGCTGCGTTTTTGGGATCGGGTGCGGATGAGCAGTGGGGATTGGGGCCGGGTGGAAGTATCGACGGACGGGAACAGTTGGACCTCGGTGTATGGGGTGTCGGAGAACCAGGTGCGCAACGAGTGGGCGGAGCAGCAGATTGACCTGTCGCCATGGCGGACGCAGAGCAACTTGCGGATACGGTTTCATTTGTGGACGGACGGGTCGGGGACGGAAGACGGGTGGTATATCGATGATGTGAGTGTGGGGGAGAACCCGGGGGTGGCGATCGGTTATCCGTTCTATGAGGGTTTTGAGTCGGGACTGGGAAATTGGTTGTCAGCTGGCTGGGTAGTGGACACGAGCAGCCCGTATGTGGGGCAGGGAGCGGTGCGGGACACGGTGGCGCCGCGGATGGCGCCGGATGTGACGATGGCGTTAACATTGGCAGGGTCGTTGAACCTGAGCAACGCGGTGAACCCGCAGTTGACGTTTTGGGTGAAGGGGAAGCTGACGTATCGGTCCTATTTTCGGGTGCAGGTATCGACGGACGGAGGGTTGAACTGGGCGGAGCAAGGCACGGCGAATCTGAACTCGGACTGGACGTCGGACTGGGTGCGGCGGCAGGTGTCGCTGGCGGCGTATGCGAACCAGACGGTGCGGTTGCGTTTTGTGACGCTCAATGTCTATGGCAGTGCGCCCGATGAAGATATTCTCCTGGATAAGATAACGGTAGAGGAGACCCCGGCTCCTGTCACATTGAATCCAATTGACGAAATCACGGTCTCCTCGATGCGCCTGTCCTGGACACCGGCTGCCATTCCAAATTTCAAGGAGTATCGCGTTTATCGTTCGGAGTCCGCAACGGTCAATGAATCGTCCCAACTGATGGCTGCGATAACAGACCCAGCCGTCACCATTTTCAGGGACGGCGGGCTCATGGGTCGCAAGACCTATTATTATCAAGTGTTCGTTTACAATCAAAACGACACCGGAACCGCGTCCAACCAGGCGTCCGCCATGACCCGCGGCGTACCGCAATCCTGGTCCGACGATTTTGCTGTTCCTCAGGATGCCTGGACCTTCACCGGAGTATGGACTACTCGTCCCGGTGTCGGCCGCGAGGGTGGTGCCGCACTGGTTGACTCACCAGGGGATTACGCAAATTCCTCAGATACTTGGGCGCAATTCGCGGTGGATCTTTCCGGCGCGGCGTGGCCCGTGTTAAAGTTCTGGGACCGCCATGCGCTGGCCGACAACGATTATGGTCGCCTGGAGGTTTCAGTGAACGCGGGGGCTAATTGGTCGCCGATCTACGGCATCTCCAGCACGCGCACCAACTGGGCCGAGCAAACCGTGGATCTGTCAGCTTGGAAAAACCAACCACAGGTCTGGATTCGCTTCCGGCTTTTGACCGATGGTTCCGTGCAAAACGACGGTTGGTATATCACCAACCTCTCCCTGGGCGAAAACCTGGCGCAGGTCGTCGGTTACCCATTCTTTGAAGACTTCGAAAACGGACTCAGCCGCTGGCTCAATGCGGGCTGGGCGGTGAACGACGACCAACCCTTTGCTGGCGCCTATTCGGTGCGGGACACGGTGGCGCCACGGATGGCGCCGGATGTGACGATGGCGTTAACATTGGCAGGACCGCTGACTCTGACGAACACCGTGAACCCGCAACTCACTTTCCGGGTGCGAGGGCAGTTGACCTACCGTTCCTCTTTCCGTGCCCAGGTTTCCAATGATGGCGGCGTCAATTGGACCGATCTCGCCGAGGCAAATCTGAATTCGGATTGGTCATCGACCTGGGTGAAGCGGCAGATCTCTCTTGCCGCCTACATCAACCAGACGCTGCGGTTGCGGTTTATTACCTGGAACATTTACAGCAGCGCGGCGGACGAGGATATTCTCCTCGATAATATCGGCATTGGCGATCCTGCCCCAGGCGCGCCGACAATTGCATCTCCGGCGCCGTTGTCCTCAGTCTCGGTTTTGCGCCCCACGCTGGAAGTGGGCAACGCTGTTGACTACCAGGGCGACGCTCTCTCTTACCGGTTCGAAGTTTACTCCGATGCCAACCTGACCGCTCTGGTCGCGCAGGTGCCTGCCGTGGCCACCGGAGCCAACACCACGACCTGGCCGGTTGACGTTGATCTTCAAAACAATCGACAATACTGGTGGCGCTCCCGCGCCAACGACGGCAGTGAGGACGGCCCATGGTCAAATACTGGCGCCTTCTTTGTCAACGAAGTCAATCACCCTCCCGGTGTGCCCATGCTCATCGGTCCCCCCGATAGCGTCCGGCTGACTGATCTGAGTGAATGGCTCTTCTGGCTTTCTTCCAGTGACCCAGACGAAGGGGATGCGGTAACCTCCTATCACTTGCAAGTGGCCGCTTCGGACGGATTTGAAACCGCGATTATCGATCACGAAGCCATACCGGCCCTTGTTTACCCAACGGACCTGAGCTGGGCCATGGCGGTGCCCCTCAGCGAATTGCCCGGCGCGGAGAACCTCGTGCCCAGCACGAGCTACTACTACTGGCGCGTCCGCGCTCGGGATCTTCGCGGGCTTTACTCCGATTGGTCCGAGAGCCCGCGGACTTTCTTATTCGGACCCGCACCGCAGCCTGCCAGGATAACCGGGCTGCGCCCAGGCGAAAATGGAACCCTGGTGATCGAGTGGGAAGGGTCCAACTATCCCGTCTATGTGGAATACACTCCAACCCTCAACCCGCCCGACTGGCAAGTCCTGGCTGGACCATTCTCGGGAGCCACGGCTGTGATCTCCCCCGATCCGGCAGTGCCCAGTGGTTTCTACCGGATGCGAAACCAATAAGCCGCAAGGCTCGGTTCCAGAAAAGACTGTTCTATGTTGCAGGTTCGGTATCAGACCCGGACCTCTGGACCTCTTTGTTTCGGTAACCGACGAGGGCTTTGCCGATATCTCGTCGGGGTGAGGGATCGTCGTCGGAGTGATGGGTTGGATCTCCACTACGCCACATTTTGCGCCTTGCACCTCCTGTGAAGGGGGCGATCCTATAATTGTGACAGATTTCGTTGTCATGCAGGTTCCAGCTCTCGTTCCAACCGCCTCCAGAGTTGCACAAGCCCCTTTGCCGGTGTCCAAACAACCATCGAGACCACTTCTCGATGGAGTCCCGTAGCAAACCCCGCGCCCATCCATCGGTCCGTCATGTTTCAACCCCGCCGCAGGCAGGATTGATCCTGTACTGTACCGTTGAGCTTCCAGTC
>CAYNZC010000171.1:0-3272 GCA_964401575.1 uncultured Verrucomicrobiota bacterium
GCGTTGATTACCAACGCAGGCGCTTTTTTTGGTCTGGCGGTTGGGGCCATTTGGGGCACAGGCAAGGTGCTCAATATCCTTGGCCCGGTTCTCTGGCCGCTGGCGGTTGCCGGGGTGTTTGCGTATCTGTTTGACCCGGTGGTGGACTGGCTACAGGCCAGGTGGATGTCGCGCAAGCTGGCCATTCTCTCGGTGTTTGCCGTTGTTTTGGTATTTCTTGGCCTTTTGCTTGGCAGTGTCATCCCCCAGGTCGTCAAGGAAACCCGCATCCTGACCGAGCGCATTCCAGGTTATGTGGAGACTCTTCAAGTGCGGGTGAGGCATTACCTGGTGCATCCACCCACCTGGGCTCGACACTTCTTCGATCGAATGCAAGGGGCCGAACCCGCGTTGCAAACCAATGCCCCGGCGCCGGCAACAACCTCCCTTGCGCCGGCGGACGCTGCCATCACCGTTGCGACTGAAAGCACGAACGAGCTTCCGGCCGGGTTGAGCGTTGTGCAAACTCCCACCATCGCGCAAAACACGAATACCCTGGGCGGCCTGACGGGCCAGTTTGATGCGGATACACTGCAGTCGGCTGGCACCTGGGCTGCGCGGGAGCTGCCCAAAATTGGCCGGTGGCTGCTGTCACAGCTTGGCCGCGTGGCTTCCTGGTTTGGGGTGCTTGCGGCCCTGGCGCTCATCCCGATCTATACCTACTACCTGCTGGCCGAAAAACGGGGAATCCAGTCCCGCTGGACCGATTACCTGCCAATTGCCAACTCCCGGTTCAAGGATGAAATGGTCTTTGTCATCAGCTCCGCCAACGATTACATGATCGCGTTCTTTCGCGGGCAGGTGCTCGTGGCCATCTGCGATGGCATTATGTACGCCATCGGTTTTTCAATTATCCGGCTGCCATACGCGATTCTGCTGGGGGTTGTCGCGGTGTTTCTCACCATTATCCCATATCTTGGCGCAATTATTATCTGCGCGATGGCGCTGTTGCTGGCGGTGGTTCAGTTTGGCGATTGGCTGCACCCGCTCCTGGTGCTGGTTGTTTTCGCCGTGGTCCAGGCCATCGAAGGGTTTGTGATCGTGCCGAAGATTCTCGGGGATAAGGTTGGCCTGCACCCGCTGACGATTATCATCGCCGTCATGGCGGGCACGACCCTGCTCGGGGGCATCCTGGGCGGCATTCTCGCAATCCCGCTTACCGCCCTGCTGCGGGTCATCCTGGCCCGCTACGTCTGGAAACGCGAACTGCCAAGCCACTGATTCGAGACCTCAGGGCTTCGGCGCGGATCTGCCAGAACCATTTTTCCCGCCCGGAATGCCGGGCGGGTTTGGGCTCTCGGGGTCTGTATGAATGCTGAAAACCGTTGATTACGGGAACAGGCCGCGAATGCGCTTGGATTCCTGGACGCGTTTGATGCCCACGCTCAGCGCGGCGAGGCGCATCGGGATCTTCTGTTTCTTGCTCGCGGCCACGATCTGCGTGTAGGCGCTCTCGAGGATTCGATACAGGCGGTCCATGACCTCTGTCTCGCCCCAGAAGAAGCTTTGCAGATCCTGCACCCACTCGAAGTAAGAGACGACAACGCCGCCCGCGTTGCACAACACGTCCGGGATGATGAAGATTTCGGGCCGCTGGTTGAGGATTGCATCCGCCTCGGGCGTGGTTGGCCCGTTTGCGGCTTCGGCCAGGATGCGGCATTTGATCTTGCCGGCATTTTTTTCGGTGATTTGCCGCTCGAGGGCGGCGGGCACCAGGATGTCGCAGGGGAGCAAGAGCAGATCCTCGTTGCTGACGGGTTCGGCCTCCGGGAAGCCGACGACGGTGCGATTTTTTTCCAGGTGTTTTTCCAATTCCCACAGGTCCAGGCCTGAGCGGTTGTAAATGCCTCCGCGCACGTCTGAAACGGCAACGATCTTCGCCCCGTAGCGCGCCAGCGAAAGCGCCGCGATGGATCCAACGTTGCCGTAACCCTGCACCGCGGCGGTGGCGTTCGAGATATCCAGCCCGATGGTGTCGGTCGCGCGGTTGACAAGGTATCCCACGCCTCGTCCGGTGGCCTCGCGTCGCCCAAGGGACCCTCCAAGTCCGACCGGTTTGCCCGTGACGATGCTTGGAACGGTATGCCCCGAGTACACCGAGTAGGTGTCCATCATCCAGGCCATGACCTGCTCGTTGGTGCCCAGGTCCGGAGCCATGACATCCACCTGCGGTCCAATGAATGGAATCATCTCCTGGGTGTAACGCCGGGTTAGCCGCTCCAGCTCGCCCTTGGACATCGAGGTGGGATCGCAGGTAATGCCGCCTTTAGCGCCGCCGTAGGGCAGGCCCGTCAATGCGCACTTCCAGCTCATCCACATGGCCAGCGCCGCAACCTCGCCCAGCGTCACATCCGGATGATACCGCAGCCCGCCCTTGGTGGGCCCGAGGGTCAGGTGATGCTGCACGCGGTAACCGGTGAAAACCCGTGTCTGCCCGTCGTCGCACTGAATGGGCAGCGCCACAACCATGGAGCGCTTGGGATAAAGAATGCGGTCGCGTTCAGACTTTGGAATATCAAGATGATCGGCCACCATGTTGAACTGCTGGCAGGCCATTTGGAAAACCGGACTACTATAAATTTCCATACAGATAGTATTTCAACACATCAGAAAGGATAAAGCTGAAAATGGCACGAATGCGGTCGGCGCACTACGCATAAAAGGGCGGGGGGCTTCATCCCCATCAGCAATAGGAGTTGGGCTAGCCTCACCCCCGCTTGGCGTCGGCCAGAGTGCTGCGCGCCGCAGGTTGGCCAATGCCGCTGTGATAGAGCTTGGAGCCCAAGGCGCGGAGGCAGATCTCGATATCGCGCAAACTCTCGCGGTAAGTCAGTCGGGCGAAGGCCAGCACCAGGAAATGCTCGTAGCGGGGCAGCGTGCGCACATGCTTGTTGCCGGCGTAACGGCCAACACACTTGTCGAATTCGTACTTGGGCAGTTGGTCCATCAGTGGGGCAAACACCGTTCGGCCTTGATTCATAATCGGTTCTTGCCGCGCAAATGCAGCCAGGAACCCTGCGAAACGGCCTTTCAAAAATGAAATCAAAAAATGTCATGAGCACCGTCTCAAGCCTGTTTTATCGAGAGCATCTCAACTTTCGTTCAAATTGAACCGGACAGTAGTGAGACAAAATCACAGGTTATGAGAACAAATAAACGCCCGGCCCGTCTCGCGGTGGTTGTGGCCTGCCTTGCCCTCGTCTTCGCAGCTCAGAAACTCCGTTCTGCCAATG
>CAYNZC010000171.1:3372-6621 GCA_964401575.1 uncultured Verrucomicrobiota bacterium
CTGCCAATGCACCTTCGCAGAAAAAGGCAGGCGCCACGCCGCTTTGGATCCGGCGACCGTGCTCCGCCGCCGCACCCGGGAACACTACCGCTCCGCGACCGGCTCAAACTCATCATGAATCGTTATTTGATCCGTCTTGATCCAGTATATAACCGGGGTCCTCCGGACCCGCCCTCCCTTCGAAGCGATGCATCCCTCTTCGCTCCGGAAACGAAAGGCGCCGCCGCTCTATTGGTTTGCCGCCTAATCCGTTATCGCATATATCAGACTGCAAATTGGGAAATACCGGCTCAAATGAAAAGTGCCCTATCAAACATCGCCCTCTGCCTGTCGTTCAGTTCACTCATCGGTTGCAGTCTCTCCGAGCGCAGCCTCGCTCCGGAGGCCCGCCCCTCCGTTTCGGTGCCTGTGAACCAGAGGATTTCGGCGGCCGGACGGCAAATCGAGTTAACCGGGGTGCGGCCACAGGTGCTGGCGCTCAGCCCCGATTGCCGGTTGCTGGTTACGGGAGGAAAGAACAACCTCGTGGTGATTGACCCGAAAGAGGGAAAGGTGGTGCAGAACGTATCGTTGCCATCGGACAAACTCCAGGCGGACGATGCCGGCATCGTTTCAGAGGAAATCCTCAAGCCCGATACCAAGGCCCAGGCCAGCTACAGCGGCCTTATTTTCTCGCCCGATGGCACGCGAATTTACCTGTCCAACGTGCGCGGAGACATAAAGGTCCTCGCGGTGAACAACGATGGCAGTGTTGCGCCGCTTCAATCCATTCCGCTGCCGGAAACAGGGCTGAAGGAGCGGGAAGCGGAGATCCCGGCGGGCCTGGCTCTCTCTTCGGATGGCCGGCGTTTGTATGTCGCGGGCAACCTCTCGAATCGCCTCATCGAGATCGATCCGACAACAGGCAGGACGATCCGCACCCTCGAAGCAGGCTCCCTCCCCTATGACGTCCTCTTGAAAGGCCGAAAAGCTTACGTCAGCAATTGGGGCGGCAGGCGCCCCGACGCCCAAAGCACAACCGGACCCGCCGGGCGCGGCACGACCGTGAGAGTGGATGCCGTCCGGCACATCGCAAATGACGGTTCCGTGTCGGTGATCAATCTCGAGAGCGGAAAGCTTTTGAAGGAGATTGTTGTCGGGTTGCATGCTTGCGGCATGGCACTCTCGCCGGACGGCAATTACGTCGCCGTTGCAAACGCGGGCAGCGACACCGTGAGCGTCATCCACACCGCCTCGGACGAAGTCGTGGAAACGATATCCTTGCGCTGGCAGCCGAAGGATTTGTTCGGGGCAAGCCCAAACGCTCTCGCATTTGACAGCGCCGGCAAGACGCTTTATGTGTGCAACGCCAGCCAGAACGCGGTCGCCGTTGTGCAATTCCGCCCCGGCAAATCCAGGCTGGCAGGACTGCTGCCGACGGGTTGGTATCCCGGCGCAATCGCCCTGGACACGACACACAACCAGATCTGCATCGCCAACGTGAAAGGAATCGGCTCGGGAAAGAGCGCGGAACCCGAGCCTGGAGCGAAAGTGGAGCTGAATTCGCATCAGCATCGCGGAACCATTTCCCTGGTTCCCACACCCGGCCGGTCGCAACTCGCGGCCCACACCCGGGTTGTGCTCGAGAATTATCGGCACGAGGCCATGCGCGCGGCGATGCTTCCGCCCAGGCCGAACGTTCCGCCGCGACCCGTGCCCGAGCGGTCCGGAGAGCCATCGGTCTTCAAGCATGTGATTTACATCATCAAGGAGAATCGCACGTACGACCAGGTGCTCGGCGACATGAAAGAAGGCAACGGCGACGAGCGGCTTTGCATTTTCGGAGAGGAGGTGACGCCCAACCAGCACAAGCTCGCCCGCGAATTCGTCCTGCTCGATAACACCCGATGCTCCGGGGTGCTCAGCGCCGACGGGCATCAATGGACCGACAGCGCGTTTGCCAGCGACTACATCGAGAAATCCTTCGCCGGCTGGCCGCGAAGCTATCCGTATTACGGCGACGACGCCATGGCTTATTCGTCCGCCGGCTTCATTTGGGACAACGTCCTCGCGCATGGCAAAACGCTGCGCAATTACGGCGAATTCACAAGGGACGTCGTCGAATGGAAAGACGCCAAAAAGAAGGGCTCTCCCGGCTTCGTGGATTTCTACAGGGATTTCGTGGATGGAACCGGCCTCATTCGCGCCTCAAGCAAGGCGACCGTGGAGTCCCTCGCCCCGTGGACGTGCACGAATGCCGTGGGATTCAAAATGAGTGTCACAGACCAATATCGCGCAAAGGTGTTCCTGGACGAGTTCAAGCGCTTCGAGGAAACAGACACACTGCCCGAGTTCATCATTTTCCTGCTGCCGAACGATCACACCAGCGGCACGCGCCCCGGCGGCCCTACCCCTGCCGCGCTGGTGGCGGACAATGACCTGGCGTTCGGAAACATCGTCGAAGCCGTAAGCCGCAGCCGCTACTGGAAGGACACGTGCATTTTCGCAATCGAGGACGATCCGCAGAACGGCTTCGACCATGTCAGCAGCTATCGAACCACGGCCTATGTGGCCAGCCCCTACACGCGCCGCGGCGCGGTCGTCAGCACCGATTACAACCAGACGAGCCTTTTGCGAACGATGGAGCTGATGCTCGGCCTGCCGCCGATGAACCAGCTCGACGCGACCGCAACGCCCATGACCGATTGCTTCACAGACACGCCGGACTACACCCCCTTCACGGCAGTGCCGAACCGGGTGCCGCTGGACCAGTTAAATCCGGATTTGAAATCCATCAAAGACCCGCTCCAAAAAAAATACGCCGTCGCATCCATGAAGCTGCCTCTGGAGGAGGTGGACGAGTGCCCCGAAGATCTGTTTAACCGCATTCTCTGGCACGCCCGGAAAGGCTCGGATCAGGAGTATCCGATCTGGGCGGTCGCCAAATAACTGCTCCCCCCGCGGAAATGGGTCAGCCGTCTTTCCGGCAGTCCTCTGTTCCGTCTCGCGCAGTTCTGCAATTAACCACAACGCAAACAGGACCAGAAATCACCGTGCTTGTGCATGAGGTGCAACCGCCGGAATTATCCTTGTTTTGCATATATTCGTACTGCGTGCCGCCAACAGTTCCCGATCCGGGCACACAATTCTTCGGCGAATCATCTCCCAAACAATCCTTGTGTTTGGTGGTAACAAACTGCAGTTCAACACACCCATTGTTGCAAAGCGGCGTCTGATTTCCAGCACAGACATTCGCATCCGTCGGCTTAG
>CAYNZC010000172.1:0-6590 GCA_964401575.1 uncultured Verrucomicrobiota bacterium
AAATCACATCTCCCAGCCCTTCCGGAATTCCGGCTTCAGGAAGGCGTTTGCCGCTGCGCAATTTGTGAACTTCATGGCAGCGCCGTCCCAGTGCAGCTTCTGCCCGCAGAAACGCATGGCAATGATGCCCAGCAGGGCCACCTCGGTCAGCGGCCCGCCATAGGAAAAATCCGATCCGGCGGATTGCCCGCTTTTGCAGCCTGCGAGCCATTCCTTGCAGTGACCCGCCGAGCGGGAGTAACGCTGCGGTTGACGGCTCCATCCCTCCGCTCTTTCCTCCGGGAGAATTTGCAGCGCCCTCGCCCCGTGGGATCCATAGATGATCTTGCCCTTGTCGCCGGCCACCACGGCGCCGAACTCCGGCAGGTGCTCATCCGAGGGCAACTCGACAGGCCTGGGCGGTTGCCGCGGGCCGTCGGACCAGGTGAGTTTCACCGGCGGACGATCTCCTTTTCCCGCAAAGGTGAAGTGGATGACGTTGCCGGCTGGAAAGGTTTCCCCATGCACCGCAGGATCATAATCCGCAGGTTCGACGGCTTCCACGCTTGCCGGCGCGCCCAGGTCCAGCGTCCAGAAAACCGGGTCAATAATGTGGCAGGTCCAATCGCCAATAACACCTGTTCCGAATCTCGTCCACCTGCGCCATGTCCGCGGATGATAGGCCGGGTGAAACGGACGCGACTCGGCCGGCCCCAGCCACAGATCCCAATCAAGAGTCTTTGGGACGGGTTGCGCCCGTTTGACCTCCTCGAGCAGCCCCGGTTCCGAATACACGCTGGCCCCAAATGCGTGAACCTCGCGCACGGCGCCGATGGCCCCCCCTTCCACCCACTCGCGAAAAACCCGGATGGAATCAAATGAATGCCCCTGGTTGCCCAATTGGGTGACCACCTTTCGCTCGCGAGCCGACTGCATCAGTTTGCGAACCTCGTAAACCGAGTGGGCCAGGGGTTTCTCGCAATAAACATGCTTTCCCATTTCAATCGCGCGCAGGGCAATCACCGCGTGCGAATGGTCGGGCGTGGCGATGATCACCGCATCTATCTCCTTTCCCATCTCATCAAACATCCTACGAAAATCCTGATACAGCTTCGCCCTCGGAAATCTCGACGCCTCCCGCGCCGTGTACTGCGTGTCCGCGTCGCATAGCGCCACAATATTCTCGCCCGCCATCTGGTGGAGATCGCTCCGTCCCTGGTTGTTCAGGCCAATCGCAGCCAGGTTCAATTTGTTGTTGGGCGATCCCGTGCCGGCGCCGCGCAAACCCCACACAAAACCCGGACCAATGGATGCGCCCGCCGTCGCCAGGCCGATCCCGGACAGAAATGTTCTTCGTCTCATCATCACAGCTTTGCTTCCGCGCCTCCTAACATTGCTGTTTTTGCCCGCGCCGTCCACAAGTTCAGCATCTGCCGCTGTTCCGGAGAAACCGCGTTCATAAGAAAGGGGCGCCCCGGACGGGGCACCCCTCTGCTCAAACACACTTTTCGAAACGGTTACGGCACCACCAGGCGGAAGAACGCTTGCGGCGCGCCCCCAACAATGTTCATGCTAAAGGTGAACGTTCCGCCCGTGGCGAAGGTGTTTGTCTCGACCGGCGTCCATGTGCTCATTGGCGCCGAGATATCCAGCGAGGTCACAATGTAATACGTTCCGCCCGATGTTCCGCCCGTGCCGCTGAACGTGAACACGCCGCCAGTGAGCGAAACCGTTCCGATGGAGGGAGGAGCGGACGAAACGACCCTGATCTTTCCGTCGGTCGCTAGAGTTGAGGTGTCCCATTGCAGCCCCGCGCCCACCGCCGGCAGGGCGGTTATGGTCGTAAAGCTGACTCCCTTGTTGAACAAGGCAAACTCCTCGGGAGCCGTCGGCGCCGAAGCCCCTGAAGCCAAAACCACATCCAGTGTTCCACCAGCCGTCAGCGCTCCGCCCACACTCAACTGATCGCAGTTCTGCGCCTGGCCCGGATTCAGTTCCATCGTGGTGATCGTTGTTGCTGCAAGGGTGACATTTCCACCAACGGTAAACGTGCCCACCCCGTCACCCGGGGAAAGCTTGCCGCTTTGGGTGAAGATGAGGTTCCCCGCAAGCGAGCCGTTGCCCGCCAGCGTGCTGTTTGTCACGGTCGTATCGCCGGTGAAGGTATTGGCCCCGTTTAGGAAGATGTAGCCGGGGGCCCCAAACGTGCCGAGGATTAAACTTGCATTGCCTGACATGTTGCCGTTGAAGAAGTAGTAGGAGCCGTTGACATGCACCTCGATGACCCCATCCATCAGAATATCCCCGTTAATGATATTCGTGTGGCCACTGCCACCGGACGTAATGCTGGCATTCGTGGCCGTGATATTCCTCAAAATAGGATTGGTCACGCCCAGGCTGAACAGGTTCATTCTGCTGCCCGGGAACAGGACCAGCCGTTTCTCCGGGTTATCAAGACTCGTCGATTCTTCGAAAGCTATGATGCCTTCCTTGACGTAGATATCCCCGAGGTTCATGTGCCAGTAAGGCACTTCCACACCGGCGCCATAGTCATGCCGTTGTGAGGAGATAGACAGCCACCCGGGGCCCACCTTCGTCAGGTTGAACCCGTTGCCGCGCAGCCCCGGCCCCACCCCGGTCGAAGACCGGATCCGGATGTCCCAGCGGCTGTTCGTAACGCAACCAAACGTTGTGTCGCCTGCCATGATGACATCCGTCAGATTGTTCTGCACCGCGGCGCTGGAGCCGTTGTTAACAATGGCCCCCTGGCCCCCGACTCCCTCGCCGGATACAATTACCGGCTCATGCGGCGACTGTCTGTCAAACACATCCAGCGAAGCGCCATTGGTGATGATCGTGACCCCGTTTGTCGAACCCAAAGCCGACACCGCGTTGGTGGTCAGCCTGAGGGTGCCGCCTTGAATCAGCACGGTTCCGTCGAAGGTGCTGTTGTTCGTGGTCATTGAGAGAATGCCCGCGCCGTCCTTCACAAACGTGCCCAACCCGGCGCTGGTGTCGGTCAGAGGCAGTGCAAAGTCCGCATCCACGGTCGCGTTCGCCACGTAAGAGCCTTCGTTCAACTCAATCTGTCCGATCTGGTCCAAGGAACCATCTGTTCGGGTTAGCGAACCTGTCCCCTGCTTCTTCAACAAGGGAGTGTTGATGGCGCCGTTCTCAAACGTATAAGCCAGGGAACTGTTGTTCACCGCCACAGAGGAAGGCATCGCCGTGCTGTTGATGTTCACCAAACCCGTCGCTGCGCCATCGCGGAATTCTGCCAGGTAGCCGTCCTGGTAAAAGGCAGCGGTGTTATTGAACAGGTCTATCCAATTCTCGGTCCCCGCAAACCATTCGCTGCCCGCGTTGCCGGTCCACCGGTAGCCCTGCACCCCGGTCACCACCAGGTCCACAGAATCCGAATCCGCAACCACGGTCGCTGCAATGTGCGAGGGAATTGTGCCTTGCACAAAAGTGGGGCTGCCACTCAGGCTGTTCCACTTCAAGAGCGTGAAGGTGCCTGTGGTCATGTCCAAGGCGCCTCCGGTAACGTTCACAGTAATCGTGCCGCCGGCTGAGAGGGTTCCGACCTGTGCCAGGGGAGCCGTGGGATTCGGCAGCGTGCCCAGGTCAAAGGCAAGGGTGCCCGAAGTTCCCGCAATGCTCAGGCTGCCTGCGGTCAGGCTCGCCCCCTGCGCCGTCGCAATGGCCCCGAATTGCGCGCCGTCCGCCACCTGGATGGCCGCAGCGTTGGTTTGCGTGTTGGGCAGGACCAATTTACCCGCCTGGACAACAGTGTTTCCGGTGTATGTGTTCCTGCCGGTCAACGTTGCCGCGTATCCGCCGCTCTTGGTCAGTGTGCCCGCGCCCGAGAACGGAGCCGCAAGGTTCACATCCACATACACCACATCCAGTGTCAGTCCGCCGGATTGGATTTCCGCCACGTCCAACTCGGTCATGAAATCGCTGCCCGCCGAGATGGACGGCCTGAGAATCGCATTGTCAAAGTAGATGCCCGCAAAACCGCCCGAAGAGTTGCGCTTGATGATGCGCGGCTCGAGCAATCCGTCCTTTATCCGGTAGGTGCCCGAACCTCCATTACCGTAGTTGAAAAGGAGCTGGGGATCCAAAACGGAGCTGCCGGCCTGGATGACTTCCCCGGTTGCGCCCGCTGCCCAGGGCACGCCAAACTCGCCGCCTGTCATGGTGAAGGTGCTGTTATCAATAATCACCCGGCTGGTAACTCCATTGGCCGTGCTGCCGACACGGCAAGCCGCTCCAGGCAGACTAAGATAAAAACTGGCGCCATTGCTCATGACCAGCTCCGTCGCAGCCGGCGTTGTGGGATACGAGGATCCTATGCGGAATCCGCCCCGCGAGCTGAACTGGGCCGACGAACCATTCAGGACAAACCGGCAATCCCCAATCAGGAAGGCGGGATTGGCCGTGCTGGCGGAGCCCACATTGAATGAGTTCGAAATCAGCAGGGTGCCTCCGCCGAGAAAGCTCTGGTCGCCGCCCACGTCCACGGCGACGGGGCCTGCAAGCGTCATCGTCCCGCCCCCGAGGTTCCACGTCTTGGCGCCCGTGGCGGACCAGGATACCGGCAGAGCAAGGGTGTTGTTGCCGCTGTTTGTGATCGCCCGGAAGATCTTCAGTTCATTGCCGCCAAGTTCAAAGCCTCCAGTGGTAAAAGAGACAGAGGGCGTGGTCAGCGAAGAAATATCGTTGTTATTAAGCTGCCGAACCGGCGCCCCGAACACCAGCGGATCGCCTGCGGCCAGCGGGCCACTGCTCCAATTGGCCGCCGTGCTCCAATTATCATCAGCCCCGCTGCCCGTCCATGTCTGCACCAGCGGCAGGCGCGTCGGCCCCGATATCCATGTGAGGCTCAGATCGTCAGCAGTCACCGGCCCGGCGCCCCCGGGTACATACAGCAGCAGGTATCGGGGCGTGTTCCGAAACCGCAGTCCGTATGGAACGTTTGCGGTATCGAGTTGGGTGTCATAAATCCAATTGGTCGTCCCATTCCGGATAATGGCGATCTCTCCCCTTGAGTTGTAAGTGCCCGTCTCCGCCCCGGCATCCGTCATCCGGATCAGGAATGTGATTTCCTCTCCAGCCAGGCCCACATCGTTCGTGACAAATGAGGAAACATTCGCTCCAACGCCTGCAGAGTTCTGGTTCATTCGCGCCTGCATGCTCAGGTTCTGGGTGCTCTCGTCATCCCTGTAAATCTCAAAACCAAAATCCCAGTTGTTCGGAATGCCCGGAGCCGAGGAAATGCCAAAGCCAAAGCGGTTGGTGCCGATGTTGGCCATGGTCATTTGCAGGTGATATACCGATGGCACGTCGGGAGTCGCCGCTGTGGCAAAAAGGGCCGGACCGAAATCCGTCAACCCGCCGGCAATATTGGTCAGGGCAATCGTGCTTGGGGCGCCGCCATAGTTAATAAACAACTTTCCGGGAGGCTGGCCGGCGGCGCTGTTGGTAATCCAGTGGAGGCTGCCGTTGCGTCCTCCTTCAATCTTGTTGTATCGAATGCCCGCTGCCGCCGTGCCCTGAAGGCGGGTTGATGTCGCGGTGATCCCTCTGTTCACCCCTGTGTCTAGATTAAATCCGGTGCCGCTGCCAACGACATCGAAGTTGTCGCTCAAAACCAGGGTGGCGCCATGGGCGCTCCCGAGTGCCAGACCAGCCAGCATCATGCCGGCCACGAGGATTTTGGTTGTTCGTTTCATTGTCTGCTTTCTTAGTGGGTTTGTTTGCCAGGAGTTGAGGGAAATTATTTCATCCAGTCGCGCACGGTAAGATTCGCGCCCGCATTAATATCATAGCTGTTGTGCCAAGGCAGGGTCAGGAGCGCCCGCGCCTTCTGGTAACGCGCCGAGCCGTCAAAAAAGGTCACCTGGGTGCCCTTGTTATGCCGATGCATCAGGAAGTGCTTGAATTCCGCGCCGGTGCCGGACCACTCGCCGTTGAACGAGGGCGTCTGACTGGCAGTTCCCGTGGTGTCCGGACCGCCACCACGCCACATCCCGTCAGCCATCAGCGGGGTATCGGTCGGCTTGGTCGGAGCATGGATCTTTCGCCAGTTCTTCGCGGTCGAACCCCAAAGCCCGCTCGATGTGGTCGGATTGTAAGCCCAGCAGTTGAAGGAGTAGCCTCCGGCCATCTTCGGGTTTCCAAAGGTCTCCGTATCCACCATAGGAAAAACAAATGCCGTTTCGGGCCCGCCATGATCCACGGTCGCCGTCGAGGTCATTGGCACTTTCACTTCCTGGGCGCCCGCCCCGCGGCGCATGGTCGTGATGGGACACAGCAACAGGTAGGGCTTCTTGTTGTAGTAAGTCCGAAGCGCGTAAGCCCACTCGCCCCGCTCCCACCCCACCGAGCTGTCACCGGAACTGAAGCTGCCGTTGTTGTCATCCGTGTAGGTGTACCACATCACCCCCCACTGCTTGAGATTCGAGATGCAGCGAATCCCCTGGGCCTTCGTCTTGGCCCGGCTCAATGCCGGCAGCAGCATCGCCGCCAGTATCGCAATAATGGCAATCACCACCAGGAGTTCAATCAGCGTGAATCCGCCACCTTTGCGCTTGCCCCGCCGCTTC
>CAYNZC010000173.1:0-1766 GCA_964401575.1 uncultured Verrucomicrobiota bacterium
AAAGCATGAGCCACACTGGGGGAAAATCAATGCAATGTGTGCAGAGCGCCTGTCTGGAGCCGCGGGATGAAGTCAATTCCACCCCTGCTGAGTAGCTGCGCCAGCCGTCCATCCGGCTTATCTTCGATATCCGCAGCAGCCTGTATAATCCCCGCGTGCCTCAGCGCTATTCGCCAAAGAACGGGAACAACTGCTTGAGTTCCTCAGCGGAAGGCTGCCGTCCATATTCGCAAACCTCGAAGGCCTCGGCGTGCTTCACCGCGCGGCCTTTGTCCTCGCCATAAAGTTTTATGAGAAGGTCACGGCACTGGTTGGCCAGGTTGGTATAGCGGGGTTCGAATCGCGCCCGCACCGCCAACCGGCGGGCCTGCTGTCCTGCCGGATCTTTAGGCACCGGAACAACTCGCTCGAAATCGCCTTTGACCCACAGACTCTCGATCTGGGATTCCAACTGCCAGATCGCTTCCGCCTTTTGGTCGAGCACACCGTCAATGGAAACGGCGATCGAAGGGCTAAACGGATATGGCTTCTGAAAATTGTCGGAAAGGAAGAGAAACACGGGATTGACGGCCAGGTGCGGAACATCCGGGCAGAACGAAGGCACCATAACCATGAACGCGGCGTCCTGCATCAGGATTCCGGTGTAACGATGATCCGGGTGGTAGTCGTTGGGCCGATGTCCCATGACAATGTCCGCCTTCCATTCGCGGATCAGACGGGTAAATGTGCGGCGATTCTCGAGCGTGGGCATCAGTTCGCCGTCGTGGATGTCCAGCACCTCGGTTTCAATCCCCAGGACTTTCGCAGAGCGCTCGACTTCGGCCATTCGACGTTTGGCCAAAGGACCTCCAGCTTCGGTGGCATGGCCGATATCGCCATTGGTAGTTGATACAAATTTGACCTTGTGCCCCCGGGCGGCCCACATTGCAGCCACGCCGCCAGCCTTCAGTTCGCAATCGTCCGGGTGCGCCCCAAAAACGATGATTCTCAAAACTCGCGAATCCGCTGCCTGCGCGAACGACCACGCCAGGACCAGGAATACGACCACCAGACTCCAATGCGACCACCGTCTGTTAACGCTCATTTGCATGCAAGCGTTATACCCGGCTGCCGCACCAATGCAATTATGAATCTATATGCGCCACTGCCATCCGTGCGTTGTCGATTGATCCTGCCGGATCGCCGACCTGCTTAACTTCTCTTCGCTTTCAACCGTCTCGTGGTTGAATCTTTGCCTTCCAACTTCCGCTGCCGCTTTACATACTCTGTCTATGAGACTTGCTCTCTTCATCGCCGCTTTTTGTGGCTGCAGTGCAACCTGGAGCCAGGAAACCAACGATGCAGGTTTGGGCAAATCGCTGGTGCTTCACCTGGCTTCGGCGCCCTTTCCGCATCCCTCGCGCGCCCAGGGCTACACCTATAAGGGACAGACCTACAGCGCGGCGGAGCATTATTCCGACAACACCGTAGCCGTGTTCATTCCGCGCGGTTTCCGGGAAACAGGCCGTGTGGACTTTGTGATCCATTTTCATGGATGGAAGAATGATGTCAGCAACGTGCTCAAGCGCTACCGCCTCGTTGATCAGCTCGTTGCTAGCGGACGCAATGCCGTCCTGGTAGTGCCGCAAGGGCCGAAGAACGCGCCGGATTCCTCCGGCGGCAAGCTTGCCGATGCGAACGGTTTCCGCAGGTTCATGGATGATATCACCGACTTGTTGCGGCAGGGCGGCGCGCTCCGCCAAACGAATTTCTCCGTCGGACAAATC
>CAYNZC010000173.1:1866-3799 GCA_964401575.1 uncultured Verrucomicrobiota bacterium
GAAAGCGACGCCAAGTGGCTTGCATTTACGCGTGCCGTAAACGCGGCGAAAGAAGCTGGCATGGCAATGTGGCTCTACGACGAGCGCGGTTATCCCTCGGGGAACGCCGGGGGACTCACGCTGCGCGATCACCCGCAGTGGGAAGCGCGCGGATTGCTCGTTGCCACGCGTGAATGCGAGTCCGGTCCGCTTGTTATGGACCTTCCCCCGGGCCAACTGACATTGGCCGCGGCATTTCCCGTTCGTGACAGACGCATTGATTTGACGGACAGGGTGAACCTTGAAGGCCGGATCCGCGACGGAAAGTTAAACTGGGAGGCTCCGCCCGGGCGATGGCGTGTCATGGCTATTACTGAAGACCACCTCTTCGAAGGGACCCACGCGGCGGGAAACCTGCATGCGAAAATCCCTTACGTCAATCTGCTGATGCCCGAACCAACCGCCCGCTTCGCCGAAGTGACCTATGGAGGCTATTCCCGGCACCTCGGGAACGACCTCGGTAAATACTTCATGGCCACGTTCACCGATGAACCTTCGCTGATGAGCTTGTTTCTGCAGCCGATGCCGTATAGTCCTTTGCCCTGGTCACCAAACCTGCCGGTGGAGTTCAGAAAGCGCCGGGGTTACGCGCTGGATGCCAGTTTGCTGCCCGCCCTGGTGGCGGAGGCGGGTTCGCGGGGCGCGCGGATACGGTACGATTTCTGGCTTACGGTAGGCGAATTGGTTTCGGAGAATTACTTTGGCCAGCTTCAAAGCTGCTGTCGCAAGTTGGGCGTGCCTTCCGGGGGACACCTCCTCGCCGAGGAAGGCATCGTTGGGCACGTTCCGCTCTACGGGGATTTCTTCCGGTGTATCCGGCGGCTCGACGCGCCAAGTATTGATTGCCTGACGAGCCTTCCTCCGGAGGTTCCCTGGTATATCGCCCGGCTCGTTGGCAGCGCCGCTGATCTTGAGGGCCGCACACTCGTGATGAGCGAGACTTCCGATCATTCCCAGCGCCACCGCCCCGCAGGTGACCAGCGGCCAATACGCCAGGTGTCCGAGGCCGAGATTCGGGGGACCTGCAATCGCCTCATCGTTGAAGGCGTGAACTCCATCACCAGTTATTACAGTTATGCCGGACTGTCAGACAACCAATTGCGTCGTCTCAACGAATATATTGGCCGGTGCTGCACGGCTTTGCGCGGAGGGCAGCAGGTCGCCGACGTCGCCGTGCTATACCCGGCAGAAAGCCTTTGGGTCAGTTTCACGCCTTCACGGCTATGGACTCGTGAGGTGGCGAGCACCGCCACGCGCATCGAAAGCGTGTATCGGACCGCCGCCGAAGAGCTCTTCAATTCACAGCGGGATTTTACGTTTGTGGACAGCCGCGCGCTGGCAGAGGCCAGCGTCAAGCAGGGTGCGCTGGTCCATGGCAAGCTGCGTTGGCACGTTGTCATTCTTCCCGGCGCCGACACTTTGCCGATCCGGGCATGGAGGAATCTTGCCCGCTTTGTGCGGCAGGGCGGAGTGGTGATTGCCCTTGGGGCCCTTCCCGCCAACAGTGAAAATGAATTCCCTTCGGCGCGTGTTGGGGGGCTGGCGCAGGAAATGTTTGGCCAAAGTCCGGGAGGCGTTTCACTGGAGCGGAAAGTGCGATCATGCGCCAACGCCCGCGGCGGCGCCGGCATTTTCCTTCCGTTCGGCCTGGAAGCGCTGTTGCCATCGATCCTGGATGGTTTGTTGGAGCCGGATCTCAAGATTGCCGCAAAGCATTCGCCCATTCGTTTTACGCATCGGCGTTTCGAGCATCACGAGGTCTATTTCGTGGTAAATGACAGTGCCACACCCTGGAGCGGCCAAGTCGAGTTTGCCGCAGGCACGGGAGATCCTTCTCGAGCGCCCGGTGAACGCTGGAACCCGGCGACCGGGCGGATGGAGGAGACCTTGATCT
>CAYNZC010000173.1:3899-6551 GCA_964401575.1 uncultured Verrucomicrobiota bacterium
TGGACCTGAAAAAGGTGAACGAAATCCGCATTGGCTGGGGCGGCTACCTGGGTAACCAAGGTGAGAGGGTCGAGTTCAGCGTTGCTTCGCCCCAGGTTGGAAGAGTCGGAGAAAAGAGCCGGTGACCTCCGGGAATCTCAAATGCGGACGCCGGCTTGGCTCATCTCCAAATCGCCAGAATGGCAATGCCGGCGATGCCGAGAAGGATGCCGACCCAGCCGGAAGGTCTGATTCTCTCCTTGAACATGAATAGCGACAGGAGGACGCCGAGAGCGATAGGGCCCGAAAGCGAAATCGGAAAAACAACCTGTGGTTGGAGGGAATCGAGCGCCTTGAGCGTGCAGAAGACACTCGCGTAGCTGGACACGGCCGCCGCCGAACCCCATGGAATAGATGCCGGGTTGAAGGACCGTTTCACTCCCGCAAACGCAGCGAGAACGAGCGTGCCTGTCATGTAGGAAAGGAACAGGTAAAGGAAGTAATCTACGCCATGAAGGCTTGTGAGTGCTTGCCCCACACGCGGCGCGCCGCTGAGGAGGAACGCCAAAATGATCAGGAGGAACCATCGAAATTCGATCTTCTTGCCCTTTTGAAAGGATGAGGTTGAGCAGGACATGAGGAAGATGGCGCTCAAAACGAGCACAATGCCTGCGATCGTTGTGAACTTCAGGACTGCACCGAGAAACAGGATGGCATAAACCACCGGGACGAGGAAGGACGCGCGGTAAATGGCATTGGAAAACCCAAAGTGACCCACCCGGATAGCGGCGTTGAACGCAAGAACGGCCAGACTGCCACCCACGCCGGCCGCGGTAGAAAAAAGGAGGGCTTCTCCCGGGATCTCAATGGGCAGACGCGGCCAGAGAACCACCAGGCCAAGAATCGTGCTCACGATGAATAATGCAGTCGCAAGGTCCAGCGGTGTAATCCCTTTCAGCGACGCGAGCTTTGCGACCAGTGCAGTGGCAGTGATCGCAACAACGACGATGAATAGGTAGAACAGGCCCATTCTAGACGGAAGGGACAACGGCGCCGTGGTCCGTCAGGGCCTGGCGGATGCGCTCCAGCGGTGGAGCGGTGGCTCCATAACGGGCGGCCAGCGCGGCGGCGGCGCCGGCGGCCTGTCCCATCGCCATGCAGGAGGCCTGGACCCGCAACGCCGAGTTGGCCAGGCGGTCGCTGGACAGGCAACGCCCCGCCACGAGCAGGTTGCGCGCGCCTTTCGGGATCAGTGCGCCCAACGGCACCACCGGCACGACACCCGCCGCCAACGGCTCAGGTCGCACGCCGCGTCCCTCGTGGAGGTCGATCGGATAAAACGAGTAGGCAACCGCGTCGGGGAAAAGGCGTCCGCTGACGTAATCGTCTCGAGTAACTGTGGTCTCGCCATAGATACGGTAGGTTTCGCGCACGCCGGTCTCCGGTTGGAGGCGCTCGACGCGCAGATTCTCAAACCCCGGCTGGGATTTGAGGAAACGCAGCATTCGCAGGAAGGATTGGCGTCCGCGGCTGTTCGTCCGGGTGTGCGCCACGGAACTCGAGGAGTCAGCTCCGGGCACGTGCATGGCGTTTTGGCCGCCGGCGGCAAGGTAGGAGCGAAGGTTGCCGTTGAAATCGGTGTCGAGCAGCCGGCCCTCTCTTACGGCTTCGTCAGCTTTAGCCTGGAGCGCGTCGAAAACCTTGGAATCGTTCCGGTCTATGCGCCAGCCGCCCAGGCGGTAAATCAGGGTGCCGGGCTGGATGACAGCTTCACGCCGACGCGGCAGGCCCAGCAACCCGACGACCGACGCGTCCCCCGAGCAATCGACGATCTGGCGGGTGCGGATTTCGACCCGGGTTCCCTTACCGGCCAGCACGGTTTTCCACCCGTCGGCGTCTTCCTCGACTGCAAGCGGGAACTCGTAGTGGCGCAACTGGACACCAGCTTTGAGGCAGGCTTCCTCGGCCAGAACGGCGTAGAGCGCGCCACAGATCCGCACCTGGTGCCGCCAGTGCTGGCGTCCGACCGGAACGGTAAAATCCGGTAGTTGGTCGCCGTTGAGCCTGGCGGTCTCCTGGACCAGTTCCCAGCCGATGCCGGCGATCACCTGGCGTCCCCAGGCGTGGAACAAACCGGGAAAATCCACACCAGCGGTGCTGGTGGTTCCGCCCAGTTGACTTCCGACTTCCACCAGTACGGTGCGGGCGCCCAACCGCCCGGCCTGAATGGCCGCAATCGTGCCCGCCGTGCCTCCCCCGACCACCAGGACGTCGGCGACAATCGGGTCGGCTTTGGCGCTGGCTGTGGCGTCCGCCCGGGCGGAGGACGTCACGGCGAGGATCGCGCCGCCGGAGGATGCGGCCCCGAGGCGCGAAAGAAAGCCGCGCCGGGTCACCTGGCTGCGCTTCGTTTGAGATTGGCTGGACGCATGCATGGAAGGAGTGTCCGGAACGGCGGCGAAGGGCGCAACCTGAATGTTGACACCTGAATGCGGACCGGACCTCTGAAGACTTTTCCGGCTGTCTGCCTCCTTGCGAAAGGCACTGCATTGAGATATCCCATCAAGCCATGCAGACAGATTCTCGTGTGATCAGCGCTCGCTGTGCGATGGTGTTTCTCTTCCCTCTGCTGGCCACGGCGCTCATCGCGCGGCCACCGAATTACGATGAATC
>CAYNZC010000174.1:0-6526 GCA_964401575.1 uncultured Verrucomicrobiota bacterium
AGCGGAAGGAAAACGACGCCCTGCGCTTGCGTCCGCATCCCTACGAGTTCTTCCTTTATTACGACGTTTGAAGAGGGCGTTGCTGCGTGGGCAAATACCTTTGGAAAACCTAATAAAACCGGCGGTTTTTGTAAGCCTTCGCGAATGTGAATAACTCGTTAATAAGAGTTAATATGTTACGCTTTCAAGATCGTGTGGCTTTACTTAAAACCCTTCTGCCACATGAGAAGATAATGGGCTGGAAAGCTCATTGGCGGGAGTCGCAGATCGGGACAATACTTTTCGTGGGCATAAGATTCTGATTTGGAGTGCTTTACAACCCGGTTTGGCTGGTGCCGGACCAAAAATATTTAGAGATTATGAATTTTTATCGACTGGGCGGAAAACAGTGTTACAACGGTGGAAGGCGGCCGGCGCAAAAAAGCAGCGGAAAAGTGGTTAGGTGAATAAAACTGCGAAAAACCGGCCTTTTTGTTGATATGCAAGCTTCCGCCGATACGATTTGGGCATCTGCGCAGGGCCACCTGCGCTCGATGCTGAGCCCGGACATGTTCAATCTCTGGTTTGCGCCTTTGAGAGCTGTGGGCCAGGACAATGGGACCTTGATGTTGGAGGTGGCGAACGAGTTTTGCGAGGTGTGGCTCAAGGATAATTACATGGGCCTGTTGCAGGACGTGGTGGCGCTGGCCTCTGGGCGGCAACTCGGGATCAAGTTTCTGGTGTCAAAGAACGGCACAAATGGGGCGGTGAAAGTTGAAGCGCCAACGGTTGCTGAGCAAAAGGGCAAGCGTGCCGAGCCTGCGCAGGAGAAGGGGGCTGTGGCCGAGGCGGGGTTCAACCCGAAGAACACGTTTGAGACATTTGTTGTTGGTAGCAACAATAACTTTGCGTGCGCGGCGGCGCAGGCGGTGGCGCAGGCGCCTGGAAAATCCTACAACCCGCTCTTTTTGTATGGCGGTGTTGGTCTTGGGAAGACGCATCTGTTGCACGCGATCGGACAGTATGTGACTTCCCACAAGAAGAACGCGCGAGTCGCGTATGTTTCGTCAGAGCAGTTCACAAACGAATACATTGACGCCATTCAAAATGCGCAGCTTGCCAAATTCCGGAAGAGATACCGGCAGACGGAAGTGCTGTTGATCGACGATATCCAGTTTCTTGCGGGCAAAGAGCGCATACAGGAGGAATTTTTTCACACGTTCAATGCGTTGCACGAGGCGCGGAAGCAAATCGTGCTGACGTGCGACCGTCCGGCGAGCGAGATACAGGGGCTGGAGCATCGGTTGGTGTCGCGCTTCGAATGGGGGCTGGTGACAGACCTGCAGCCTCCGGACGTCGAGATGCGTCTTGCGATCCTGAACAAGAAAGCGGCAATGATGGGGGTGGAGCTTTCGCCGGACATCATGAATTTCCTTGGAACGCGAATCCGGACGAACATCCGGCGGCTGGAGGGGGCGCTGATTCGGGTGGCATCCTATGCTGCATTGACCGGCAAGAAGCTCTCACTGGAGGTTGTGGAGACACTGTTGCGCGAGGTGCTGCATGAAGAGGGGCGTTACTCGATCAGCATAGAAACGATCCAGAAGCGGGTTGCGGAGCATTTCGACATACGCCTGGCGGACATGACGAGCAAGCGGCGCCCGGAGAACATTGCTTTCCCAAGGCAGATCGCGATGTACCTCGCGCGGCAGATGACCGAGAGTTCACTGAGCGTGATTGGCGAGGCTTTTGGCGGACGGGATCACGGCACGGTTTTGCACGCCTGCAGGCTGGTGAAGGATCGGATGGAAGTGGATGCCAACGTTCGGCAGGTGGTCCATTACCTCGAGAAGAACCTGATGCGCTGACCATGCCATGGCGGCGATTGAAGTCAGCGGGCTTACCAAGGTTTTTCGCACTTACAAGAAGCAGCCTGGCTTCAAGGGCGCGCTGAAGGGCCTGTTTTACAGGCAATACGAGCAGACGGCGGCGGCACGCGATGTGTCGTTCAAGATTGAGTCCGGCGAGCTTGTGGGCTTTCTGGGCCCGAACGGCGCCGGCAAGACGACCACCCTGAAGATGCTTTCCGGCCTTTTGTATCCTACGAGCGGCACCGCCCGGGTGCTTGGCTACGTCCCGTGGGAGAGAAACGACGGGTATCGGCGCCAGTTTGCGCTCTTGCTCGGGCAGAAGAATCAGCTTTGGTGGGACCTGCCGGCGCGGGAATCATTCGATCTGAACGGGGAAATCTACGGTGTGCCGCGGCGGGAGTTGGAGAAGCGCGTTGCTGAGATGACCGAGATGCTTGGGGTGCGCGAGAAGCTGAACGTGAGCGTGCGCGAGTTGTCCCTGGGGGAACGGACAAAGATGGAGCTGATCGCTGCGCTGCTGCACCGCCCGAGAATTCTATTTCTGGATGAGCCGACAATCGGCCTGGATGTGGTTTCGCAGAAAATCGTTCGCGAGTTTCTGCGAAAGCATAACGCCGAGCAAAAGACCACCATTCTTCTTACCAGCCATTACATGGCGGACATCCAGGAGCTGTGCGAGCGGGTCATCATCATTGACCACGGGGCGATCTTCTTCGACGGCGCGCTCAACGAGGTGGTGGACCGTTACGCCGACTACAAGCTGATTCGGATACATTGTGAGGGTGCGGCGGGCTGCGATCCGCGGAACCTGGCTCAGTACGGTGAAATTGTGGAGCAATTGCCGGGGACGATTGAGCTCAAGGTGAAGCGAGAGCGGGTGATCCAGGTATGCAAGGCAGTGCTGGATGAACTGCCGGTGACGGACATTGACATCCAGGAACCCCCGATTGAAGACATTGTGCGACGGCTTTTCTCCCGCGCGTCAGCGGCGAATTCTTAGGAATGCGCCGGGGCGTTTTCCAGCATTGGCCGGGCTACCTTCCGAACAGCCACCAGTAGATGAACTTGCGCCCGCCAAAAATCCAGATAGCTGCGGCCATGGCGATATAAGGTCCGTATGGAAGTTTTGAGGACCAGTCTCTCTTACGGGCGGCAATCAACCCGACGCCCACGACTGCACCGATCATGGAACTGACCATGAGACAGAATAGCACTCCCTGCCATCCCAGGAACGCGCCGATGGCCGCCATGAATTTAACGTCGCCCATGCCCATGGCTTCGCGCGGCAGGACAATGCTTGAGCTGACGACCTCCATGTGGTGCACGCTTTCGGGATCAATTGCTTCCTGCCCGATGGTCAGCGAACCCGGGCGGAGCTTAACGGGCACGTTTTTGTAACAGCGATCGAGCAGCTCGACCGTTCGCGCCTCAAGGACAATTTCGTCCGAATCCCGGTAAAAAACGTCCTCGTAAGGAATGTCCTTGTCCGGGAGATGGATGGCCTCCTGGCCAAAGATTATTTTGGCTTCCTGCGGGATGGCAATGGTTTGGCGGCCGAAGAAAATTTTTCCGACTCGCAGAATGAAATAAACGATTCCGGCGCCGAAGCCGATGCCCAGAAGGCTGGCGCCCATGCCGTCCGCAATCGAATTCCCGTTGTGAAGGATCGGGACAATGATGGAGATGATGAAGCCGACGGCGGCGCCGCCGATCGTGATTTCGTCAGGGATGATGAAGTGCTCGAAATCAATGAAAGTGGCGGCGATGAGCAGAGAGAGGAATCCGGAGTAAATCAGCGCGACAGCCGGCCATCGGAAGCCGTAATGGAGCCACGCATTCAGGAATAACATCGCTGTGAGGAGTTCGACGAGGAAGTAACGGACGGAGATGGGCGCGTCACAATGTCTGCAGCGTCCGCGAAGATAAACCCAGGTGACCAGCGGGATGTTCAGGTACCACGGGATGGAGTATCCGCAATGCGGGCAGTGCGAGGGCGGGTGGATGATGCTTTTGCCGAGCGGCAGGCGGTAAATAACCACGTTGAGGAAGCTGCCCACAATCGAGCCCAGCACGAACATGACAACCGACCAGAAGTGAAACGGGACGGCGGCCCAATAATCGCTATTGAAAACTGCCTTAACGAGGATAATTGGATCAGCCATGCCGGTCATTTTTTGTCTTCAAGCGTTCTGCCCAGCGCAGCGTAGAGTGCGCTTCTCATCGTTTGAACGGGAGCTGGTTTGCCAGTCCAGAGTTCGAGCGCTGCTGCCCCCTGCCAAAGCAGCATTTCGATTCCGTCGGTAACTCTGCAACCGGCGTCAACCGCATTCCTGCAGAATGGCGTGGGCTCACCTCGATACACCATGTCGAAAACGCAGGCGGCGGTCTCCAGCTTAAAAGCGGATGGGTCCCAGGGCAGGGGATCGCCCGCCTGGAGTCCCAGGGCGGTTCCGTTGATTACCAGGTCAATCCGCCCTTGCGGGTAACCCGTTTGAACGGTAACGGCCGGGTATCGACGATGGAGCTCGGCGGCCAGGTCCGCTGCTTTAGAGGCAGTCCGGTTCACGAGGAACAATGCGCGTGGCCCCTCCCGGGCGATGCGCAGAGCGGCTACCCTGGCTGCCCCGCCGGCGCCAAGGAGGAGCACGCGGGCGTCTCGCAGATCCAGGCCGAGTTCCTGCCGGATGACACGCGCAATCGCTTCGGCGTCCGTGTTAAACCCGTGGGACCTCGTTTCCTCCGGCTCCTCGATCTGACTCAGAGGCGCCCATTCGCCGGCGGGGGTCCTGCCCTCGAAACGAATCGTGTTGATCGCCCCCCAGAGGCGAGCCTGGTCATCCACAACGTCCACAAGGTCGAGCGCAGCGATTTTGTGAGGCACAGTGAGGTTCAAGCCGATGAAGCCCAGTCGCATGGCTCCTGAGATAGCCGGAGCGAGGTGCTTCGGCGGCACATCAAAAGCCAGATAACGCCAATTCAGGTCCAGGGCGGCCATTCCGGCGTTTTGCATGGCGGGCGAGGCGGAATGCCGCACCGGATGCCCCAGCACCGCGCAGCAGCGCGTGCGGGCATCTATCGTCATTTTTAACGGCACGGACACGCGCGGCTTTATACGGCACCTGAGCCAAAACAGCAAAGCTGAACTTTCACGACGACTTCTTGTGGCGGGATTGAATTCCGCCCCGGTCCTGATGTTTTTTTGAGAAAACGGTCGTAAAAACGGGATCAAGCAACAGAAGGTGCGGTGAGACGCGGCCATCCGCTTCCGGTTTCTGCCCCTGGTTCCTTGCAATTCTGCCGAAGCTGTGGTGTATTGTTGCCGCCGCGCCAGGAACAAATTCAGGCGCGGCAGTCCCTGACGTGCCGCCGGAGGGCGTGCTTGAGGGAAGGAACACATGTATATTTATGGATACGACCGTCCAGGAATCGGCAATCACAAAGAAAACGCTCGAACTATGCCAGGCGCTGGTGGAGGAGCCCCAGATGCAATCCATCCGGAAGAGGATCGACGCGTTCATGGCGGACGAGAATGCCCGGAACCAGTATGACACGCTCGTGAGCAGGGGGCAGGCGTTGCAGGAAAAGCAAAGAAACTCGCAGCCACTGAGTGGGGAAGAGGTGTCCGGGTTTGAGCAGGACCGGGACGCATTGCTGGGCAACCCCGTTGCGCGCGGTTTTCTGGACGCCCAGGAGGAACTCCAACAGGTTCGCGACTCGATTCAGAAGTACGTCACCCGCACCCTCGAACTGGGCAGGGTGCCCACGGTAGAAGACCTGAGCAGTTGCTGCGACCATGGTTGCGGCTGCGGGCACAGTCATTAGAGGCGGGATTGCGGCCTGAGATCCGCGTATTTTGTGCGCGGGCCGCGGAGTGCAATAGCTTGCCCCGCTTGCTTCGTAGCCGGGATCTTCTGGCGTGTGTTACTTCAGCCAGAGCACCGTTACGCCCTCGTTGGTTGCGTTCAGGTCGGGATCTCCCCTCACTTCGGGCACTGCCTCAAGCATTGCCAGCACTGCGGAATTGAAGATAGAGAAGTCTTCGCCCGGAAAGAAATCTTTGATCACGCTCTCTTTCTTGCGCAGTTGAAAGGATTTTCTGAGGCCGGTGCAGAGCACGCCCCCTTTGCCCGAGGAGCCGTAACCATGGATGATTTTGAGGACCCTGACCTTTTCGCGTTTGGCCTGCCTTATCTCGTGCGCCACGAGTCGGCGGGCCTCTTCGAGAATTGGCAATCCGGCTTCGACATTGAAAGTGCGAAAGGCTCCCATCGAATCAGGGCTTCCGGCGGCGTTTTCGTCCGCCGACATTCACCGCAAACTTCACTCCCGGGCCGGGTTTGCTGGAGACCACTGGCCGATGGCTTTTGAGTCGGCGCCGTCGTTCACGGTGCTCGTAGTTGCGGTTGGCATGCCAGAGCAGAAACACCAGCCCGATTGCGGGAAGGCCGATGATCCAAAGCACCGGGCCGCCAAATTCCATTGCGGAGAACAGGTTCATCGTGTCTGCAATTTGGCAGAATAACCGCTCTCGGGCAAGAGTTCGTCGCGGGGCAACAAGAGCCAATTCGCTTGTGACCAACCTGAACATATGGGAGCATGAGGAATATTGGAGGGGGGAGATTTGGTACCCCGGCTAGGACTTGAACCTAGAACCAATTGATTAAGAGTCAACTGCT
>CAYNZC010000175.1:0-6488 GCA_964401575.1 uncultured Verrucomicrobiota bacterium
AAACCCACGCGGGCCCTCAGAATCCGATCGGCCTATGAAATATCCGGGCTAGGAACTTCCAACCGCCTACTACGACCTCTGCTGACTCCTCCCCCAAAGCACCCGCCTCAAGGGAGGTCTCCCGGGGTAAGACACCAAGCTTTCCCGCCGCGCCTTCGGACTCTACCTGACATGGCTTGCACAGCGTTTGGATTTCGTGCTTGATAGCGCACTCATCTCCCATGTCCGGCCTCACTGTCTCGTTTCTGTTCGTAAGGTCGTCGGTTTGTCTCCGGCTTCCTCCAGCGGCCCCTTCGCAGGAACCACCTTGCCCTCGACTACGATTACTACTGTTAGCTTCGGTCATCACTTCTCAGATGACTAGTTTGGTGCCGTGCCCGGCGCACTATCGCGGCCCTACAGGCCGCTGGGCGTTGGCGTCCGGATACCCGGGCCTTCAGCCCGGGCTATCACATTGCGGGCCTTTGGCCCTCAAGTCTCCTCAGAGCCCCGCCTCATTGCGGGTCTTTGGCCCTCAGATTCCCCAAGGGCTTCGGCTGTGCCGCCGACTTGGCCGCCGTGTCCTTGGCGGAGGTGGAAAAGGCATAAAAAAAGGCGTCTTTATTCAACCCTGATGCGATAGAATCGGCTTCTGCCGGGCGGGTTGGTGTCCTCCACCAGGATGGGTGCGCCCACCCCTGACTGCCGGGATAACTCGAGCCAGGCCGAGTCAGTGAGATTGGTTTTGTATTCAACGACGTAAATGGCGCCGTCCACTGTTGAAAAGCTGATGCCCACCGCGTTGGTGGTCCCCGCCGTGGCGGTTAACTTCGGTGGTGGAGCGTACACGGCTCGCACGCGGTAGAACCTCCGCGTGCCCGCCGCGCTGCTATCCGTGACGACCTCCAATCCGCCGCTGCCAAAGCGCCGCTCCAAGTCAGTCCACGCGCCAGTGATCAGGCTGTTCCTGTATTCGGCGATGTAAAGGACTCCAGCGATGCTTTGGAAGCTGAAGCGGAAGCCGCCGCCCGCCACGCCGAGCAACTCCAAATGCGGCGGCGGAACCGCGACTGTTACCACGGCTACGGCGCTGGTGGCCGCCCCGAAGTGATTCAGTGCCACAAACTGGTAGTTGCCGGCTTCTGGAGGCAGCACGTTGGTGAGTGCGAGCCAGGCGTTGGTTTGCCCCGCCAAAGGCGCGCTGTTGCGATACCACTGATAGAGCAAAGGCGGCCCACCAACGGCCAGTGCGTTGAATACGGCGCTTTGTCGGGCCACAATTGTGCGGCCCAGCGGGGGGCGGGCTATGCGGGGCGGGATTGGAGGAGCGGCGGGGTCGGACACCAGGCCAAGGCTGAGGGCGCCACCCGCAGCCAGCGATACCACGTTCGACGCATAAGGCGGAATGTTAAGCACGCCGTAATTAGTCCGGCCCCAGCCCGCAACAGTGCGGTTGGCGCGCAACCCCAGGCTGTGCATGTAACCGGCGGAAACCGCCAGCAGGTTCGTTGCATCGGCGGGCGGGGGACCGTAGAGCGCCACCTGCTGGTTGTTGGTGACGATGCTGCCTGCGGCCGAGCCATCCGCCAGCAGAGCCAGCGACTGATTGCCGCCAGCGGAAATGGCTACTACGTTCATCGCGTTGCTTAGCGCCGTTGCCTGGCCGCTGGTATCCCGGCCCCAGCCGATCACCCTTCCATCCGCCCGCAGGGCGAGGCTGTGGTCTTCGCCCGCCGCAATGGCGATGACATTCGTGGCAGCTGCCGGCACATTGGTCTGCCCAGAGGAGTTGTTGCCCCAGGCAATGACGGTGCCATCGTCGCGCAGTGCCAACTGATGCACGCCGCCCGCTGCTACGGCCACGATGTAGCTATTGCTAATTGCTGCAGGCAACGCGGGCGTAGTGGTGCTATACCAATGCACCACTGTGCCATCGGCACGCAAGGCCAGGCTGTTGTCCGTCTTTCTTGGGCCAGGGCCTCCGCTGGAGACGGCGACGACGTCCACCGCGTTGGTGGGAATCGCGCTGTACATTCCCCAACTGCTCAGGGTGCCGTCCGCCCGCAAGCCAAAGCACGGCCATGGGCTGCTGCAATGTCCGGCCGCGATTGCCACCAGGTTGGTGGCGGAGGCCGGAATCGTGGTGTTCACGCGCAACTGATCTATGTTGGTTGCGCCCCACAGGAGCACCGGGGAAACCACCAGTGTGGCATTGGTGGTGAATACGCCTCCGACCGCGTTGCTGACTGTGGCCCGATAGTTCCCGGAAACGCTGCTGTTCACGTTGCTCAGAGTGAGCGTAAAGCTGGTTGCCCCGGGCAAATCAGCCCCGTTCTTCTGCCACTGGCACTGCATCGGCTCCGAGCCCCTGGTTATGACGCTGAGCACAGCATCTTGCCCGACAGACACCACTCGCGAGACAGGCTGTGTCACGAGGGTTGGCGGCGCCGGCGTCACGTTCAATATCGCAGCCGCGCTCGTGATCGCGCTGTACGGATTGCTAACGACGACATCGTATAGCCCGGCATGCCAGGACTGCACATTGCTTAGCGCCAGCGACGTGTTGGTCCGGCCGGGCAACTCGATTTGATCGAACCGCCATTGGTAACGGATAGGCGTCAAACCGGCAGCACCGACGGTGAAGCTGGCGTTTGTTCCCGCCGGCAGCGTTCGGCTGACGGGCTGGTTGGTAATCACCAGGGGCAGGATCGTCACCGTGGCAACGGTGCTGGTCACGGAACCGGCAATGTTCGTCACGACGACGGCATACCCGGCGGCATCCGCCGCTTGGGCGCCGATGATTCGGAGCGTGGCGTTGGTCACTCCACTGATGGAGCCGCCATCAACCAGGTTCGTGCCCTCGCGCTGCCAGTTATAGGACAACGGCGCTGTTCCGGTGGCCAGCGAAACAAGGTCCGCATTGCCTCCCCCCACCACGGTTTGATTCGACGGTTGCGCAACAAATGTCGGCGGAAACAGCACCGTCAACATGACCGGGGCGCTGGTCGCCGCACCGAAAAGGTTCGACACCTGCAATTGATACGTGCCGATGTCATTGGTTCCGACATTGGCGATGGCAAGATTGGTCGTGGCGGCCCCGCTGATGCGCCCATCATCTGTCAATGGCGCCCCTTTGAACCACCACCGGCAGCCGAGCGGCTCGTCGCCCAGGACGGCCGTGCCAAAAACGGCCGTACGGCCGAGAACAACAAACTGGTTCGCAGGCTGCAGAGCAAGCGCTGGCGGCTGGCCGACGATCAGGGTTGTCGCCGGGCTCACCGCCGATCCATGGTTATTGGTAACCGCAACATGATAATGACCCGATTGGTCGGATGTGAGCGAGGTCAGCGCCAGCCACCGGTTGGTTTGCCCGGGCAAAGGCGAGCCATTGAAATACCATTGAAATCGCATCGGCCGGGAGCCATGGACCACAGGATGGATAATCGCGGTTCGGCCCACTGCCACGATTCGATTGGTGGGACCCGTCCACCAGATGGAGGGCGAAATAGGTGTCGCGGGGTTCTCGACAATGGCGACGTTGTAACAATTCCCCCCGGTGATGGCCACCACGTTGCTTAAATTCGCGGGAATGGCCGATTCGCTGTAGGTGTTGTCTCCCCAGCCGACCACGGAACCGTCCGCGCGGAGCGCGAGATTATGCATGTACCCGGCGGCTATTTCCACGATGTTGCTCAGTCCTGCGGGGACGTTTGTCTGCCCGTACAAGCTGTATCCCCAGGCAGCTACGGTTCCATCGCTTTTCAGAGCCAGACTGTGATATCTCCCTGCTGAAACCGCCACCACATTACTTAATCCAGCCGGAGCCGTCGCCTGCCCGGAACTGTTGTTCCCCCAACCCACCACGGTTCCATCCTCCCTGGCCATCAGGCCATGCTCCTCTCCTGAAGAAATGCTCAGAATGTTGGACCTTGTCACGGTTCCCAGTCCGCTTGCCGTGGTATCGCTTCGAATCGTCATGAGGTTGATGTTGCCCATCGCGATGGCCACCACATTTGAGGGGTTTCCCGGTGAGGCCACATTCGGTCCCCAAGCGGTGATCGTCCCGTCTCTCTTCAATGCTGCGCAGGGATCATAACCCTTGGCCACGGCCACCACATTGGACAAGCCGGCCGGAGGGACGGTGGAGGGATCATACGGCCAGACCGCCACCGTCCCGTCGCTTCTCAATGCAATGCTCCGGCCATTCTTCGCCTCGGCCGAGATGACGTTGGTAAAATGCAGGGGAACAACGGTTTGCCCCTGCGAGTTATACCCCCAGGACATGACCGGTACCACGGACAGCATCGCAGGTGAACTCGTTGTGCTTCCGTACAAATTGGTGACCACAAGTTGATAGCTCCCAAAATCACTCGTCTGCACATTGGTAATGGCCAGCGTCGTGGCGGTCGTGCCCCCGAACCGCTGACCATCAAACAGGTTGGCTCCGTTTTTTTGCCATCGATACACCAAAGGTGGCGTGCCGGTGACCGTAACAGGGATCACCACTTTGCTGCCGTATAACACCGATTGGCTCGCCGGTTGGACGTTGAAAGCAGGGGGCGCCGGCGGCTTCACGGCCAGCGTGATAACGGAGCTGGTAACGGATCCGGCGGCGTTCGTTATCACAAGGCTGTACGCACCCGATTGCGCGGTTTGGGTGGAGGGAAAGAGCAGCCATCGGTTGGTTTCGGCAGGCAGGGGGACATTGTTGTGCAACCATTGAAAGTGCATGGGCAAGGAACCGGTTATAGCCGGAAGAAAGAGGACGGCTTGAGCAAAGGGTACCGTGCGGTTGGTCGAACCCATCCAGCGGATGACCGGCGGAAGCTGGGCGGCGGAACTCGGAACCAGGGCCAGGCTATGAAGGTTGCCTGCGGCGATGGCGACCACATTGGTCAACCCGGCCGGCGTAGTGGTTTGGCCAGAATCATGGCGGACCCACGCCACAACGGTTCCGTCACTTCTGAGCGCTAAGGCATGGGACCATCCGCCGGCTACTGCGACGACGTTGCTCAATCCGTCGGGGGCAGCCATGGATTCACCAGAATAATTGACTCCCCAGGCCACCACGGTCCCATCGCTCTTGAGCGCCAGGCTGTGAAAGGCTCCCGCCGAGACCGCCACCACGTTGCTCAAGCCGGCGGGCGGCACCGCCTCACCGTATCCATTGTATCCCCAGCCTGTGACCGTGCCATCGTCCTTGATGGCCAGGCTGTGAAAAGTCCCTGCCGAGACCGTCAACAGGTTGCTCAGGCCGGCTGGCGGCAGCGTGTATCCCCAGCCGACCACAGTGCCATCGCCTTTGAGCGCGACGCTACAATCACCCCCCGCGGCAACATCCACCACATTGCTCAACCCGCCTGGCGGTGTGGCTTCGCCGAAACTATTATCGCCAAAACCGGTGACGGAGCCATCGCTTCCCAACGCCAGGCCGTGGCGGTAGCCGGCAGAGACGGCGACGACATTGCGTAATCCAGCAGGCACCGTGGCGCCCCAGCCGGCGACGGTGCTGTCGGACTTCAGTCCCAGGTAAACATATTGTTCATGATAGGCTCCGGCGGCGACCGCCACCGCATTGGTAAATGCCTCCGGCACCGTGTTGCTAGCGCCCCACACCATCAGAGGCTGGACCATCAGATTGCCCACCGCGCTGGTCGTCGCGCCGTAAACATTGGTCACAATCAGGCGATAATTGCCAATATCCCCGGGCTGAACGCTGGAAATGGTCAAAGTCGAATCGTTCGCGCCGCTCACGTGCCCGTTGTCGGTCAAATTCACCCCATCTTTTTGCCATCGGAATGACAGCGGTGAGCTGCCGGTTGCGGTCGCGTTGATGGCAACATTGACGCCCAAAGACACAACCTGATTTGAGGGCTGCGTGGTGACGGACGGCGGCACGATGACCGTGAGAGTGGCGACTTTGCTCGTGACCATGCCGTGCCGGTTCGAGACCGTGACCCAGTACGAGCCGGCATCGTCCGTCAGGGCGTTTGAAATGATGAGCTGTGGGGACGCCGCTCCCTGGGTATGATAACCGTCATCAAGCAGCAGGGCGCCCTCGTAATACCAGGCGTACGCGAGCGGCGCCTGCCCCGAGGCGAGGACGCTGAAGGCTGCGTCGATGCCCTGCACGACGGATTGATCCTGCGGCTGAACGGAGATGGCGGGGGACGACTGGGCGCAGGCTTCGCGCGCGAAAACCACGATCAGCCACACCAAAAAAACTGATAGCCATTTGCTTTTTGTGCGCCCGATTGTCCTGAGCGCTACGAGGGTGAGGGGGAATTGTTTTTTGATCTCACCAAGCATGAGGCGATCCTATCAACGCCAGAAATCGGCAGCAACAGGCCATTTTTGGCTGTTCTCGGAAGGGTCAGGCGAGGTTACGACGCATTGGAACAGGCAGGCTACGGCCTGGAGGTGTTGCAGGCAGCGGGGTGCGGTGCGCGGATCGGGAAACGCGAGAGATTCGGCGCGGGAGGCGGCTCCGAGATGGGGGCGTGGTTTTC
>CAYNZC010000176.1:0-6144 GCA_964401575.1 uncultured Verrucomicrobiota bacterium
TCTCGCGCGACTCCGCTGCTGGCGGTGCTGGTACTTTCCCTCCTGAATCCCGGGCGCTCCAACGCTCTCGCCCAGAGCACCGCTTTCACCTACCAGGGCCGGCTCGAAACCAACAGCGTGCCCGTCACCGGCAGGCTTGTCTTCCAGGCCACCTTGTGGGACGCCGCAAGCGGCGGCAGCCTCGTGGCCGGCAATTCTCCGACCACCGCCAACCTGGATGTCACCAACGGATTGTTCGTGCTGCCCTTGGATTTTGGCGCTTTGCCGTTCAGTTCCGGCGCGGATCGCTGGTTGCAGATCGAGGTGGCCAATCCGGGAGATCCCTTCACGGCGCTCACCCCGCGTCAGCGTGTTGATAGCACGCCCTACGCCTACCGGGCCGCCACCGCCGGCGCAGCGGATGCCGTTTCCGCCGCCAACGTGACGGGCACGCTCTCGCTCGCCCAGTTGCCGCCCCCCGTTCTCACGAACAACCAACCCGAGGTTAACCTCACCGGCAGCTTTAGCGGAAGCTTCACCGGCAACGGCGCGGGTCTGACGGACCTGAATGCCTGGCAGCTCGGCGGCAACGCCGGCACCGCCCCAGGAGTGAACTTCCTCGGCACCACAGACAATCAGCCCTTGGAATTTCGGGTCAACCAGCAGCGCACTTTGCGACTGGAACCCAACACCGGCGGCGCGCCCAATGTGATCGCAGGAGCGGCAGTCAACTTTGTCGGTCCGGGTGTCCATGGAGCTACCATCAGCGGCGGCGGTGCGACCAATGTGTTTGGACAGGCCTTCACCAACCGGGTCGCTGCCAATCTCGCCACGGTGAGCGGCGGGGCGGACAACGCCGCAGACGAAATTTTTTCCACCGTGGGCGGCGGGCGGGCCAACCGCGCCAACGGCATCTCCGCCTTGGTCGCCGGCGGTTGGTATAACACCGCCAGCGGCGGCGCCGCGACCGTCGGCGGTGGCGAAAACAACCTGGCCAGCGGCTCAGCCGCCACCGTTGCAGGCGGCAACAACAACCTGGCCAGCGGCGGCAACTCCTCCGTCAGCGGTTCGCATAACACCGCCAGCGGCGACGCCGCCACCGTGGGCGGCGGTTTCCAAAACACCGCCGGCGGCCTGTCCGCTACGGTGGCGGGCGGCAGTGCCAACCAGGCGACCAACAACTATGCGGCCGTGGGCGGCGGTTACGCCAACCAGGCCGGCGGTCCGCACGCCACCGTGCCGGGCGGACTCTTCAATCGGGCTGCGGGCGCCACGGCATTCGCCGCCGGACGCCGCGCCAAGGCGCTACACGACGGTGCCTTCAACTGGGCCGACGCGCAGGACGCGGATTTCTATTCCACCAGCAGCAACCAGTTCAATGTGCGGGCCGCTGGCGGCGCACGGTTTGTCACCGGCGGCGCGGGTCTGACGGTGGATGGTCAGCCCGTGCTGGCGGGGGTCAATGGCGGAACGCTCACCAATCTCAACGCCAGCCAGTTAGCTGGCGGCACCGTGCCGGAAGCGGCCTTGAACAATGCCTGGAAGATCGGCGGCAACTCCGGCACCAGCCCAGCGGCAAATTTTCTCGGCACCATCGATAACCAGCCGATGGAACTCAAGGTCAACGGCAATCGCGCCTTGCGTGTGGAACCGGCGACCAGTCCCAATCTGATCGGAGGCCACTCCGGCAATAGCATCAGCAACGACGTGGTCGGCGGTTTGATTGCCGGCGGCGGCTCTGCCGGCCAGCCGAACCGTGTGGGAGCGAATTTCGCATCCGTCCTGGGGGGCGCAAACAATGCGGCCAGCGGCATCTATTCTACCGCTATGGGCAGCAGCACCACCGCCAGCGGAGAATATTCCACCGCGATGGGCATCGTCACCACGGCCAGCGGCAACTTCTCCACCGCAATGGGGTTCGGCACCATCGCCAGCGGAGACATCTCGACGGCATTGGGCTTTTATGCGCGAGCCGCGCACCCGGGCTCCTTCGTCTGGGCGGATAGCAGTGCTGCCACGCCGTTCTCCACCACTGCCAACAATCAGTTCCTGATCCGCGCCCTCGGCGGAGTGGGGATCAACACCACCAATCCCGCCGGGGCAGCGCTCGCCGTGAATGGTGCGGTCACCGCTTCGTCCTTCTCCGGCAGTGGCGCGGGCCTCACTGGCATCAACGCGGCCACCCTGGGCGGGGTGAGCGCGGCGCAATTCATCCGCAACGACATCACGAACAGCCAGAATGTCACTTTCGCCGCCAACACCCAGGTGCAACTGGGCGGGGGCGGGGCGAGCGTGCCCTCCTTGACCTTTGCGAGCGACCTCGACACCGGCCTGTTCCCAGCCTTCGGCGGCGGGCTGGGCTTCACCGTCGACGGGCTGGAGCGGATGCGCGCGAACGCCACGGGCGTGGGTATCGGCACCGGCAATCCCCAGGGGCCCCTCCATATTTACAGTGCCAACAACCCGGCGGTGGTGCGCGTGCAATCTTCCGCCCAGCCCGGATTTAGCCGGCTGGAATTTGTCAGCAACCCACAGGGTGATGCCAACGAATGGCGTCCGGGCTACATCCAATCCACGGATGCCGGCAGCTTCACCGGCGGGCTGGCGTTTTACGTCAACGGCACGGGGGCCGGCAGCAGATTTGGTTCGAACGAGGTTATGCGCCTTCAGAACGGACGCGTCGGCATCGGCACCACTAGTCCGCAAAGCCAACTGCATGTCCAGGGCACCGTCCGCGTCACCGGCGCGGATCAGTGGGACGTGAACAACACCGAGGGCGACTTCCGCGTCGGCAGCGACACGCACCGCTTCAAGATTGGCGTGTCGCAAGGCGGCGGCGGAGCAGGCGATGTCTGGATGCGTGCCCAGGGCGGCACAGCCCGCCTCTTCCTCAAAACCCCCGGCGGCACCACCATTTACAGCAATGAAGCCCAAACCAACGGCGTTTCGTTGGCAGCGGGTGGCGGCTCGTGGACCTCGGTGAGCGACCGCAACGCCAAGGAAAACTTCGAGCCCGTGAACGCGCAGGATGTGCTCGATAAAGTCGTGGCGTTGCCACTCGCCAATTGGAACTACAAATCCCAGAATGCTGGCATCCGCCATCTCGGCCCCATGGCCCAGGACTTCAAGGCCGCTTTCGGCCTCGGCGAAAGCGATACCGGCATCACGACCGTGGACGCCGACGGCGTGGCCTTGGCCGCCATCCAGGGACTCAACCAAAAAGTGGAAAGCGGGCAATCTGAGCTGGTCGAACTCCGCGCCGAAAACGCCGCGCTCAAGGCCCGGCTCGAAAAACTCGAACAAATCATCAGCCAACAACCCAACCATCACGCTCCATGAAAAATCCGAAAACCCAAATCCCCGGCACATTAACGCAGAGCGGCTTTGCGTGCCGAAATCCGAAAAAAGTCCGAAGCCTGAGGTTTGAAACTCACCGGCTGACGCGCATGGGTTTCTGCCTTCTGCTTTCCGCTTTCTGCTGTTCCACCCTCGCCCAAACCACCGCCTTCACTTACCAGGGCCGGTTGGACGACGGCGCCAATCCCGCTGCCGGGATTTACGATTTGCGCTTTACGATCTACGACGCCGAACTCGCTGGGAGCCCGCAAGGCGGTGCGATTACCAATTTGGCCACTCCCATCAGCAACGGCCTGTTCACCGTCATGCTCGACTTTGGCAACCAATTCCCCGGCGCGGAGCGCTGGCTGGAAATTGGCGTGCGCACCAATGGCGGCGGGGCCTTTGCCACGTTGTCACCACGGCAGGGACTAACCGCCACACCTTATGCTGTGCGGGCGGCCTCCGCGACCACAGTGCCCGACGGCACGATTACCAGCACCATGCTGGCGGATGGTTCCGTGACAGCGGAGAAAGTGGCGGCGGGCGCGGTCAGCCAATTGGGATCGCCTGACGGTTCGTTGCTCGATGCTGTGCAGGTGCACACCAACGGCCTGGTGGGCATCGGCACCACGAACCCCGCCGCCGGCCTGCACATCGTCGGGGGCGGTTCCGTGCTTACCCCCAACGTGCTGTTCTCAGCGCAGGATGATGTCGGTGTTTATACCAGGCTCAATGGAGCTTACAGCGTCGCCGTTTCCGGCAACCTGCTGGCCGTCGCGGCTCACGCTGACAGCGGCGTTACCATCCTCAATATCAGTAACGCGTCGGCGCCAGTTCTCCATTCACAGATCTTCGATGGTTTCGCCTTTTGGACCAATCTCGCCGGCGCCGGAGGTGTGGCCTTGGCGGGCAACCTGCTGGCGATTGCCGCACCCGCCGACAATGCAGTCACATTGGTGGGGGTCGGGGCTCCGGGTGTTTTGACGAAGTGGGCGGAACTGCGGGACGGGTTGGGCGGCTTTGACTTCCTGGCCAGCCCCGTCGCAGTTGGCTTTTCCGGCAACCTGCTGGCGATTGCCGCCCAAAATGACCACGCCGTGACGCTGGTGGATGTATCCAATCCCGGAAGCCCGGTGCTGCGCGCCAGCTTGGTGGACGGTGTCGCCGGCTTCAACCACCTGGCCACTCCGGTCGAGGTGGCGTTCTCTGGCAACCTGCTCGCGATTGCCGCCGCCTCCGACCAGGCCGTCACCTTGGTGGATGTGAGCAACCCGGCCCTTCCAGCGTTCCGCGCTGTGCTTCGGAATGGTATGGCGGGCTTCGACCGCTTGAGCAACCCCCGGTCATTGGCATTCTCCGGGAATCTGCTGGCGATTGCGTCCTTTGGAGACGCCGCCGTGACCCTCGTGGATGTGAGCAATCCGGCCAGTCCGGTATTGCGGGCCGTGCTTCAGGATGGCGTCGGCGAGTTCCAAAGTTTGGATGGGGCTTGCTCCGTGGCATTCGCCGGGAACCTGCTGGCTGTTGCCGCCTCTTCCGACAATGCCATCACCCTGGCGGATATAAGCAATCCGGCCAACCCGGTGCTGCGTGGGGTGTTCCGGCAACGATCGGTGGAATTGGACCCGCTTCACAACTCACCGCAGGATCTGGTCTTCGCGGGGTCGCTGCTCGCAGCAGTTTCTCAAGTGAGTGATAGTTTGATGCTGATTGAGCCCCTGCCCACGCCGCTGAGCCTGCTGGCAGAGGGTTGGGTGGGCATCGGCACGGCGCTGCCCAGAGCGAACCTGCACGTGACCGGCAACATGGTCGTGGAGGAGGCCGACCTGATCGAGTTGCGCGCCAATCGCGTGGCTTTGGGCTTGGGCACGGTTGCCAACGGCAATAACACGACGGTGATGGGCAGCGGCACGAAGGCGAGCGGAGGCGGCGCTACGGCGATGGGCAGCAATACCAGCGCCAGCGGCGATGTCTCCACGGCGATGGGCTATCAAAGCAGTGCGAGCGGAGATTTTTCGACGGCGATGGGAAGTTCCCATGCCAGCGGAGAACTTTCGACCGCCATGGGCACTTCCTTCGCCCAAGGCTTTGCCGCGACGGCCATGGGCGATAACTCGACCGCCAGCGGAACCGGCGCGACGGCGATGGGCCGGACTACCTTCGCCCAGGGCTTTGCCGCGACGGCCATGGGCGAGTTAAGTGAAGCCACCAACCCTTACACGCTGGCCGCCGGACGCCGGGCCAAGGCGTCTCATACCGGGTCCTTCGTGTGGACGGATTCCCAGAACGCCGACTTCGCCTCCACCGCGAACGACCAGTTCAACATCCGCGCCAAAGGCGGCGTGCGATTGAGCGAGGATACGCCCTTCATTTCCTTCGGGTCAGATTTGCGGCGGCAGATGCTCCACCTGTTGAGCACCAACTACGGCATCGGTGTGCAGGTCAGCACGCTCTACCAGCGGTCCAACTCCCGCTTCTCGTGGTTCCAGGGCGGCACCCACAGCGACACCCAGAACGATCCGGGCGGCGGCACCGTGCTGATGACGCTCAACAGCGGCGGCCTGACCGTGAACGGTGCCTTTGTCAGCGCGAGCGACCGCAACGTGAAAGAGGATTTCCAACCCGTGAACCCGACCGACGTGCTCGACAAGGTGCTAGCGCTGCCGTTGCAGGAGTGGACCTACAAGTCCGACGACGAACGCAGCCGCCACCTCGGTCCAATGGCACAGGATTTCCGCGCTGCCTTCGGCCTCGGCGCCGATGACAAATACATCGCCACCGTGGACGCCGACGGCGTGGCCTTGGCCGCCATCCAGGGCTTGAATC
>CAYNZC010000177.1:0-6007 GCA_964401575.1 uncultured Verrucomicrobiota bacterium
ATGGTCCTGTTTGCGCTTGAATGATCCAGCAGGCCGGACTTCATGGTCAAAACGCCGGTGCCTGAGCTGTTGCCGATCACCATGTAATCCGAACCGGTGCCGCAATAGAATGAACCGCCATCGATCACGGCTGTGCCAAAACCACCCGTCCAGCCGATGTAAACGGTGTTTGCCTGGATGGAGCCGCTGGTGAATTCCATGGATCCAAAACCGGCCCGGCCGACCATAAAATTGCCGGTATTGGACACTTGAGAGTTCGTGATGGAGCCGCCCTTGACGTAGAGCGCCCCGTTGTGCCCGGCATTTTGACCCACAAAGAAATAGTAACGGTTGTTGATTGCGCCCCCTTCGGGCAGAACCAGCATGCCGCCATTCACGTAGGTGTAGTTCGTGTAGGTGTTGCGCGCGGTTAGTGTTGTTTTTCCAGAGCCAATCAAATGCAGCCCGCCATTTCCGGAGATTGCGCCTCCCAGCGTGAGATCTCCGTCCAGGGTTGCCACGTAGCGACCGGAGGCGATGGAAAGCGGAAGATTCATCGTTTGCAGGCTGCCACTGTTATTGGTGAGGTGGCCCGCCATGGTGATCCCGTTTCCGAGCAGGGTGAAGGCGCCCGCTCCCGGACCGAAAGTGATCGCGCGGAAGGTGCTGGACGCGGGGAAGTTGTTTTCCGGGGTCAGCCGGGTGGTTCCCTGGAACTCCAGATCGCTGGAAGTGGACGGAACTGGAAGGTTGCCGCCCCAGTTTGTGGAATTATTCCAGTAGTTATCCGCTCCGCCGCCATCCCAGATGTATGGGGACGCGGCTTGCGCCGAAAGCGCGACGCCGAGCGAGAGGATGCACAGTACTTCCGTGATGCTGCGGTTTTGCGATGATGTTGCCATAGGTTTTTGTCGGGTAGTTCGAGAGTTTGATGTTGCAGTTGCCATTGAGAATAAACCGGTTCTATTGCTGGGGGGGAAGTTGGTTGCCGTCGCCCATCGTGTTCAGCACGTCCAGCCACCTGGCGCGCTTTACGAATTCGCTGTGTCCATCGCAGAAGGTGACAGTGAAACCGTCCTCTCCATGGTTGTCGCCCGCGTCAGGATACTGCGGGTTGGGGTTGCCGGGCTTGCTGGGACCGCCGTCATCGCCATCCACCAGGAGAAAAATCTTTGAAGGCCCAGGCACAGTGCCCGCCGGTGCGCCCTTGTATTTTTGCAGGGTAAAGCTGCTTACGTTGCGTTCCGTCTTCTTGAGGTTGTTACGCGACGTGAAGTTGCCGAAGCACTCGTAGCTAATCCCGTTCTTCGTCTTGTCCTTGGCCATGAACCCGAGGTCAATCACCACGTCTTCGGATGGCTTTGTGGGCTTGGCAATCGTATCCGTGCGAATGTAATTCCGTGTACTGGGGCAAACATAGCTCTTGAAATTCTTCACATAATTCGGGTAGAGCCAGTTCAAGTCGTCGTCGGCTGAAGAGCGATCGGAGAGGTAATTGGCAGCCTTCGTGGCGTTTACGAAAGTTGCGTACCAACTGGCGCCGCTCAGGTGCCCATCGTTGTCTCCCGCATACAGCATGCTGCCAAGTCCGAGCTGGCGCAGGTTGTTCAGACAGCCGATTTTTTTTGCCCTGTCTTTAGCCTTGCTGAGCGCGGGAAGAAGCATTGCGGCTAAAATGGCGATGATCGCGATAACCACGAGCAATTCTATCAAAGTGAACCCTTTGGGAAATACGTGGCGAACTTTCATGGTACAGTGGTTTATACAAAGGAATCCGGTTCAGTGGCAATCCCTTATTTGCCCTGTTTTTGCGCATTCCTCTTCTACCAGGACAGACTGCATAATAATGCAACTTCACGGTCCTCTTGCGGACGGCAAAAAGCCAGCCTGATCCCGGAGTTTCCGACCGGGCTTAAAGCACGAAAGACCGTTGTGGCGGTGAAGCCTGCCCAACCGGGATCTTCCAACTGTTCATCAACACCGGACCGTGGTTTGAACGCGGCACAGCACGCCACGCTGACCAGGCACACGCAGCACCCGGTTATCAGGCTCTTCCGCTGGCGATGACAGGGGGAATGGCTGGCCGGATGGCGGGTGGAGGGCCGTGGCCGCGCCGTTTCATAAGCGCCGAGCGGATCATGAAGAACTCTCCGATATTCTCGGCTGTAACCAGGCCCACGAGATGCCCGTTCCGTACAACCGGCATTGCCGAGCCGCGCTCTCCATGTGCTCGTGCCATTGCCTCATCGAGCATCTCGTCGGGATCCAGAATGTCCATGGCGGAATGCACTATGGTCTGTATGGGCGCTCCCTCTCCCAGTTCCTGCAATCCCTTGAGCAATGCGTTGCGCGGCACAATGCCGACGAGTTGCCCGCCCTGGAGCACCGGGAAGTCCTGCTGGGACCCGGCCAGCAGCATTTTGGCGGCATCCGCCAGCGTGTTGCCCGGCGAGAGAACCCGGAATTCTGTCAGCATGGCGTCCGCGACGCGGGCATCGGCCAGCGAGGATTTCATTTGAGTGGCGCTTGCCTCCTGGCTTGCGCCGATCCAGACGAAGAAAGCGATAAAGAGAAGCATCGGGTTCAGAAAGAGGCCGGCGAAACCAAAGAGAATGGCCATGCCCTGTCCCACGGTGGCAGCAATATTTGTCGCGCGCGCATAGTCCATGCGCATCGCCAGCAGCGCGCGCAGCACGCGTCCTCCGTCCATGGGAAAAGCCGGAAGCATATTGAAGAGCACCAGCACGATATTCACTGTGAGCAATTGGTGGACGATGCTGCCACCCTGAAGGTTGAGCGCTTGGGCGGGGTTCCAGCGGCCGCTAAGCCACAACCCGGCAAAGAGGCCGAGCGCGATCACAACGTTGACCAGCGGGCCGGCGACGGCGACCCAAAGCTCCTGGGCGGGCTTGTCCGGCATGCGCTCGAGTCGTGCCAGGCCTCCAATTGGCAGCAATGTGATGTCGTGTGTGTGAATCCCGTACTGTCGTGCTGCCAACGCGTGTCCGAATTCGTGAAGGAGCACGCAGGCAAACAACGCCAGCAGGTAGAGCACCCCGAACAGGGCATTGTATATATTGTTGCCCGAGGCCAGGCTGGCAAAGCCGACAAAGGCCAGCAGCAGCAGAAACGTGAAGTGAATGAACACGTCAATGCCGAATATGCGACCCAGTTTTAGCGACCATTTCATAAGACCTTTATACCATGCCCTTGAGTTGAGCGCTTGTCATGGGGGTGAGAGGGGGGCAACCTCGCCAAAGCACCGCCCGGGCGCTCACCGGCATTGGACAGGGCCGATCGGCCGGGCGTTCAAAGGGAACGCGCCGATCCGGTCTCGACAGCGGGTTGGGGATGCGGTTGACGGTCGAGGAGAATGCGTAAAACGTCCGCGGCGGAGTAGGTATCGGCGCCGGGGGACAGAAAGCTCGCGATGAGCGCCACGTCGTCACCGGCAGTGACCAGTGGCAGTTCTTCAGCGCCATCCTGGCGCACCTGAGCCATGCCGACCGTGGCGGGCAGTCCGTTGCAAACACACTTGCGCCCGGTTGTGGCGCTGATGTCGCCGCCTTTGAGCACGAAGTCTTCAACCGGTTCAGCCGGGCAGCGGTAGCCCACGGATCCATCCTGCTTGCGATAAAGGTGCCGCAGGTAACCCAGGTCGCAGATGCGGGTGCGCGCCTTGTATTGCGCGGTGTCGGAGAGGGTATCGTCAAGCTGCGCGATCTTGAACGGGAAGCCGGTAGGCGACGCCAGCGGGTCTGTGAAGACGGAAGCTTTTTCGGCGCGACTCAGGGCGATTGCCTGGCGTTTGATCTCGGGGCTTATGCCGGATTCCTCCGAAAAGGCAAAAGGCGTTCCCACTTGTATGCCGGCTGCGCCCAGTTCCAGGGCCTTTGCCAGTCCGCCTGGCCGCCCGTAGCCCCCGGCCAGCCAGAATGGCAACCCGAGCGCCTCGATCTTGTTCAGTTCCGCCTGGTCACGGGAACCGTAGAGCGGTTCGCCGGTGGCGGTTAGTTGGAGTGGGCCCCTGGGCGGGGCATTATGTCCGCCGGCGGTTGGCCCTTCGACGACAAAGCCATCCACGCGGCCGTTCGCCTTTTTCGCCAGTGTCATTGCGAGCGTGGCGGAAGAAACGATAGCCAGGAAAAAAGGACGGTTCAGGGCAGGGGGGCGGCCGCCGCAGAATTCAGCGGGATCGAAGGATGAAAAATGTTCTTCCTCCGGGGCCGCGCCTTCAACATCGATTCGGATGCGCGCGGTCTCGCCTCGAGCCAGTGCGTCAATCGCGCCGGGAATATAGCGCGGTATTCCAGCACCCATGAGCACGTAATCAACACCGGCAAGCATTGCGCCGTAGAGCGATGGCAGCGTGGGGAGCTGAATTTTTTCGAGGAAATTAATGCCCACCTGGCCCTGGTGTCCGACTCGCGCGAGGAATACTTCAACGAAATTCGCTATGACGGTCAGATCGAGCAAACTGCGGCTGGGATTCAGCGTCGGCATCGGTGTGAGTTTGAACGGAGCGGAGGCTGGCTTGCCACCTGGAATGAACCAGGCGTCCAGCACGCGCGCGGCCATGTCTGGGTAGGGGAACCGGCTCAAGGCGTGGCGCAACTCGCCACCGGGATCGCCCAGTTGCAGGGCGCGTGCGAGCACCACAGCCAGTGCGGTGCCTGAAACGACACCCAGTTGGCCGAGTCGGGACACCGTGCCCGCCAGGCGCCAGCCGGAGACTGCAACGCCCATCCCGCCCTGGATAATCAAAGGTGTTGGATTCATTTGGATGAAGGATCCCGGCCAGTCCGGCTCGGGGGCATCGTTGGGTGCAACTCAGTGTTGCGCATGTGCTGGATTGGAAGAATAAGCCGCATTAGCGAAGCCGCCAGGTAATACGCCCCTTCTCGAGGTCGTAGGGTGACATCTCCATGCGCACGCGATCACCCACGGTAATTCGAACCCATTTCTTGCGCATGCGTCCGGATATTGTGGCAAGCACAAGATGCTGATTTGCCAGTTGAACTCGAAACATGGTCCCTGCAAGGACGGCGGCAACGGTTCCCTCGACCTCGATATGTTGTTCTTTCATGCTCCACGGTCAGGACTGTTTGCCAGGGCGTGCGAGACTGCCGCGCCCTGAATCTTCAGCCCTGAAACCGGGCCTATTGCCGGGGGAGCCGCTTCATCGTTTCTTGCTATCATAAAGGATTCTCAGGTTCTTATCGCAACCGTTCCCAACACTTCGGGTTTCAAATCCTCAAAGAAACCACCTCCGTGAGGATTTAACGGTTTTGAAATGTAGTAACCTGCCACGAATCTACCTTATCAGGCCAACAATACCTAGGATTACTTTGAGGAATTTGCTTTTAGCGTTAAGGCTGGCTGGAGCATCGCACAGTCCACGGACCAGAGAATGGCGAGAGGATTCAGGATGAAACAAAAAGGCTGGCGGGGTTGCCGCCAGCCTTGAAAGTTCCCGGATTTCTCCTGTCGGAATCTTCTTAGTAGTCCATCTCGCCCATTCCACCGTGTCCGCCCGGCGCCGGAGCTTTCTTATCCTTCTCGGGGATCTCGGTGATGAGGCATTCGGTTGTGAGCAGCAGTCCTGCGATCGAGGCCGCGTTTTGCAGCGCGGTGCGGGTGACCTTCTTGGGATCAACCACGCCGGCTTTCACGAGGTCTTCGAACACGCCGGTGCCGACGTTGTAGCCATCGTTGCCTTTGCGGCGCTTGATTTCCTGGACGATCACGGAGCCTTCCACGCCTGCGTTGCTCGCCAGGGCGCGGGTGGGGGACTCGATCGCGCGCTTCACGATGTCCACGCCGATCCGCTCGTCTTCGTTGTCGCCCTTGACGGCTTCAACAGCCGCCAGGCAGCGAAGCAGGGCCACGCCACCGCCGGGGACGATGCCTTCTTCAACAGCCGCGCGGGTCGCGTGCAGAGCATCCTCGACGCGAGCTTTCTTTTCCTTCATTTCGGTCTCGGTCGCGGCGCCGACGTTGATCACCGCCACGCCGCCGGCGAGTTTGG
>CAYNZC010000178.1:0-5969 GCA_964401575.1 uncultured Verrucomicrobiota bacterium
AAGCGGCTTTTGAAACCGCAGCTGGAAGGCCTTGAGGGCACAGGCGGCTTGACTGTAAGCGTCACGCCAAGCACCACTGTTCGATGAAGCGGTAGATCTCGTAGTATGTCGCCTATGACATCTACGACGAGCCTGATTCCTGCCGGCCAAAGCTCTGAACCCTCGCTGCTCAAGACTGATGTGCTGGGTCGGATCCAACGAACTCGCGAGCAGCGCGAGCGGATTCTGGATGAATATGAACGCAGCGGAGTCAGCGGGGCGAAGTTTGCCGCCTTGTGCGGCGTGAAGTATCAGACCTTTGCCAACTGGCTGCAGTGCCGCAAACGCCAACGAAGCGCTCGCCCCAAGCGGCCGCCCGGCAGGAAAACTTCCAAGGTCCAATGGCTGGAGGCGCGAGTTCAGCCAACCGAGTCGCTCCCCCAGACCGGTTTGCTCTTGCAGTTCCCAGGAGGTGCTGCCGCCCGGATCAGCACCCAGCAGCATATTGATCTTGCCGCCGCCCTGGTGCGCGCTCTGGAAAAGCCATGCTAACGTTCTCCGGCAGTCTCAAAATTTTCGTTGCCGTGGAGCCTTGCGACATGCGCAAAGGCTTCAACGGGCTTCACGCCATGGCCAGCGAACGATTGAACGAGGATCCGCGCCAAGGCGCCTTGTTCGTTTTCACCAACCGCCGACACAACCGCATCAAAATCCTTTATTTTGATGGCACCGGTTTGTGGATCATGACCAAACGTCTTGAAGAGGGCACTTTCTCCTGGCCCAGAATGATCGAGCCAGGCACAACCAAGCTCTCGATCCGCCCTGAAGCGCTGGCGATGCTGACCGATGGAGTGGACTTGAAAGGAGCCAAATTGAGGCCTTGGTACGAGCGGGAAAACTGAGCTGAAAACAGGCCGAAAAAAGTTCTGAAAAAGCCACGATATTTTTGAACATTCCCACACTGCTTTGCGTCTGATTTTGCGACGTTCGAAATGAGTCCTCGCGAAGCAGAACTAACACGGCAACTGGAGCAAGTCCTCCAGCTCAATGCTTCGCTTCTCCGAGACAATGAGACCCTCCGCAAAGAGAACCAACTATTGCGCCAAAAGGTAAATCTCTTGGTGCGCCGGGTCTTTGGCGCGAGCAGTGAAAAGATGGATGAAGCGCAACTGCAGCTTCTGCTCTCGGGCGCCGAAGTGGAGAAGCCCGCCGCGGAACAGCAGACCGAAGCTCCCAAAGCCAAAGCGCCTGTTGAGCCGGTGCGCAAGCCCAAGACCCCGAGGTTGCCTGAAACGCTGCCCGTGGTCGAAGAGATCATTGACCCGGAGCCGGTCAAAGCCGCCCCGGAAGCGTTCCGCCAGATCGGACAGGAAGTCAGCGAGCAACTGGATTTTGAGCCGGCGCGCTATTTCCGCCGCCGGGTTATCCGCCGCACGTATGTCGCCAAGGCCGAGCCGCAAGAGGCGCCTGTGACCGCACCGCTTCCGCCGACGCTGCAGGAGCGCTGCATCGCCACACCGGCGCTTCTGGCTCACGTTGTGGTGTCGAAATACTGCGATCATTTGCCGCTCTACCGGCAGGAGCAGATCCTGGCCCGCCGGCATGGGATCCATCTGCCGCGCCAAACGCTGGCCCGGTGGGTGGAACTGGCTGCTGACTGGCTCACGCCGATTTATCGGCAGATCAAGACCGGGGTGATGGCCGATGGCTACGTGCAACTGGATGAAACTCCGATCGATTATCTGGAGCCGGGAGCAGGCCGGGCGTTGAAAGGATACTTGTGGGTAGGCAGCCGGCCTGGAGGCGACGTGTTCTTTGACTGGCATGCCAGCCGTGCAGGGGAGTGTTTGGACAGCATTGTTCCGATCGACTTTCAGGGCACCGTCCAGTGTGACGGCTATGACGGTTATAACCGGCTGGCGCGCCGTCCGGAAAAAGAGATCAAGCTGGCCTATTGCTGGGCTCATGTCCGCAGGAAGTTCAACGATGCGCTGGAGGGCGCTCCTCGGACAGCGGCATGGTTGATCAAGCAGATCCAGCTTCTCTACCGGATTGAATCCAGGCTTAGGGAAGACAAAGCCGGTCCGGCGCTGCGCCAGGCTGTGCGCGCCAGCCAAAGCAAACCGATCGTGGAGCGGATCAGGAAAGCTTGCGAGTTGCTGGTGGGCAAGAATCGGTTTCTTCCCAAAAGCGCGATGTCCGTTGCGCTGGAATATACCCTGGCGCAAATGCCCGGTCTGGTGGTGTATCTGGAAGACGGCAGGATAGAAATCGACAACAACCTGGTCGAAAACGCGATCCGCCCCACTGCCCTGGGCAAAAAGAACTGGCTCTTCATCGGGGAAGCCCAAGCCGGAGACCGCGGCGCGATAATTTACACTATCATCGAGAGCTGCCGCCGCCGTGGCATCGATCCTTACGCTTACCTGCGAGACGTGCTCGCACGCTTGCCGCAGATGACCATCCAGCAAGTGCCCGAACTCCTGCCATCGGCTTGGGGCAAGCCTGCTCGCCAACTGCTCCGCAAAGCATCATAGCTGTCAGAGGCATAGCACCTCTGACATCTACGTCTCCGAGAACTCACCGAATCGACCATAGGTGCCTGGCGTGACGCTTACCGACCAACTCCAAGAGCGAGCCTTGGAGCTGCGCAAAATCAGGGAGCTAAACCGGAAACGACGATCCGGCAGCCGGACTGATTGAAAGACGTCTGTCACCATCCTAGACCTGATAGGCGGGCAACGTGACGAAGTAGGGATCCGACTCCTGCTTCGACCCCTGCTTTCTACAAGCGAGCCCTGGAATTACGGAAAGGTCGCAAATCCTGCCAAGTCAAACTTTGGGAAACGAAACAATTGAGCTTAACCGCCCACGCATAGCCGCGGCATACGGCAGGCGTCCAGTGGAAGGAGAGGGCTAATGCTATCTTCGAACGGGGGATCAGTGATCACACATGAGCAATCTAGCTGGCATGGGCCCCTGCGGCTTGTAGTATCTCCCCAATATTTAAACGTTTCGCAATCGTAAGCATCCACGTAGGTATAGTGACAGCCACCTTCCCAAACGCCCGGAGGCAGATATTCGATCAAACACGAATATCCCTCTACTGTCGGACACGGGGGCTGCCCGTTAGGAGTGTACCATTCGCACCTCCTAACGACATAATTCTCCCCAGTGCAGTGGCCGCACACAGCTATTACTTTCAGGGTAGATATCAGGAAAGCCAGAATCGCTATGCATGTCAGCAATTGGGTGGTACACCGGTTTTTGAACGTAAAAAGTCTTGTCATAGACATATTCAGAGTTTGTTTGCTTTTTGCTTACTATAGTAACGGCCCAGCCATATGACAGCGGCTACCAAGGGCGGCCCCAGGAAAGCCACAGCGAAGGCTGTGCGCGCCAGTTTCGGATTCCGCTGTGCCGAATCTGTTCTCTTTTTCATGGCAGACGCGATTTTGGCTGCCTGATCTTTGCTTGCTTCAACACTCGGCCAATTTGACTGATTCAACCGTGCGATGCCAAAAGGTGTATTGGAGGAAATAGTCCGCATATCTGAGACGATGGCATTTCCAAGATCCGGTGGCCTAAATGCCTCGAAAGGGATTCGATGTTGCACATCATGCACCTCTATTTTCACTCTCCCGCTTGAGGACACCTTAAGGTCTGGAGTCCTCCTGAAGAAGTCGACGACTATGGATTGCGGGATGGTCGCCTTCCCCCCGCCGCTTGAGAATCCTGAGGCGGTGAATGTAATATTGGTAAAGTTCCACCCGTGAGTTCCGCTCTTAGAGGCCAGAACATCAAACCTTGGTAGCGCGTCAAAGACCATGGTTTCGGGAAGGAACGGTGAGTTGCTGTTTAATTGCCATCGCCCCAGCACGCGAAAGTCTCCTGCGTATTTGTCTTCACTGAACATCGCAATTGGATTCACATAGTTGTCAGTAAGTCTCTCAAAATAGCATCCGGATGCGAACCCGTACCACAGCACTATCAGCTTTGGGTCCGAAAGACAGAACGGCACAGTTCCTGGTCCAACCCGCGCATTCCGAGACGTCCCCTGGTTTCTCGATGAGACTTGGTAAAAGTTTTTGCCGTCGGTGCACACAACTCCGTAATCCGCGAGCGGTTGGGGCTTGCCATCCTTCAAAAAAAGCCTTGGAAACTTTTGGATTCGCCACAGGCATCCGCTCACACTGACATCGAACTTGTCCTCCTGATGAACGTAGACCTTCCCCCCAGCATGCCACAACTCGTACATGATCGTCCCCTGCACTGTGTAATCCACCGCGGGCGTATGAAGAGATCCGAGCAGGATAAGCGCGGCACAATAGAACTCCCATGAGGGCCTCTTACTGCTTTGTTCTGAACCGAATGCCAAGGTGGCAAGGCCGAGCCCGTATATAACTTTTATGTTTTTCATTGATTCTCCTTCTGTTGATTATGGCGGTTGAATGTCACCAGCAAGACGAGAACAAGCAAAGCAGCGAAGCCCAAAATGGATATAACGACGATTTGTCTGGCTTTAGTTTGGTGAGCAGAGACTGGCGGTTGACGCCCCGGCAAATCTCTTATCGCCACTGGCAGCGGTCGCAGAGCGCCTGCCCCTGGGCCCTCAAGGAGCGCAGTGTTGGTGCGGTAAACTATAGATAAGCCGGAACGCGGCAGGTCTTGGATTCTCACCGCAAGGGCTTGCAAGGGGCTTGCGGGTAGCTCCAATATATGAATGTCCAGAGTAGCTGTTTCCACAGCCCCACTTCGGGTCTCGTATAATCTAGCTATGCGTGTGGGATAGTGGAGCGGCAGCTTAATCGCTTCTGAATAATAAAACTTTGCCAGATACGAGGGACCATTCGGAACACCTTCATGGATCCTTATAGCATCAATTTCGTCTTCCTTCCTTAGAACTTGCCCGTAGATCTTGGGCGCAAAAGGCACTTGCTTTCCATTCTCGATTTTGTAGGCGCCGGTCACCTCCATGGTCCCGCCGCCATAATCGGCTATGAACTGTGCGCCCGAGAACAAGGCGCTGCCTGTCCGCATTCCCTTGATTCCAAGGTTGGCAACGTTGTCCAGAACTGTTCGCATGTTCTTGTTGTGGACGACAAGGGGAGCCAATTCTGAATTTCCGCCTGCGTTCGGATCAAGGACGGCCAAATCCCCAGGAGACGCTGTTTGCCAGAAAATGCCCCGTTCACACCCCAAGGCCCAGAGGACGTTACTTCTGCTGACGGCAGCGCCAGTGTCAAGGTGCAATAATCGCTGAAGATACCAGGAATCATCCGACCAACCGCCCTCGTAAATTGTCGCGCTCTCCACCGGGGTTGAATGCTGCTGGGCAGAAGACTGGGTTCTGAGGGTGAAAACGACGCGATGGACAGGAGGAGGATGAACCAGGAAGATCTCCAAAGCGCCACCGAGATTCTGATCGGAGCCCCACCCAGCAGAGAAGGTCGCCAGCACCCCTCCCGTCCAACAAACAAGGCGAACAATAGAGGCTTTAGTGATTTTCACAAACCATTTCCGGCCACTTGTCTTCACAAGGATAGAACCGATCATTCCAAACCCTTCATTGCAAAGTTCAGGTAATTCAAGCTCACGAACCCTAGGCTGCACCTGGCGCAACACGCCAGAAAAAAGACCTGCGAAAACGCGCAAAAACTTTTTGATACAATGCATGGCCAAAAGGCTTGACGCCCGGATTTCTTCCAACAATCATCTTCCGAACTCACACAACTATGCCGGCCAAGTCAGACGACACAGTCCGCGCACACAAGCACTGCAAGCTGGATGAGATAAAAGATTGGCCCGAGAAGGCTCGTTCCGCAAGGTGGCGGGTTTCGTAGCAGGGGTCGGTCCTAGAATTGTGACAGCTTGCGCTTTCATGCAGGTTCCAGCCCTCGTTCCAACCGCCTCCAGAGTTGCACAAGGCCCTTTACCGGTTTCCAAACAACCATCGAGACCACTTCTCGATGGAGTCCTGTGGCAAACCC
>CAYNZC010000179.1:0-5901 GCA_964401575.1 uncultured Verrucomicrobiota bacterium
TGAGGTTTTGTGGAGTGCGGCGGGAAGCCTGAGCAGGAGTGGCCCGGGCACGCGGTTTCGCCCCTGGAACACTGCCGATGCATGTTCGCAGAAACGCCAGGCGCCCCGGTTCAGAAGGCATGAAGTATGTTCACAGCCGGCTGGCCGCCTGGATACGGGGAGTTACAGCTTCGACGTGGCGGTCATTCGCGAGACGAGCCGCTCGTTGAGTTCTTTGGCGGGATTGAAGCCTGCGGCTTTGAGTTTTGTGTGAAAGGCGGCGACTTCGAGCAGCCTGGCCAGATCCCGTCCCGGCCGCACCGGGATGACGATGTGGGGAATATCAATCCCGAGGATTTTCACGTATTCCTGGTCAATGCCGAGGCGGTCCACATCCTGAACCTCGTTCCAGGCCTTCAAGGTGACCACGAGGTCGAGGCGTTTTTCGGCGCGGATGCTTTTCACGCCGAACATTGCGGCCACATTGACGATGCCGATGCCGCGCACCTCCATGTGATTGCGGGTGAGCTCGGCGCTGGTGCCCAGCACCTCGCGTCCGTCCACCAGTGTTACCTTGGTGATGTCATCCGCCACCAGGCTGTAGCCGCGCTCGATGAGCGCCAGGACCGTTTCGCTTTTTCCAATGCCGCTTTCGCCGCGGATCAGCACGCCGATGCCGAGGATGTCCACCATGCTGCCCATCTCGGTGCTGCGGGGGGCGAACATCATTTCCAGGGCGAGCGTGGCCAGGTTGATGAACTTCATGGTGACGAAGTGGCAGCGGAAGATGGGGACCCGCGCGGCTTCGGCGGCCTGGAGGAACGCTTTGTCCGGCGCGAGGTTTCTCGAGAACACCACGCAGGGGATCTTGTGGCTGAAGAACCGTTCGCAGGTCTTGCGCCGTTCGGCGCCATCAATGGTCTTGAGATACCTGGCCTCGGCATTGCCGATCACCTGGACCCGCTTGTAGGCGAAGTAATGCGTGAAGCCGGTGAGGACCAGGCCCGGCCGGTTGACTGTCGGCTCGAGAATCCGGCGCTTGAGTCCGGTGGCGCCGGCGACGAGGTGCAAATCGAGCGGGCTGGCGTGCTCCGTGTAGAAGCGCTCCACCGTTACAATGTCTCGCGTCATAGGCGAAAGTCCGTTTGCGAACTACAAGTTAAACTCCGGCCCCAGGTAAATCTCCCGCGCGCGCGGATCGTTCACCAATTGCTCCGCGGCTCCCTCGTAAACAACCTCTCCCTTGTGAATCAAGTACGCCCTGTCCACCAGCTTCAACGTCTCGCGCACATTGTGGTCCGTGATCAAAATGCCCAGCCCGCGCTCGCGCAGCCTGCGGACGATCTTCTGCACCTCGTAAACCGCGATCGGGTCGATCCCGCTGAAAGGCTCATCCAGCAACAGCAGCTTCGGGCTGGTGACGAGCGCGCGGGTGATCTCGAGGCGCCGCTTTTCGCCGCCGCTCAGGGTGTATGCCTTGCTGGTGGCCAGCCGCGCCATGTCCAGTTCGTCCAGCAGGTATTTGAGCCGCACGGCCCGTTCCTGCCGGCGGATCCTGCAGGTCTCGAGGATTGCCAGGATGTTCTGTTCGACGGTGAGTTTTCTGAAGATGGACGGTTCCTGTGTCAGGTAGCCCATGCCCAGGCGCGCGCGCCGGTGCATGGGAAGGGAGGTAATGTCTTTGCCAAGGAACTCGACCTTGCCTTCGTCCGCCCTGACAACGCCGACGACCATGTTGAACGTTGTCGTTTTTCCCGCGCCGTTTGGGCCGAGGAGGCCGATGATTTCGCCCGGGCGCACGGTGATGGAGACGCCGCTGACGACGCGGCGCTGCCGGTATTCCTTGACCAGCTTGTGCGTTTCGAGCAGCCGGCCGTTTGCCCCTTGGGGCTGTGCTGCGCCGCCTTCAACCGGTCCGGCCGCCGCGGGGCCAGGCTCTAATTTTTCCCGGGGTGTGCTCATTTGGGAAACCTGAAGGTGTTTGTGCCTAATGCGGGAGCCGTGCCCCGGATGGAGTAGCGGCCGCGGGCAAAAAGCTTGTTTTGCGAAAGATCGTAAGTGATCACCCGGTTGCGCAAGACGCCGTTGGTGGTCTCGATCACGGGCTGGCCGGTCAGGTGCATGAGTTCATTCGTCCGGCCATCGCGCACCTGGTACGTGTATTCGGCATTGTCGCTCCGGCCCTGGATCCGCTGGCCGGAAGCATCCAAAAAGTTAAAGGCAACCTGCTGTTCGGCGAGAATGCTTTCAATGCGATCGCCTTCGGCCGGCAGATCCACCGCCAATCGTTCGCAGGACCAGGCCACTTGCGGATGAGTGATATAGACGCCGCCACGGAATTGGGCGCGGTCCGCGCGCAGCAGGTAATCCTCCGAGAAGATCTGCGCCCACTCCTGCTCCTGAGTCTGGCCGGACGGGGAGGTGCCGGGCCTGCGAACCCCGGCCTGCTGCCTCAGGAACTCTGCGGGAATGCGCATGGAAGCGTTTCCTTTGACATGCATTTCACGTGACTGACCATCCACCAGAATACTGTCGCCCTTGCCCTGGCGCGCGCCCGATTTCCAGGAAGGGGATCCCCGCAGCTCCAGTAGGCTGTTTGTGCCGGTGTAAATGGCTTCGTCCGCCGCCAACAGGCCCTCGCCGCGCGTGATGACGACATTCGTCTTTGCCACCAGCTTTTCCACCTGGTTTGTGCCCGCAAAGGTCACGGACATCTGCTTACAGTCCAGCCTGCCCTCGACATCGGCGCCGGCAAACTCTGTCACGGTCACCCCATCTTCAAAAACAATGTTGTTGGTAAAAAGGTCATAGCTGGCGGAGCGGACCTCCACCGCCTTGATGGCGTCTGCGGGGGCTCCAGGCGGTTTCGAGCCGGAAAGGTTTGGCAGGAGATCCGCCGCGAGGGATTGGCCCTCCATCCGCATCCATGCGTTGCCGCGGGCGAGCACCAGCCGGTTCGTGCGATCAATGGTGAAGCTATCCGCCCGGCCCTGCCTGCCTTCGCTGCTCCACGACGGCTGGCCGGTGACCTCGGCGACCTGTGTATCCACATTATAGACCGCCCGCTCGCCGCTCGCGCGCATCCCGGCATAATCCATCTGGACCTTTTCGGAGGCGACGATTTCGTGCAGGCGCCTTTCCTCGACAGGCAATTTCAGCGAGAGATTGCCGCTGGTCAGGGCAAGGTTCGTTCCGGACACTTGCACATCGCCGCTATAGATGCCCGCTCCTTCATCCGCTGAATAGCGGAAGCTGCGCGAAAGGATACGCATCGGCGAGGAGCTGTCCGCCTTGATTTCCCCGGGGCCGGACGGTTCGGACGCTTTGGTTAAAAGCTCCGGGTTGGCGATGGTTTCGACGTTGTTTGAAATGATCAGGGTCGAGTTGGTCTGCTGGTAAAGAAAACCCTCGCCACGAATCGAGAAACCGCCGTCCGCCGTCTTCACGAGCAGCGGGCCGGACGAGTAAATGACCCTTCCGGTGGAGCTGTGGGTGCATTCGGGCGTTTCCACGACAAGCTCGGGCAAGCCGTCTTTGCGGAAAGTCTCGAGCCGCGCCGTGGTCACCAGCACGAAACCTCCGGGCTGGGGCTGGGCTTTGCCCCCTTGCAGCCGCGTTTTGATCCGCGTCTCCTCCGGGGCATCGTAGTATTCAGCGTATTTGAAGCCGCGCATTTCGATGACCCGCTGCGCGGCGGCATCGAGCGCGAGCAGGATCGCGCCCGCCCACAAAGAGCGCGCGAGCAACCGGGCCATGAATGTGTAACGCGAACGCATCAATCAATAACTGTAACCTGCCAGCACCTGGTCCCATTTGCCCTGGGACTTCAAAATCAAATCGCTGATCTCGCGCACGGCGCCGGCGCCGCCCCGCACCAGGGTGACATAATGAGCGGCGGCCTTAACTTCGTCCACCGCATTCGCAACCGCAATCGCGGCGCCCACCCGCCGGAGAGGGGCCAGGTCCACAAGGTCATCGCCCGCGTAGCAAACTTCCGTCCAGGTGACGCGGGCTTTTTCGCGAATGGTCTCGACGGCGGCGACTTTCCCTGAAGTTGCGTATTCGAGGAAATCAATTTGCAGCTCTTTTGCGCGCGCATCCGTGGACGCGGAGTAGCGGCTCGATATCCAGCCCACCTTCACGCCATGCCGGCGCAGGTTCACAAGACCAAGCCCATCCTGGATGTTAAACGCTTTGAATTCGGCCCCGCCGCCCTGGACGAAGACCGTCGCATCCGTCAGCACGCCGTCCACGTCACACAGGAACAGGCTGATCCTTCCCAGCCTGGCTCTCAGTTCCGATGTGATCTCGATGGCCATGGTTTCAGGTTACGGCATCCCGCACCTTGAGCAATGTCTCGAGGAGCTTCCGCATTTCGTTCAACGGGACCATGTTCGGCCCGTCGCTCAGCGCCTTGTCAGGATCGGGGTGCGTTTCCACGAACACGCCGTCGGCGCCCGCCGCAACAGCGCACCGGGCGAGAACCGGCGCAAACTCGCGCTGGCCGGCCGAGCGATCCCCCCCGCCGCCGGGCAGTTGCACCGAGTGTGTGGCGTCGTACACCACGGGGAAGCCGGCCTTTTTCAGAAGAGGAATTGCCCGCATGTCCGACACGAGGTTGTTGTAGCCGAAGGTGGTGCCGCGCTCGGTCACAAGAATCTTTGTTCCGCCCGCCTTCCGCGCCTTCTCAATCACCTGGCCCATCTCGGCGGGAGAGAGGAACTGGCCCTTTTTCAAATTCACAATCCGGCCCGTGCGCACGGCGGCAACGATCAGGTCCGTTTGGCGGCAAAGAAAAGCCGGGATTTGCAATACGTCCACGCATTGGGCCGCAGCCCGGGCCTGTTCCTCGGTGTGCACATCGGTGAGCACCGGCACGGAAAGCCGCTTTCGCACCCGCGAAAGGATCGCCAGGCCCTCCTCGATGCCGGGCCCGCGGAACGAGCTGGCCGAGGTGCGGTTGGCCTTGTCGTAGCTCGCCTTGAAAACATAGGTGATGCCAAGCTTCCCGCAGAGTGTCTTGAGGCGGCTGCCAATCCGCAGGCAGAGCTCCTCGCTTTCAATCACGCACGGACCCGCAATGAGGAGCAGGCGCCGTTTGTTGCCGATAATCTTCCAAGGATCCATTTGCACAAACAGATTTAGCAGCCCCGGTGGCCAAAGTAAATCTTGCGACACGGATCAAATCCTCCCGGACAGCGCAAACCGCAGCCCCGAAGGGGCAAGCTGCTGATAGCCCAGGGTCAGCGAGGCACGAGCGCAACCCTGGGTCCACAACCCCGCGTAATAATCCCCCTCTCCCGCCGCTTTGCGGGGGAGAGGGGCAGGGGGTGAGGGCCCTCTTCCTGCCACATACAAGACGCCGAACATGCCGCGTTTGCAAACTCCAGACTCGATCGCGCCTGCCTATCCGGCTCCATCGAATCCGTCCTTGGCGGATTCGCACACCGCAGCCCCGAAGGGGCAAGCTGCTGATAGCCCAGGGTCAGCGAGGCACGAGCGCAACCCTGGGTCCACAACCCCGCGTAATAATCCCCCTCTCCCGCCGCTTTGCGGGGGAGAGGGGCAGGGGGTGAGGGCCCTCTTCCTGCCACATACAAGACGCCGAACATGCCGCGTTTGCAAACTCCAGACTCGATCGCGCCTGCCTATCCGGCTCCACCGAATCCGCCTTTTGCGGATTCGCAAACCGCAGCCCCGAAGGGGCAAGATGACGATAGCCCAGGGTCAGCGAGGCACGAGCGCAACCCTGGGTCCACAGTCCCGCATAATAATCCCCCTCTCCGCCGCTTTGCAGGGGAGAGGTGGTTCCTTCAGCTCCGAACCCTATCAACCATCAACTCCCCGTTGCCACTGCGCAGCACATCCTCCGGCTGCTCCAGGGCGATCGCGCCACCGAAGAGCAAATCCTCGCCTTCCTTC
>CAYNZC010000180.1:0-5673 GCA_964401575.1 uncultured Verrucomicrobiota bacterium
TTTTCGAAGGACCCGAACGATCCCGCTTCGTATGACTTTGTCGTGACGGACCATTATCTGAAGTCCATTCGCGAGGCCGGCACGGAGGTCTTTTTCCGTCTCGGGCAAAAGATCGAGCATGGCGTGAAGAAGTACGGCACGCTTCCGCCGCCGGACTTTGCCAAGTGGGCCGTTGTCTGCGAGCACATCATCCGCCATTACAACGAGGGTTGGGGGGACGGCTTCCGGTGGAACATCCGGTACTGGGAGATATGGAACGAGGCTGACCTTGACCGGGACGATTCCAAAAACAAGCGCTGCTGGGGCGGCACGGAAGCGGAGTTCTTTGAGTTCTATCGCATTGCCGCGAGCCACCTAAAGAAGAGCTTCCCGGAGTTGAAGATCGGCGGCCCGGCGATCGCCGGCAACCTGGGCTGGGCGGACCGCTTCCTGGCGTCGATGGCCAAGGGCGACCGCGTGCCGCTGGATTTCTTTTCCTGGCATATATACTGCACAAAGCCGTCGCAGATGACCGAGAGGGCCCGAAAAGTCCGCGAGCTTATGAAGCAACACGGATACGAAAAAGCGGAAAGCATTTTGGACGAATGGAATTACGTGCGCGGCTGGAGTGGAGAGTTTGTTTACAGCATCAGGACCATTATCGGACAGAAAGGCGCGGCCTTCACGGCTGCCTGCATGTGCGCCTGCCAGGACGCGCCGGTGGACATCCTGATGTATTACGACGCCCGTCCGACGGTTTTCAACGGTTTGTTCGACTACTACACCTTTGCGCCGCTTAAAGGCTATTATCCGTTCCTCGCCTGGTCGAAACTGGCCGCGCTGGGCACCGAGGCATTCTGCGCGATCACGGAGGAAAAAGACATCTATGCGACGGCGGCTGTTAACAAGGAGGGCAAAATCGCGATGCTCGTGTGCCGCTATTCGGACGACGACAAGGTCCAGGGCGCGAAGCCTGTGACCGTCCGTTTGAAGGAAGGCTCGCTGGAAGGCGCACGGTGCACGCTCACCGACTCCTCGCACACGTTCGCGGAAATCCCTGTGGCGGCGAAGGACGGCGTCCTGGAACTGATGCTTGAGCCGAACGCCTTTGTGCTGATCGAACGCTGATCAGCGGAAAAACCCCCATCAAAGGAGATGACTTGCGAGGGTTATACCCCGCTTTTTCTCTTCCCTCGATGCGCGGCCTGCGGATAGAATTGTCCCATGCCTGAGATAGCAGCGTTTGTTAACCGGGGCGCCGCAACCATCACGCCGGCCAACGCCGAGAGCGTGGTGCGCCATCTGCCCCAATGGAAACTGGAGTTCACCCAGATACATGAACCGTTGTTTCCACACCTGGCGGACCAGCTTGAATTTCTGGCGGATGTGGTTGAAGACATGGCGGAAGGCGCCTACAAGGATTTGCCGTACATAGCCTTTGCGCAGGCGGTTTTCGCGCTTATTTATTCCCACAAGAAAGTCGGAATCATTCCCGATTCCGTCTTGAACCTTGGACGCGCCGACGATTCGAGCGTTGTGCGAGCTGTTTTGATTCAGAACGAAAAGGCATTTACCGCGTATGCCACTGCCCAGAATCGGGCCTGGGCGTCCGTGACGACCCAGCCTTAAACCGGCAGATTAGCATTCGACTTCCCATTCCGCGCTGCCATCATGCCTGCGTATGGTCGCGGGGAACGTCCCTCTCCAGTACTTGATGACCCTGCCTCCCCGAATGGCGGAGGCGTTGGAGGCGCTTGAACACAGGCATCGTCCCCTATGGTTTGCCTCTTCGGATCCTGAAGATCGTTCACTTGGCTCGGGCGGGGGAACAACCAGCCTTCTGGTTGAGGCATGGAGGGCGACCGGAGGGAATCTCGGTTTCCGGGATTGGCTTCGGTCGAGCCGCAAGCTCGTGCTCCACGCCGGGGGTCAAAGCCGGCGTCTGCCGGCATACGCGCCCACGGGGAAACTGCTGATGCCCCTGCCGGTTTTCCGTTGGGGCCGGGGTCAAAGGCTGGACCAATCTCTCCTGGATGTGCAACTGCCCGATTACCAGCGGGTGCTCGAGCACGCACCGGCGGGAACGGTCGCGATGATTACCAGCGGCGATGTGCTGCTGCGTTTTGCGGATGAGCTGCCGCCGTTTCCGCAGGTGGACGTGCTGGGCCTGGGCATGTGGCTCGCCCCGGAAAAAGCTTGCGGCTTTGGTGTCTTCTTCGCTCCGCGGCATCAGCCCTCGGCTCTCTCCTTCTTCCTCCAAAAACCTTCGCCCGAGGAGATCCGCTCTCTTGCGGGGGACTACCTGTGCCTTGTGGACACCGGGATGTGGCTGCTGAGCGAGCGGGCGGTGGCTGTTCTGATGAAACGTTCCGGCTGGGACGCCGGGGCCGGAGCCTTTGTGGGCGGCGCGCCCGCCTTTTACGAACTTTACTCGGATTTCGGGCTCGGGCTCGGGAGTGCGCCGACGAAAGAGGATCCTGATATCAACGACCTGACGTGCGCCGTGCTGCCGTTGCCCGACGCGCGGTTTTTCCATTTCGGCGCCAGCGCGCAAATGATCGAATCGGTCGCCGAACTCCAGACCCTGGTGGTTGATGAGACCAAGCTTGGTCATGCCGGCGCGCACGATCAACCGGGCCAGGTGACACAGAACTCGCGGTTTGAGGCAGCATTGCACCGTGGGAAAAATGATCGGCTCTGGATTGAGAGCAGCGTGATTGGGAGAGGTTGGAGGTTGAATTCGGAGCATGTGTTGACCGGGGTGCCCGAGAACGACTGGGAGATTTGCCTGCCGCCCGGGCGTTGCCTGGATTTCGTGCCTGTGGGCGAGGATCAGTTTTGCATTCGACCTTACGGTTTTCGGGACCGGTTTTCGGGCGCGCTCGGGGCAAAAGAGACCCTTTGGATGGATGCGCCCGCATCCGAGTGGTTCCGGCGCCGCGGGATTGTGATGGAAATCGCGGGGCTGGATCCAAAGGGCGACATTCAGGAAAGCGCGCTGTTTCCTGTGATCAACCGGGAAAGGATTCAATCGCGATTCGTGCAGTGGCTTCTGGATGAACAACCCGTGGCCGACACCGGATTAGCCGCGCTATGGATGGCCGCGGAACGATTATCCGCCCGGCAAATTTCGGCCCGGATAAATCTTGCCCGTCTCTACAAGACCCGGAGAGACCTCCGCAACGAGTGCATCGCCCCGATGTGGCAGAACTTCAGGTCCAGTGTCTTCTTCCGTCTGGATCTGGAGTCCACAAGCCGGGCTTACGCGATGACGGCGCGGCCGCTGGTGGATGCCACCTTCAGTGAGAACGATGAGCCAATGCAGATCGTGCATGATCGGATGTTCCGCGCGGCTGTCCTGAGGCATCGGAACGAGCCGTCGTGGGAAAGATACGAGTCCGAGGCCTTTGCGGAGCTCCGCCGGGCGATCGTCCGGGAGGCGCAGCTTGCGCCGGCCGCACCGCACCGCGACGTCCAGGAAGATCAGATCGTGTGGGCGCGCAGCCCGGTGCGCCTGGACCTTGCGGGGGGATGGACCGATACGCCGCCCTACTGCCTGGAGAACGGGGGGCGGGTGCTCAATGTTGCAGTCAATCTGAATGGCCAGCCACCGATACAGGTTTTTGCCAAACTCTCGACAAAGCCTGAGCTGGTTATCCGCTCGATTGACCTTGGGCTCGAGGAGAGAGTCCGGACCTACCAGGAATTGGATACATTTGCCGAGCCCGGATCACCCTTTGCCCTGCCGAAGGCCGCGCTGGCTCTTGCGGGCTTTCTGCCCAGGTTTCACTCTGTCGGCGGGTTCAAATCGCTCGAGGCGCAAATGGAGGATTTCGGGGGAGGCATCGAGCTTTCCCTCCTTTCGGCTGTGCCGAAAGGCTCGGGCCTGGGCACGAGCAGCATTTTGGCCGCCACGGTGCTGGCGGCGCTGGGGGATCTGTGCGGATTGGGGTGGGACAAGACTGTTTTGTTCACCCGCACGTTGGCGCTCGAACAAATGCTCACGACGGGGGGTGGATGGCAGGACCAGGCCGGCGCCATTTTTCGCGGCATAAAGCTTATTGAGACCGCGCCCGGACTTGCGCAGACGCCCACGTTGCGGTGGCTGCCCGGCCATTTGTTCGACCGTGACTATGCCAACTCCGTTGTGCTTCTCTATTACACCGGCATCACGCGTCTGGCCAAAAATATCCTCGCCGAGATCGTGCGCGGCATCTTTCTCAACTCGCCCTCGCACCTGGGGCTTATCCGTTCCATTGGTGAGAACGCACGGTTTGCGGCCGAGGCCATCCAGAAATGCGATTACGAACTGCTCACCCAGGCCATTCGCAACAGTTGGCATCTGAACAAGGAACTTGATCCGGGAACGAACCCGCCCGAGGTGCAGGCAATCCTTGATTGCGTGTCGGGTTTTATTTCAGCGGCGAAGCTTCTGGGAGCGGGCGGCGGGGGTTACCTGCTGATGTTCGCCAGAGACCACGGAGCCGCGTTGCGCGCGCGCGAGGCGCTTGCGAAAAACCCGCCGAATCCGCGAGCGCGGTTTGTTGATCTGTCGCTCTCCGAGGCTGGCCTGCAACTCACCCGGAGCTGACCGCTCATATTCCGCCTTTGCGCGGGCCCGGGGGTGGGATATATAAAAACTGTGATAATTCGCTATTTCATCTTTCTTCTTGCCGTCCTGGTGGAGGGGATCATTGTTTCCGTCGCAGCCGCCGATTACGACCTCGTCATTCGCAACGGGCGCATTATTGATGGCACGGGCAATCCGTCTTTCACTGGCGATGTCGCAATCCAGTCCGGACGAATCGTCGCCCGCGGCAGCGTGGATGGCCAGGGCAGGGAGGAGATTGACGCCAAGGGCATGGTCGTGTGCCCCGGGTTCATAGATGTCCATACACATGCCGATGAGCTTGCGGAGCAACCGCTGGCCGAGAATTTCGTCCGCATGGGCGTGACGACAGTGATTGGTGGAAACTGCGGCAGTTCCGCCCTGAACCTGGCGCGCCTGTTTCAGCAGATTGAAGCCACAAACCCTGCTGTGAACTTTGCCACGATGATCGGCCATAACACCGTTCGGTCCAAAGCCATGGGGGGCAATTTCGACCGGGAACCCACCGCGGAAGAGATGGCGCGCATGAAGGAAATGGTTGTCCAGGCCATGAAGGACGGGGCCGTGGGGATTTCGACGGGTCTGATCTACATGCCCGGTGTTTTCGCGAAGACCGAAGAGATCATCGAGCTGACAAAAGAAGTGGCGCCGTTTGGGGGCATTTACGCCAGCCACATGCGGCACGAAAACGCAAAAATTCTCACGGCGCTGGACGAAGTGTTCCGGGTTGCCCGTGAGGCGGGTGTTCGGGCCGAGGTGTCCCACATCAAGCTTGGGAGCCCGGCCGCCTGGGGAAGGGCGGCGGAAGTCCTTGCATACATCGAGCGCGCCCGGGCCGATGGGCTGGACATCACCCAGGACCAGTACTCCTACACGGCATCCAGCACCGGCATCAGCCAGCTCATCCCCGAAAGCGCGCGCGAAGGCGGCAACCGGAAGTTCATCGAACGGATTTCGGACGCTGCAACAAGAGAGGCCATCAAGCGCGAGATGCTCGAATCCCTGCGCCGGAACAACCGCACGAATTACGCTTACGCTGTCGTGGCCTCGTATAGCCACAACAAGGCGATGAACGGCAAGAACAT
>CAYNZC010000181.1:0-5673 GCA_964401575.1 uncultured Verrucomicrobiota bacterium
TCACTTGAAAAGACGTTTTTCATCCTTTGTCCTGATTTCGACCGACGTGATGCTTGGGCTACCTGGCATTGTGAAGATAGGGAGCGCACTTGGACAGTCCAAGGTTCAGACGGTCAGAGGCCTGCTGTCAGACATCTTTAACCACACGCTCGCTGGAGTAGCCCTATCAGAGATCGTCGTAGCGACGATTTGCTTCTTCCCCCCAATCTCGCTTGGCCGCGCCATATGGTAAGAGGTTGCGTGTTTTCGAAGGTGATTTTATTCGAAGGCTGGTGCGGATTCTGGTTTAATTGCTCCAGTTTCACCGACGCATAACAACTTTGGTCAGGTTTCTAAGCATGCGTAACTGCCGTCTATGCTCGATAATGAATGGCTCAGGATCAACAAGCCAGGAACGAACGCGGAGCTTTTCTTCTGGACCGCACTCATTCGCAGGCATGCGCCTCACTGCGTTAAAATTCGTCTGTCTCGCAGGACTCGCATTACACCCCGTACACGGGTTTTCGACAAACGCCGCGACTCATTCCTATTCAGAGGGCACTTCGCCTCGCGTAACCGGTTATGCCGTAACTGGGAGGGTAGATTGCACATTCTACCGGTCAGGAGGAGATGTTTTTACGAATCAAACCGTTCCATTTGAAGTAGTAGTGGATGAAGCCAATTGGCGAGTAAAGAGTTATGAACCCTCCGGGGCATACTGGATCCGGGGCAGCGATGGTGACGGCGTTTATCACTTGTTCGTCATCGTAGAAGGGCAGGAAGTGAACACAGCTCTTGTGGAACCGGGCAAAGTTCCAACTGACGGATACCCTGGCGCACTACCATGGCTCGCATTTGCATCCGGCGACTTTTTCTCCTCCGGGGAAGAACTACCCTTCGCGCCCTGGGCGAGCCCATTTTTCGAGCCGTCGGTCTGCGCGTACAAGGCCACCGTCTCCCTGCTTCAGAAGCGTCCTTTCCTGCCAAGCAGAGTAGATTTCACAGTGTCCGCGGAAAAGATAAACGCCTACGAATCGAGCAGGTACATTAAGCGTTCCAAGATGTCGCGCGCTGCAGTAAACGAGCAAACTATGCGACTCCGAGAGTATCGAGAAGGATTCAAAGGGGGATACTACGCCGTTACGGACTACACGAACTTCGCTGGCCTGTTGCTCCCGTTGCGATTCGAACTCGTTGCGCTGAGACCTGCCGTGGGACCTCGTCCTAACAGTCCTTTGGCTGCAACTTACAAGGGTGTCGGCCTGTCTTACTCAACCGCGCGGCTCGAAAGTGGCCTCCCTCAAATTGGCAGTCAGCCCACAGCGATCACGGACCTGCGTTTTCGGACACCCGCCAGAGCTATAGATGGGTTGAGGTATTGGGCAACAAATCAATGGGAGACTGACACGAACTCACCGCGTCTCATAGCCGCCTACAAGGCGAGACTCAATATCAGTGCTGGGATCAATCCCAAAGAGAAGCGCCGGATTGGTGCCCTGCTCGCCTTGGGGCTAGCAGCACTTAGCCCTGTGGTTTATCTCGTCTCGCGTAAAATGCGCCGTTCTTTCGGAAAAAATTCTCAGAGTAATGTCGGACATGCGGTGAACAAATAAGAAAGGATAAATAGCATGAAATGCGCGGATCGCAAAACCAATCTGGGCCCGGGATATACAGTGGTCAGTTGCTGTTTGGCGGCGTTGTTGACGCTAACAGTATTGGAGACCAGAACCGCCATCGCAGATGGCCGGGGGTATGCATGCCAACTGTATTCGGAAATAACCCCGGATCCAGAGGTCTTCTGCAGCATAGTGGACCTCCAGTGTGTCGGGACCTGTGGGAAGTTCGACTCTTTGCCAGAGGGGCAGGATTGTGGTTACTGCACGGAAACAGGGGGGTGGTTTGATTACTGCAAGAACAAACCCGTGTGGTACGTTCCCTTCGCTCAGCTCAATGTGCCGTGCGAGTATAAAGACATTAAGCCAGGCATTGAAGTTGTGCTGGCTTGTTTATGTGGGTCGTCATGGGTGCAGGTGGGTACCACTACCAACGGTTGCTACTGCCCGTAATACTTCCCAACACCACTTAACCTAAGGCAGAAGGCAGCAATAACACAAAGGGAAGGTGCCATGACTCGTCGATTTAGGGCAAGCAGGAGTGGGGCTGACACTGACAGATCGCGAAGCAGCTTCGAGCGGAAAACAAAGGTAGCTCTTTTCCTGTTTTCGACGGCAGGAATTTTAGCAATTACTGCCCTAGCCAAGCTGTGGAGTGCGCTTGGGGCGTCCAAGGCTCTGATTGTCACCGATCCGTTATTTGGCGTTTCCTACAAGCACTTGCTCGCTGGAGCAGCCGTAGCGGAGATAATCGTCGCGACGATTTGCGTCTTCGGGAGATCTCGCAAACTGGCGGTCAGCTCGGTAGCGTATCTCTGCACAAATTTTCTGCTCTACCGTATTTGCCTCTCTTGGATTGGGTGGAAACAGCCTTGCGGCTGCATGGGGAGCTTAACGGATGCGCTTCACATTAAGGCGCAAACAGCCGATCACATAGCTCTGGGGCTGCTCCTCTACATGCTGGCAGCGAGTTGCGGTGTTTTGTTTGTGGAATGGTGGCGGACGAGATCCAACTTGGGCAATCCGGATCGGCCCGCCATGAAGGAGAACGAAACGGCTGGAAAGGAGAGATGAGCGTTGAAAGCCGGGCCTTTCCCTCCGGCCTTTCAGTGCAGTCATCTGCTGCTGCCGTTCCGACACTGGCGCAGAGAACTAGAATTAAGTACTTAGTGTTTTTCTGAGTGTCGGATGTTTTTGAAATACTCAACGACCCGCCGCCAGGACCAACCCTGCGCCGCCGACTGTTGTATCGTGTTCTATTCGTGCACCTTGAGGACATTCGCTATAAAGCGCGTGGTTATGCCCGCAAACGAGCACGCCGCCGAGCTTTATCGCCACCTTAAGGTGAGGAACGTCAAACCTTCAAAAGGGACCATTTTCGACCTCACCCGGTTTCGTTTGACCGACCGCTAACAATCGATGTTCGTTCTTGTTAGTTTGCCGCAAACCTGTAACCCTTCAGCAACTAGGAGACTATATGATGAGATATATAAAAGTCCTCTGTTGTATGACGATGTTGGCAGAACTGTTTATCGCCGCGACCAGCGGTGCTTGTCCTCCAGAGCTTCCGGACAGCTCAGGGGCATTTTGCGTCACACTTAATGGCGAACAGTGCTGTATCACATGCCCCAACGGGCCGGTATACGTCGAACTGTGTGACGCTCCCGACGGAGGAGTAATTACTTACATAAGCTGTTCGCCTCTACCGGAGAACATATGCGAGATTACCGGATGAGAAAAGTGTAGTCACAGCTTGGTTTCGGAGTCACAGCCAGGAATTGATTCCCTTACGCGTTGCGGATAGGTGCTCGGCAGATTGGGCCTGGAAAGCAAACCGCCGAATCTAGATTGGTGTCAAAATTCGTAGCGCGTCAGGACCGGTCGACCCGGAGCGAAAGAACCCGGGTAGAGTTTGATCGCCTTAGCTATGAAAAGAAGATATATAATCTCTGCGATTGCGGTTCTGCCTTCCTTAATACTCATTCTCCTCGCTTTTTGGAGAAAAGACGCACAGAGTTCAACAGAGTTAGAAATCAGCACGCCTCAGCCAGGGATAACAGCCTATAGAATCGAGCCCGGCAAGCTTCGAAACACCGAGAGTATCTGGCTGGACCGAAAATTCTTGGAAGTCAAGAAAGAAATTGAAATACGAAGCCTGCTTCAGGACAACGTACGAAGTCTATCGCTTTCCGAAAACGCTAAAGCGGACGCGGAGAACTCCTGTTGGAGCATTCTTAAGGGTTATGGCTTGGGTGATTGGGACACATTTAAGTCTGCGAGAGTCCCCATCGAAGGATATGGAATTACGCAATTAGCGAGAACGCTAATTAAGACTCCCACCGACGCTAGTTCAGAAGATCTAATGGAGATATACCATTCTTTTTGGAACAAGACCTTTCAAAGCAATGCATTGTTTGCTGAAGTATCCATACCCACCAACGCTGTTGTGTTGATAAACTTACCATTAAATGAGATTCAACATGTGTCCTTTCCCCAGTTTACCGATCCGCGGAATCAGAATTGGGTCAGCATCAGCCCTCCGAATTTTTTTGATTATACCGGACACCTTACAAACTCAAACGAATTCCAAGCCTTACGGTTCTCATTTTTTGGACGGCGGGGACGCGAGGTAAATATGTACCTGCTCGTGTTTCTCTGGGACGACGACCATTCAGCTTGGCTACCGTGGCGGCTGCAAGTGGCGCTCACCCGGAAGCCTTCGCACAAGATCATCGTTTTTTAAGTGAACCGGCTAGCGATCGTTACAGTGGGATTGATTTAACTGTTCTCCTGTGAACACGTGGATAGACGTTTGTCAAAATTTAGGGTCACATCTCAACATTCGACAATTAACGTGATATGTCAGAATTTCGCAGCCTGCTGGCCCGTTTTAACAACATCCGCTTGACACTTGGCTGGTACCGAGGCTCTGATTTCGCCCATAGCAAGGGCACTGCGCATTGAGCGGGTGAATGGGCGTTTTCACGCCACGGCCCGTGGCAACGAGCGCAGAAACATCTATCGCGACGACACCGACCGCTATCATTTCCTGGAACTGCTCTCCGAAATGCCTGAGCGCTTTGGCTCGCGCCTGCACGCCTATGTGCTGATGGACAATCATTTTCATCTGCTGATTGAGACGCCCGAAGCCAACCTGAGCCGTTCCATGCAATGGCTGGGCGTCAGTTACAGCATGTGGTTTAACAAGCGTCACCGGCGGGTTGGGCATCTGTTCCAGGGGCGGTTCAAAGCCTGCATAGTGCAGGACGATCATGGCTGGCAGGAAGTGGCCCGCTACGTGCATCTCAACCCGGTGCGGCTGGGCCGGTTTGGGCTGGGCAAGTTGCAGCGGAAAGCCTCCCGCGCCGGGTTGGTGGGCAAGCCCGACGCGCAGATCGTCTCTGAGCGATTGCGGACTTTAAGGGGTTACCGATGGAGTTCTTATCGTGGATATGCCGGCCACTGCACACCGCTGGGGTGGGTTTGTGCTGAGCCTTTGAGCAAAGTGTGTGGAGGGACCCGTGACTCTGCGCGTCGGGTCGCGATCCGCCAGTACACGGAACAACCGGTTCTGCAAGGCACGGTGGAATGCCCATGGAAACGCCTGGTGGCGGGTCTGGTCTTTGGAACGGAGTCCTTTGCCCGAAGCATCAAGCAAGGTCTTCGGATAAAGGAACGTGAACAACGGCAGGCCCGCAAGTTGGCCCGTCCGCCTTCCTGGGCGCAGATCGTCTCTGCACTGGAGCAGGTCCGTGGTGAGAGGTGGGATGACTTTAGTATGCGCTATGGGGATTGGGGCCGGGATGCGGCGCTGTGGTTTGGCCGCAGGCAGGGGAGGCTTGCGCTGGCGGTGCTGGGAGAGCTTGCTGGGAAGATGGACTACTCTGCGGTAAGCGTGGCGGTGCGCCGGTTCAGCCAACGCATCACCAGAGACACAAGACTGAGACGCAAAATGGAGGAAATAGAAAGGACAATGTCGAATGTTAGGATGTGACCCTAACGCCTTGCGGAACTCCTGATTCTGCCGGCACGGTTGACTATAGACATAGCGTCCCTAACGGGACTTCAACCCTCATCGTCT
>CAYNZC010000182.1:0-5658 GCA_964401575.1 uncultured Verrucomicrobiota bacterium
ATCGCGGCTCCCGCCGCGAAGGCCGGATCTGGGCCGCCCCCGGCACCTACACCCTCAACTACACCACTCGCGACCAGCAGATCGAGCGGCTCTTTTAGGGAGACCAGCCCGCCCGCCATAGCCTCAGGCCGCAGTAGCCTTGGCGGAGGAGGCTCGGCGGAGGCGGGGGCAGCCACCACCCCGAAGTATTTCGGGGCAGCGCGGCACAACAACCTGCCAGCCGGTGGCTGCCAATTTTTTCGGGGCTCCGCCCCGCTCGCCCGTGCGGCTCGCACCCCGCCAGAGAGCTCGCCCTCTGGACTCCGCATCTTCCAGGCCCATCAACTTCCCTGGTGGCCGCCTCTTTTGCCTTTGTCCATCAACTATCAACCATCAGCAATCAACTTCCCTTGGGCCTCGCGCCGGCTCGGCACCTGCGCCAGGACCTGGCAGCTTTTCCACATAGGTGCGGGGGTGGCCTCACCCCCATTTGATGCGTGGCGAGTGTGATCGTGTCTGCGCTGTGCCGAGGTGCCGACGGGAATGAGGCCATTCCCGCCCCAATATCAGGTGCGGGGGTGGCCCCGCCTTTGAGACCTGATCGACACTCTTCTGCATTTGTCGAAATCCCGATGTCGTTTATCGGGACACCCCCGTTTTTGGTCGCGACGACTTCCACGTCGTCCCACAATTTCCACATCCCCTCAATCCCCGGCAGGAACGCAATTGTGGCCGGTCACGTCCTTGGGGAGGGCTGAAGGCCCGATGATGTTACAGCCCGGCCCATCGGGCCGGGTTAGGTTGACCGAAGAATACATCTGAGCCCTGTAAGGGCGCCCCTTCAGGGCTCACGAAAATAATGGTGTGCGCAGGTACCCGGGCCTTCAGCCCGGGCTGTCACATTGCGGGCCTGCAGCCCTCAAGTTCCCCACGGGCCTCACGCCGCACTACGCGCGTCGTCCCTCTCTGGCCTTCCTGCTTATCTGGACGCTCCGGGCCGTTGCCTGCCTGCTCCAATGCGTCGTAACCTCGCCTGACCCTGTGAGTACCGTCGTCGGGGTCAGACCATATATTTTTGATCAAAGGAGCTAATTCCCACATTCCGCACTTGGACGATGTAAATTGCCATGTTGTAAAGTGCTCTACCCAAGTCATCTACGTGAAAAGGGTTCGCCCATAGTATGGTGCGGTTTGGAGCCAGCGCGGGCAATCCACTCCTGCTGGATTGGGCGGTGCGTGCGTGGTGATCCTGTGCTCAGCGTGATCCCTCACGGGGCGACAAAAGAGTGTGAAGAGTTTGAAGGGTGTGAAGAGGTTTCAATCCGCGCCCTGTGAGCGATCACGCGGCGACTGGAAGCTGAGCGGTACAGTACAGGATCGATCCTGCCTGCGGCGGGGTTCAAGCATGGCAGGCCGGTGGAGCGGCGCGGGATTTGAGGCCCTGAACTTCAGCGCGTCGTTTGCGTTTGTGGGAAAGGTCCCGGGATACGGGATAGTGATTGCGGCATGGTGGTGCGGGGTTATCGCGGCCCTACAGGCCGCTGGGCGTTGGCGTCCGGATACCCGGGCCTTCAGCCCGGGCTGTCACATTGCGAGCCTTCGGCCCTTAAATCCCTTGAGGGCGAAGGCCATTGGGTTATCGCTTCCAATCGTGTGTGCCGGTTCGTGACCGTTGCGCTCGCGTCTGATGTTGCCACCCGGGGTGTCGCTCCGCTCTACCCCGGGCTAGATCAGGCAGTCCCTTCGGGCTACAAGCCCGGGAATGCTGGCTTGGGTGCAGTGTAATCGGAAGGGTGCCGAATCATGTCCGGGACCAAAGCCGACTGTTTCTGTGCCAGCGTTCCGAAATCTCCGACGCGCCAAAGAAAAACGCGCGTCCCCATCACGAGGACGCGCGTGTGTCAAAGAGAGCGAATTACTGCAGTTTCAGGCGGTAGAACACCGGCCCTGCGCCGATGGTCGCCTCGTATCCGCTGACTGCTCCTTCGATGTCCGTGAACTGACCGGTCACAGACGGTGCGGACTGCAGGATCCCGCTGCCTGGCCAGGTCAGCTTGACGGTAGTGGCATTGACCCGCTCGATATTAAGGAAGGTTTGGACGGCGGTCCCGCTAACCGCGACAACGCCCGCAGAATACAAGGCTGAGAGGTCCCAGTTCTTGCCGCTGTCGAGAGTTGGCAGGTTGACCGAGCTGAACTGACCCGTTGGAGCGGAAGCCCAGTTGATGATCTTCCACTTATCGCCCAGCGCCCAACCGGTCATCCCCTGGGGGTTGGCCACGGTCAGGGTGGCGCCGGCATTGAGAGCGGCGGCGCCATTGACTGCCAGCACGTCGGCGGCAGCCGCATTGGCGGTGTTGTCGCCCCCGCCAGCACCGCTGAAGAGGTCCACTTCCAGCGTTCCGCCATCGAAGACCAGGGAACCCGGGGTAGCGCCGTCTGTAGTGACGGTGAACGAGCTGGCCGCAGTGTCACCCGCGTTGCCCACGGAGAGCTTCCCTTGAATGGTGGCGCTGCTGTTGGTCAGAATGATCGAGCCGGAACCCGCGAGGGTGCCGTTGATTTCCACCAGCACGGCGCCCGAGCCGAGGCCGGACCCTTCCGTATTGTTCACCGCGAGGATTCCTTCGCTCACGATGGTGCCGCCGCGGGAACCGCCCTCCGGTCCGGTGCTGCTGTCGCCCGTTAGAATCTGGGTGCCCGTGCCCGCCTTGCGCAGATTGACAATGCCCGGCGAGCTCCCTTGAGTGTTGTAAACAAGTTTGCCGGCGAACAGGCTGTTGCTGTTGGCCGCGCCCACCGTGAGGGTCTGTGTGCCTTGAACGCCCCGGACCATGCCGGTTCCCGTCAGCCGGTTAATTGCCAGGTCGCCGTAAGGTTGCAGGTTCGCGCCATCGCCGACCTCCACGTTGCAGGTCGAGGGCAAACCGCGACCGCCATCCACCTGGAGGACGGTGCCGGCATCCAGGATGGTTACATTCCCCACGAAGGAATTGGTTTCCAACTGGCTAAGCGAGATATAACCGCCGCCGGCGGCAGTCAGGTTGCCTACGCCCGTGATATGAGAATTAATCCACAACCGGTTGGCCGCCGTAAACGGCCCCAGGTTTGTCAGGACGAGACTGCGGTTGAGGACAATGTCCCCGTTGAAAGTGGCCGCCCCGCCACTATCGCGCCCGATGATGACGGCGCCGGTGCCCTGGTCGGACACGACGATATCGTTGACCTGGGTGGCGCTTTCGAGCAACAGCGAAATGTTTTTCGCGCCGGTATTGGCGTCGCCCAAGGTAATGACTCCCGTGCCCAGGGCAGCCTTGTTGGCGCTCCTCAGCGTGCCCCCGCTTACCACGATCGGGCCGGACAAGATGTTGGCCGTCGCAATCCTCAAGGAGCCCGAGCCTTTCTTTGTCAAGGTGGTTGTTGGCCCGCCGCTGATCGACCCGCTGCCAATGAACTGGAAAGCCCCTTCCGTGTCCACCAGGATCGAGCCCGGAACAACGACCCCTGCCACATTGACATCGAAGACCAGGGCGGTGTCATTAAAGGTCACGCTGTCCAGTTGCTGGAAGTAGTCGGGAGTGGCCCCGTTCATCCAGGATTGGGAGGCGCCGACATCCCAGTAATAGCCGGCGCCAGCCCACAGCAGGTTGGCGGCGCTCTGACCGCTCGGGGTGAAAGTTACCTGCACCTGACCGGGTACGGTTGAAACCACCGCGTTCAAAGCGCGCGACGGCGGCGGCACGTTGAGGTTTGCAGTGGTGCCGAGCAACGAGCCGCCATGCTTTATAAGTGTGTATGGCGTGTTCGCCAAAAGGGCGCCTGCATACGGATTGACATTTATCGTGGTCAGGCCGCCGGCGAGATCGAGATTGCCGCTGACCTCCAACAGGTCGTTGGTGTTGGCGACTGCGGGTTGATCGCTCAGGTCGAAGTACAGGATGCCTTTGCCGCTCTTGGAATACATATTGCCGGCGATTTTCATGGTGGCCGGTGTGCCGATTCCGCCCAGGTCCAGGGTGCCGTAGTATTGGAGGTTCAAGTCACCGACCAGGTCCGTATCCGGATCGGCCGTGCGGCCCGCCTGCAAGACCTGATCAAGAGACGGACCAATGGGCAGGCCGGCAGGCAGGGCGGTTACATCAAGCACCGCGCCCGGGTTGATGACGATCCTGGGGGAGACGGATTTTCCGGTGGCGCCAATGAGCGAAGCGGCGGCTCCCAGGTATTGAGTGCCGGACAAGAAACGGAGCGGTCCATCCAATTCATAGCTGCTGTTGAGCACCCAGGTGCTTGGACCCTCAATATCCAGACCGAAATCCAGCGTGGCCGCCGGCGTCCCTGTCTCATAGAGCCGACCGTTCAGCGTGTTGGTGCCTAACGATGTGCCACCCAGAATCAGGCTGTTGTTCGCGGTGTTGGGCGCGAATTGCCACTCGCCATTGAAAGTCAGGCTGCTGTTGTTCGGACTGTTATTGTTAAACTCGAATCTTGCGGGGCCGCGCAAACCGAAATAGTAAACCCGGTCCGTTTGCCCGTCCTCGGTGCCGATGTAGCTGGAGTCCGTGGCATACGAAGTGCCGGCGTTGCCAATGTAAACAGAGTAACTCGAACTGGCGGTGCTCCAAGCCCCCAGCGAACTGGGCTGGCCCGCGTTGGCAATCGAGACAAATTCCGATGGGCCACTGCCGAGTTCGATCCTTCCCATGAACGTATTGGTGGGGCAGAGCAAAGAGATTTTCCCCACGCCGCCGCTCCCGTGCGGTTTTCTAAAGTGCCGGGATGTGGAGGCGCTGTGAAGGACGTTTGGAAGGACAAAGCCGGACCCGCCGGCGCCCAGCCTGAAGAAGACCGTCCCGTTCGCAGTGTTCGTGATCGGCGTATCCCAAACGACCACGCTGTCGGCCACATCGTTGGTCAAACCCATGTTTGGGGGCATGCGGACCCCTTCGCCTGAGATATGCCAGTTGGCCGATAAAAATCGCGCGCTAATGCCACCGCTGGCGCTGGTGAGACTACTTATGTCATTCACATTGGTGTGGCGGTTTTCGGTCCCGCTAAACGTGAGTTGGTTGGTGACGCCCGCGGTTCCATCGGGGACACCTCCGGTCCAGTTATCTGCTGTGCTCCAATTGTCGTTATCACCGCCTCCAGTCCAAGTGCGGGAGCTAATGCTCGCAAACGACAAGACAGGCTGGAATACGAGTAATAGCATCGCGCCTAGCAGAAGCAGGAGCGGGCCAGGGGTGAACAAGGATTTATTGGATCGTTTTTTCGTTTTCATTTTCGTTTTCATTTATGTTTTTTCATGTGGTGGACAGGAACAGCACGCCGTCATGACTTTTCGGTTTCGCTGGAATAAGGCATTCGGAAGCAAACATGATCCCGCGTGGAGATATAAAGCTGCGGAGGCTGTTGCGAGTGGAAAGAAACAACACCTGACTGCGCGCTGCGATGGATCTGGCCGGGCGACACCGGAAGAACCGTCTTGATGTTTTCTTCAGGTGTCAAGAATCTCATCGGGATGAATTCAGACGGGTAGAGCAGGGCCATTTTGAGCAGTTGCGCTGACTGGGATGACTGCTGATGCTCATACTTCAATCGGGATGCTACCAACAATGCCTGAACTGGGAAATACGCATAAAGATGTGTATTCGCGGTTCTTAGGGAGTCCCTCTCCCT
>CAYNZC010000183.1:0-5534 GCA_964401575.1 uncultured Verrucomicrobiota bacterium
TTGCGGAAAACGACAGTTACTTCGCGCGCGCCGAGCAGAGCGCCGCCTCGGCCATTATTGTGGACGCTCAGCGAGCCTCCGCCAAACCGTTGATATGCGTGCCAAACGCCCGTGTCGCTTTTGCAAAAGTCCTGCCGCTGTTCTTCCCCGAACCGGCGTTCCCCGCGGGCATACACCCCTCGGCTGCCGTTTCTCCAACCGCCTCCATCGCCCCCTCCGCCCATGTCGGCCCATTTTGTGTCATTGGTGACAAGGTTAAGATCGGCCCCCGGGCCGTCCTCCAGGGCGGCAACCATATCGGACCCGATGTTCACATCGGCGAGGAAACCAACCTTTTCCCGAACGTCACGGTTTACGCAAGAACGGAAATCGGCAAGCGCGTGCGTGTTCACGCGGGAACGGTGATCGGCTCCGACGGATTTGGCTACGTTCAGGATGGTGATATCCACCGAAAAGTCCCCCAGATCGGAAACGTAATGATACGAGACGACGTCGAGATCGGGGCCAACGTGACCATCGACCGTGGCGCGCTTGGACCGACAGTCATCGGCGCCGGCACCAAGATCGACAACCTCGTGCAGATAGGTCACAACGTCACCGTCGGTGAACATTGCCTGATCATCAGCCAAGTGGGAATCGCCGGCAGCACGCGCCTGGGCAACTACGTCATTCTCGCCGGGCAGGCCGGCCTGGCCGGCCACCTCAAAATCGGAAACCGCGTTTCGGTGGCTGCGCAGTCCGGTGTAATGAATAACATTCCGGACGGGGAAAAATGGCTGGGCGCGCCCGCGCAACCGGATCGGCAGACCAAACGCCAGATGATCGCTATTCAACGCCTGCCGGACCTGCTGCGCCGCGTGAACAACCTGGAAAAACGCGCCGGGATTGACGCAGCACGAACGGATGCACCAGGCTGAGCCCCTGGACTCGCGTCCCTACTTCTCTACTTCGCCATCACGAAATCGGTATCCGGCGCACTGGCGTCGAGCGGCCGCTGCCCGGCCCGATTCTCCGCAACGGGCTCCAGGGAACGTTCGGACGCCGGGCGTGCGCCTTGTTCCTCCGCGTCTGCCTTGTGGAATTTCACGCTCACAATCCGGCTCACTCCGTGCTCCTGCATCGTCACGCCGTAAAGGACATCCGCCATGCCAATCGTGCGCTTGTTGTGCGTGATGATGATGAACTGGGAATGCTCGAGGAACCGCTTCAGGATCGCAATGAATCGATTGATATTCGACTCGTCCAGCGGAGCGTCCAACTCATCCAGAACACAAAACGGACTGGGCTTTACCTGGTAAATCGAGAACAGGAGCGCCACAGCCGTCATGGTCTGCTCGCCGCCGGAAAGCAGTGAGATGGTTTGAAGCTTCTTTCCCGGCGGCCGCGCCACGATATCAATGCCGCTCTCGAGAAGATCGGATTCGTCGTTCAGAACCAGGTCGGCTTTTCCGCCCCCGAACACTTCCGTGAACATGACCTGGAAGTTCTGCCGAATCTGCTCGAAGGTGGTGTGGAACATCTCGCGAGTCTGTGTGTTAATCCGGTTGATCACCTCCATGAGCTGGGTTTTAGCCTGCACGAGGTCGTCGTGCTGTTTGCTCAAAAACTGGTAACGTTGCTCGGTCTCCTCATACTCCTCGATCGCCACCAGGTTCACAGGCCCCATTTCGTCCAGCCGCTGCTGAATCGCCTGCACCTGCTGAGCAACAGCGTCCCAGTCCGTGGCGCCACCCGCGGCGGCCATTTCCTCCGGGGAAAGGGTGTGCACCCGGGCGGGCCCCTCATCCGCATAAGTGATGGTGATGCATTCGCTGCGAACGTCGTCAAGATTTGCGTGGTATTTCTGCTGGATGCGCTCGCGCAGGTTTTGAACGGACATTTTCTTCTGCGCTATCTCCACATCCAGCGCGCCGCGGGCGTTTTGCAGCTCGGTGATTCGGGAGCGCTGTCCGCGAAGTGTTTCGTCTCTGGACCCAATTTCCTGCTCCCGCGTCTGTTTCTGCTCAATGAGCGCGGCGGTCTGGGCGTTCACCTGGTCGCGTTCGTGTCCGAGCTTCTCAATCGTCGCGCTCGATTCCTGGATCTCCAGCAGCGCCTGCTCGCGGCGCCCGCCAAAGGAGCCGATGTCAGCCCGCCGCTGCTCCAGGAGCTGCTCCAGCTCCATGAGTCTGCTCTCCAGCGTTTCGCGCTGGTGCCGGAACGATGTGCACATCTGCTCGCAGCTCGCCAATGCCACCCTGGTTTCAGACAGATCCGCATTGGCGCTTTCGCGGTCCTGTCGGATCTTCTCGATGTCCGTCGAGAGAGTCGCCACGTCCTGCTGCAAGCCGCGCTCGCGTTGTTCCAGCTCGCCGGCGCGAGCTGACAGGACCGATTGCTTTTCCTGCGCCTCGCGCTCCTGTGCCGCAAGGCTTTCAATCTCATAGACGACCGTCTCGATCTTCTGGTGCAACAGGCGAACCGAGCCGGTGAGGGCCTTGAACTCGCCCTCATGCGTGGCCACAGAAACCTCCTTTGCCCTGAGTTCGGACTGAGCCGTTTGCAGCCCGGCCTGCAGTTCCGTCAATTCGCTTTGAAGCGCGCCTTTGCTGCGGCTGGCTTCATTCACCTTTTCCTGCAACTGCGCCAGGAGCGCGCCTAGTTCGGCAATCTGGTTCTTGCGCCCGAGGATCGAGGCTGCGGCGTTCCCATTCTTTCCGCTGGCCTGTCCGCCCGTGTAAATGCCGTGACTGCTTAGAATCTCTCCGGCCAGTGTGACGTAGGTGAAAGCGCCGTTTGTTTCGCGCCAGGCCCGGGTGGCAGCCTGAATATCACGCACAATCCGGGTGCCGCCAAGCAAACGTTCCACCAGCACGCTCACCGAGTCGTCCGATTCCACAACCCCGGTGGCGGGCAGCGGCGCGCCGTTCAACTCCAGTGTCCATGGATTCGCCCGCGGAGCGTCCGAAGCTCCGGACGGAGCCTGTCCCTGCCCGTTGCTGACAAATGAAAGAGGAACAACACTGGCGCGGCCTTTCTTCGACGCGCTGAGATCCGCCAGGATCTGTTGCGCGTTGTCGGGTTCGTGGGTAAGCACCACCTGGAGGTGGTGTCCCAGGGCCGTCTCCACGGCGGTGATGAATTGATCAGGAACGCGAATCTTGTCCGCCAGCGAACCTACGACATGAGCGGATTGGCTCAGGGCCGCAAGGGCGCCCTCGCTGAAGCCTTCGTGTCCCGCCTGGAGCTGTTCGAGCACCGCCAACTGGGAGCGTTTGCCGGCCTGCTCGCGCAAAAGCTGGTCCAGATCCTGGGTGGCTGCGGCTATGGCGTGCTGAATCTCACCAAGGCGTTGCTGCCGTTCCTGGATCGTGCCCCGGTGCGTCGCAACGCTCAGCTTCTCAGCCTCAACGTTTGCGGCGAACTCGCCCAGGCGCGCCTCAAGGCGCACCCGCTCTTCTTCAAGCTGAATTTTCTCAGCGGAAAGTTTTTCCAGCCGAACGGCGTTTCCCTGTTTCTGAAGGTCGAGCGCGTTGATCTCGTTGCGCGCGCGGGCAAGATCCTGTGCCGCTCCAAACGCATTCGCCTGCGCCAAGCGCAGTTTTTCCTGGAGATCGCGCAGGTCCAGATCCAGCTTTCGAAGTGCCTCCTGCTTTTGCTGTGACTCCTGCCGATTCCGGCCGAGAGCGCTTTCAGAAGCCGCAAGCTGCTCCCGCACTTTTGCAAGCTCCTGCTCGGCGATCGTGCGGCGCTCCTCGGCCTGCGCGATGTCTGCCAGCGCCTTGGCGTTCTGCGCATCGAACTCGCGCAAACGCTCCTCGTTGAATTGAACGCGCCCCTCGTGCCGCTCCGCCTCGGCCTTCAGTTCGAGCCCTCGTTGCTGCTGCGCGGCGACCTCTCGATCGAGGTCCGAGAGCCGCTCCCGCAACTGGCCGATTTCGTCCTCATGGCGCAGCACCTCAGCCGAACCAGCCTCGATCTCCTGCCGCAACTGACCCACTTCAGACTCTTTTGCGCAGATTTCCGACTGCAGCACATCAAACTGATGCCGGGCAAGCTGAGTGTCCAGATGCTGCAACTCCTGTGAAAGCTGTTTGTAGCGGCGCGCTTTCCCTGCCTGGCGCTGCAGCGATCCGATCTGCCGCTTCACTTCCCGAACGAGATCCGCAACGCGAAGCAGGTTTTGATCGGTGTATTCGAGTTTGCGAAGCGCTTCCCTCTTTTGGCTCTTGTACTTGGTAATGCCCGCCGCTTCCTCGAAGATCATGCGCCGATCCTCCGGTTTGCTCGAAAGGATCTGCGTGATGTTGCCCTGGGCCATGATGCTGTAGCTGGTGCGGCCCACACCGGTGCCCATGAAGAGCTGCTGGATGTCCTTCAACCGGCATGGGGCTTTGTTAATGAAATACTCGCTACCACCATCACGGAACACCCGGCGGGTCACGGTAACCTCGTCGTAGGTCAGTTCCACACCCGCAGCCGTCAGGTGCTCCTGGTCCACCCCACCTATGGTCAGGGACACCTCGGCCATGCCCACTGGCTTGCGCCCATCCGTGCCGTTGAAAATAACATCCGCCATCTCCCCACCGCGCAGGGCCTTGGCAGATTGTTCCCCCAGTACCCAACGTATAGCGTCTGATACGTTGGACTTACCACACCCATTGGGGCCTACGATAGCCGTGACTCCCGGCTGGAAATTGAGCGCGGTCTTGTCCGCGAAGCTTTTGAATCCTAAAACCGTTAAATTCTTAAGGTACATTGCTCGTGCGCATTAATGACGACTTAGGCTACTTTGTAAAGCCAGAAAACCACAATATGATGTGGCCGATTATCGCCAGAGCACTACAAATGGTGAGGAACCGTGGTCGGATACTCTGGTTTTAACGTTAATTCTGCTTTGCTTCCTATTCTTCTACCCCACTTCTAAAAAGTTATCAACAACTTTTTCACAAAAACGCAAAAAACTACCCTCCGTCCCCGCGCTTCTCAGCACCCAGCCCAGCCCATTTTCGCAACACATTCACAAATACACCGTCAAACCGCCTGCTTAGCACCTCCATGCACGAGTAGCCCCGCCTCACTGCCAACCACAAACACACGCCAAAAACCCCAAAAAACACCAATTGGCTCTGCCACCCATCCAGCTTCCACTGACCTCTCCAAAACCAGATCGGATGCCTGAAAAAAGGTTCGCTGTAACAAATGGGCCAAAGGTCGGCCGGCGTTGGCCCACGAGAACCGAGCAGATCGAGAAGCAAATGCAGGTGAAAGACAATGAGGCAGCCGATTATCACACGCGACCGACCGTTGGCGAGTGCGGCGAACCCCAGAGCCACCAGCACAGCGGCCGGCCAGCCATGCAAAAGGAGATGATGGAACTTCTGATAATACGCAAACGTCATTTCCTGCCCGCTCATTAACGTTTTCACGACATCCACCACAATCCCAAGAGCGTCCACATCGGGAACGATGCCGGCCAGGGTTACGAGCCGGCGGTCACGGGGATTCCCAGTGATTGCCGAGGCAACCAGCCAGCTTCCCATGAAGTGTGTGAC
>CAYNZC010000184.1:0-5456 GCA_964401575.1 uncultured Verrucomicrobiota bacterium
CCTGAGGATTGATAGAATCGGGCGCCGCCTTGAACGGGCGGCGCCCTTTCTGTTTCCAGGAAGAAACCGCTGGATTTCAAGGCATAAAGGCTGGTTTTTGTCCATACCCTTTACCCGCCCCTTGCCGCACAGAGCAGTGACTCAGCAGAAAAAGCCCGGGCGAAACCCGGCGACGTTTTGGTCATCTTCTGGTCTATTCCCCAACCGGTCCGGACTTCGCCGGCCGGGAACGCAGCACACCGCACCGGCCGAGCGTCAGGGCTTCACCACGCCATTCGACCTTGTTGCCCAGAAACGCGAAGGCCCACAATCCGAACTGAAGCAGATCCTTGAGAAGAACCGCCGGCGCGTGCGACACCTGCCAGGGCCCGGCTTCATAACGGCGTTTCAGATCGAGCGCGGCGAGAATCCGCGCGCCCCAGCAGGCGGCTGCGAAAGCGGCCGACTCCGGGGAAGGGCGGGCCAGCAGGACCAGCAACGGCCAAAGGCTCGCGTTTGCAAGAACGGTCAGAAAATACGGGATCGGCTGGCAGGCACGAATGGTTCTCGCCCACCGCAACTGATGTTTCCAAACAGCGCCCCAGCCCATCGGGTCGCTGCGGCACTCGACCACAATGGGGCTGAGTTCGATCTTGAACCCCGCCCGGGCGATGCGCGCGCCGAGCTGGTAGTCATCCGCCAGGCAGTGCGCCACGCTCTCGAATCCACCAACGCGCCGGAGCACGTCCCGCCGCAGGGCCACCACGGCGCCGAGAGCGAAACGCATGGGCCGGAGCCCGTTGCTTTGAAGGACTTGCGCCCAAAAATCGGCGTTGATGGCAATGGCCTCGCACCGCATCGCCAGGTTCATGGCCGGCGCCATTTTATAGAAACAATTCACCAGGCCGACCTCCTTGCGCTCGAGCGGACGCACCACTTGCGACAACAGGTCCGGCGGGGCGAGGACATCCGCATCACTGACAACCAGGATGTCGTGCCGGGCTTTCTTCTCGAGTGCTGCCAGCTTGAACACCTTCGGGTTGGCGCCGAGGGCTTCCCCACAAAGCACCAACTCGGCGTCCACCCCGGGAAATTCCGCCATGAGCTGCCGCGCCACAGCGCACGCGGGATCCTCCACGGATGACACCCCGATCAGAATTTGGACCGGCGCGGCGCCGTCCTGGGTGAACCAGCTCCGGAGGCAGGCATCTGTCTGGGCATCGCAGCCTTTGACCGGTTTGAGGACGGTAATGGGCCTGGCCGGGCCTTCACCGTTTGATCGGGCATGAAGCGGGAAACGGGCGCCCGCAGCCCATTGCCATGCAAGCAGCACCATGGCAAGCAGCGCGAGAACTGTAAAAGCAACGCTCAAAAGCAACGCGTTCCTAAACCCTGGCCGCAATCCCCGCAAGCTGAAACTGCTGCGGTTCTTGCTCTTTCGCCCCGCTGGCCCCTCTGGTAGCATGCGCGCATGGGTCGTCAATGGTTGCATGCCAAACGCGCGGTGGCTTCCGTCAAAAAAGCTCAAGCCACCGGCAAGGTCGTTCGCGAAATCATGGTCGCCGCCAAGATGGGCGGAGCTGACCCGCACTCCAACGCGCGGCTTTATGCCGCCATGGAAAAGGCGCGCAAGGAGAGCGTATCACGCGACGTCATCGAGCGCGCAGTCAAGAAAGGCGCGGGCGTAGGCGAGGAAAAGCTCGTCATGGAGCATGTTGTCTTCGAGGGCTACGCGCCCGGGAAAGTGGCCGTGATCGTCGAGGTTTACACCGACAACGTGAATCGCACCGCGCCCGAGGTGCGCAACCTTTTCAAGAAGGGGCAACTGGGAACGGCGGGCAGCAACCGGTTCCTGTTCGATCATGTCGGACTGGTCGAAGCCCACACCTCCGCCGCCGCGGCGGATCTCGAAGCGGCCGCCATCGAGGCGGGCGCCAACGAAGTGGAACCGCTCAGCCACGAGCAGAACGACGACATCCCCGCAGGAGCAACCGGCGCGCGATTCATCACGGACCGCGCGGCGGTGCACACGGCTTCCACCTGGCTCTCGAAAAACGGCTGGACGGTGGTCACCAGCGAAATTGGCTACCTGCCCAAGAATTTTCCGGAGTTATCCGAGCAGCAGCGGGCTGAAGCGGGCGAGTTTCTGCAGGCGCTCGAGGATCATGACGATGTGCATCGCGTCTGGGCGGCGCTGAAGTGAGCCGGCGGGACGGGCGATTTCGGCGGGCCGCACAACACTTGAAATGCCCGGGCCGTGCGTTTCTAAAAGGATGAACAGGGCGTTTCTGCCCTCGGCAAGCGAACCCGGAACACGGCATTCCACCCGCTCATAACCCGTGGGCTCCGGCTGAACGGTTATCTGTTCGGGTGTAAAGACGGTCCAATCCACAAGATTCGTGGATGCCTGAAAACGATAACGCACCCCTGCCTGGACCGCGGCAGCCAGCCTGTAATAACTGAACCGGAGCTCCCCGGCGCTCACCGAGGTCACAGCCAGCAACTGGCGCGACGCATCCGCAAGGCCGGGTTGGCCGCCCTTCAGCCATTCCTCCATGTTGGAGTCGCCATCCGCATCCGGGTCCGCGCCGGTCCCGCTATCAGGAACGGTCAAGCCGGCCTCCAGCGCGTATTCCGAGGCGAGCGCGGGCGCCAGCGGCAGTTTGCGAATGGCCAGGTTATCAATCTCCGAGTAAATGGTGGCGCGAGCGCTGATGCCGATATAATTCGCATTGTTGTTGTCCCAGCTAAAGCTCTGGCTGGTCAAGCCCTGGTCCGCGGGATGGATGTCCAGCAGGCGTCCGTTAAAAAATACATTCACGGCAACCGTGCTCGATGTTGAAAAGCCATTCAGCGCAAAGCTCGCCGTCAGGGTGCCGTTGGTTGCCCCAACGGGCACGCTGGCCAGGAGCTGCCCTTTTCTCCACACTTTGACGTTGCGGTTGATGTCGAGTTCCACAAAGAAATCCGCTCGGCCAATCGGGTTCGCCTCGCTGCCGCGAAAGCTGCCGGCTTTGCTGATGTCCGCTCCTGTGGAGGCTTCCGCCTGGGTGAGCCCAACTCCAAAACCTATGTAGCGGTTGGTTGAATCTCCGGTGGCCGTCTCGATGGCGCGGATGTTCATCGAAACGCTAAACCCTCCGGCGTCCACAATGTCCTGGCCCACAAAGTTGTGCTTGATGCCGTTTTCGGCCATGCCAATGCCGACGGCCACCCGCATCCTGCCCGTGAGAATGTGAATGGAATCAGGCAGGTCGCTCCCCTCGAATCCCTCGTAATACGCGTTCCCGACGCCTATCGGAGGCACACGGCTGCCGGACATTCCCCCCGCGCCGGCATCCGTATCAACGGAATCCGGCCGCGCAAAGGTGTCCAGAAACAGGTCCGCCGGTTGGACGACAGGGGTGGGATTGAACGCCGGCGGCAACAGGCGGCTGGCCGGGACACCAACCCGCGCCGCCCAGGTGTTCCACGCCGCCACCATGGCCGCCGCGCGATCCGGGTTGCCGGGCGCAAGGTTGTTCAATTCCGTCGGGTCCGTCGAGAGGTCGTAAAGCTCGATCGAGTGGGCAAGGGAGGATCCGTCCGTTGATGCCGCTGTTTTGGTCACCAGCTTCCAGTGTCCGTCAATCCAGGCACGGGTGGACTCGTGTTCAAACCCCAAGGTCCTGTCGAACGCCGATTCCTGCCTCAAAGCAGGCGCAAGGCTTCGCCCCTCCATCGGCAGCACCGGATGCCCGCCGTAAGCAGCCGGGTAGCCGGCTCCGGTCACGTCCGCCACGGTTGCCATGATGTCAATGAGATGCCCCGTCTGCTCGGTCCATCGGCCCGGGTTGGTGATGCCGGCCGGCCAGTGAACAATCAGGGGTGTGCGAATGCCGCCGCCGTGGGAATAGCGTTTATACATTCGGTACGGCGTGTTGCCCACATTGGCCCATCCTCCGCCGATCGAGAGCTTATCATCACGAAAAGGCTGCCCCATCTCGGCCAGGTCGGCGCCGGTCAGGGCCGGATGATTATTGCTCTTGTTCGTCTCGCTGCCGGTCCGCGCCCAGCCGAACATTCCGCCTTCCGCATTGCAGCCGTTGTCGGACATCACGAAAACGAGCGTATTTGTTAACTGGCCCAACACATTCAACCGCTCCACCACCCGGCCCACATTGTCGTCCACCCGTTCAATCATGGCCGCGTAAAGAGCCATTCTCCGGGAAAGATCGGCCTTGCGGGCCGCATCCAGATCCTGCCATCTCGGCGCCTGCTGGTAGGCAGGGTCTCCGTTGTAGGGCGTATCGCTAAACGGCGCGAGCAGATGCAGCGGATGGATCACGCCCATCGAAAGCATCCGCTCGTAGCGATTCGAGCGGACAATGTCCCAGCCATCCGAGTAAATGCTCAGGTAGGACCTCCCGCCCGCAGGCGCCTGCTCGGCATACGCCTTGTCCACCTGGATGTCGAAATGCGGCGCGTTGAACGGCAAATACATGAAAAATTTCTCCCCATCAGCCTTGCCGGCATGATGATTCAGAAAATCAATCGCGTAATCCCCGATCGCATCTGTCTGATAAAACTCGTATGCCCCTGCGCCGTAACTGCGCGCGGCAATCTCGTTGTTCTCCGAACCGAGCGAATAGGCGTCGCGCTTCCAATAGTCCGCCCCCGCCCCCGACTGGGTGGACCCCATGCCAAACACATGCTGGAAACCCCGCGCGCGCGGAATCTGCGCCGCATTGTTTCCGAGATGCCACTTGCCGGCCATGTAGGTCCGGTAACCCGCCGATCGCAGCAACTCCGGAATGGTGATGTTGTTATCCGTCCGCAGCGGCGGCAGGGAATCCCCCGGCACGGTCGCGGCCTGGTGCGTGTAAAGCCCGGTCAGCAGCGCCATGCGCGTGGGACTGCATCGCGAGGTGTTGTGAAAATTCCGGAACCGCACACCGTTGCCGGCTAGCGCGTCAATGTTCGGCGTGCGCGCCTCGCCCCCAAAACAGCCCAGGTCCGAAAAACCCATGTCATCCAGCAGCACCACCAACACATTGGGAGGCGTGTTTGAAGCGGCTGCTGCCCGCTCCGGGCCGGCCAGAAGCAGCGTCACGACAACCAACAGGAAAATGAAATCAACACATCGTTTGATCCCCTTTCGAGTCCATGTCGTTGCGTCGAATGCTAATCTTCGGGAGGCCGCCGGGAGCTTCTCGGCCCTGTCGGGCCATCCGTCGTTGTAAGGTTGCATTTGCACTTTTGGAACCGCCTAAACCTACCCGCTGAGCCATGTCCTTCAAGCTTTATGTGGCGACAGCTTTTTGCGGGTTGACCCCTGGCTCGCAAGGAGTATAAGCCTCTTATCATGAATCTACCGGAACCAAAACCGTCGCAAACGGAACAGCGAACGGGGAGTTCGTTCAATAATGGTTCAAAACCAAGTAGTGATCGCGGCGGCCGTTCAGGATCGCCCGATGTTCACTGCTCCAGTTGCCTGG
>CAYNZC010000185.1:0-1427 GCA_964401575.1 uncultured Verrucomicrobiota bacterium
GAATTTGGCCGCGAAGCTGCGCCTGGGCGAGTTTGGTTTTCACCTCATTCGCAGAGTCCCGATGCTCTGTTTCCCGCTGGTCGAAGTTGAGCTTGTTGCTTCTGCACCGCGATAAGACGTCACCGGTTCCCAAGTGAAGGAAGGTTAACGGGACGATGCTCCAGGGATTTAACCCCGTTAGGGGGTGACCTGTTGATAGCAATCGGTCGCAGTTGAAGAGCTTCTACTCTGGTGGTGTTGTGGCCTGCCTGGATCTGTAGAATCGCATGGCGTTGGTCGCCTGGTCATCAATGACGCTCCAAACACCGTTGGTCGAGGCGTTGGTCGTGAGCAAGTCGAACCATGTGATGGATGGCGAGAGGTTTGTGGCGAACTGGAGCAGGTAATTCATGCCGGGTCCCGCCGGGGCTTCGATGAGGTTGGTGCCAATGCCCGCGCGGGAGATGTGCAAGGTGAGCGCTGTCGGTGCGGCGGCAGTCACAGCAAACGCGAAGGCGCCGTTCTCCACATTCTCGCCGTTGAAACCTTTGACGTGGAGATACCATGTGCCGCTGGAGTCCGGCACGGTCTGAAGCGTGCCGCCGGACCAATCGGGTTCCGTCCCGGTCCATGCGTAGGCGGCGTTTTTGTTCCAGGCATATTTATACTTCTGGACCGTGCCCTGGCCGAAACCGCCCAGAGCGCTCCATGTGACCGCGCTCCCCGCCACGGGAGCTATGGTATCGGGAATGATGCTGCCCGCTGCCGGCGGGAGAGAAAGAGTCCACCTGGATTGCGGCGCGGACGCGGCAGAGTTCGGCGTGGGCGCGACCTGGTCACGGACGGTGACAGTCAAGCCGGTGTATTCCGTGTTGGGGACGAGACTTGTCCATGTGAATGCGGGGCCCGTGGGGCCGCTGCCTGCACCGGTGCGGCTGAAGGCATAGCCTGTGGCCGGATGAATGCCTGCATGCGCGTCTGTGGCTGTGGCGGTGACGGCGATGCTGTCGGCGGTCACGGAGCCGAAACCCATGGTCACGCCGGCTGGCGGCGTGTTGTCCAGCATGAATGCGAAGGAGGCCGGCGCGGATTCGTTCAACGCGTAATCAACAGTGGCCACCTTGAAGAAATACGTTCCGCTGGCCAATGATCCCGGGGAGAAACTGAGAGCGGACTGGAATGTGTCCGGAGCTGCCGCGCCATTAGCGCCGAAATAAACCTTCTGGCCTCGCACCCCGGAAACACCCTCGCTGCTGCCCTGGGCATCGGTGCCGGAGGTCCACGTGAAGGTTGGAGAAGAGACCGTGTTCTGCCAGGCGCCGCTGACGGCGCCGGCGGCCAGCAGGTTTTGCGGGCTGCCCGGCGCGGTGGAGTCGGTTGTGTAGAAAGAGAGGAAGGCCTTATCCGTGAGAGCCGTGCGGTTGGCGTTGGCAAACCGCGCATAAACA
>CAYNZC010000185.1:1527-5299 GCA_964401575.1 uncultured Verrucomicrobiota bacterium
GTGCCATTCTCGACTTTCACGAGCAGCTTGTTCCAGCCGGCATTGATGGTGATTGGCCCCCAGAAACTGGCATCTGCTGAAACGGCCCGGCCATCGACGAAACTGCCCGCCAGCGAACCGTTCCACCAGACTTTGCAGCCGTCGTCCGAGCCAATGCCGAGGTAAGCGTTTGCGATGGCGGACCCTTTGCTGTTGTGGACATAGACGAAGCAATAGGTGACTGCGTTTTCATGAACCGCGTTGTAGAAAGCGGACGAATTCAGGTTGACCAGGTCGTTGGTATAGCTGCCCTGGGCCCATTGGCGGATGCCGTAGGAGTTGCCATAGCTGCTGGCTCCGACGCGAGGAGCCATGGTCGTTTCCGTCACCGGAACGCCTGCGTAAGTGCCGGCCACCTGGTCGGTATCGAGGCGGAGCTGCCGGTCCGCAGTCACGCCCTGGTCGAACCAGCCCAGGTAGGCCCAATTCCGGATGCTGGGGGTTGGGGTGGTATAGTTGACCGTCAGGGTGGGGTATGTGCCGCTGCCGAGCCATGCCTTGCGATAGCTAATGCTGGATTCAACGTCCCCTTTCATCATCACACCGTAGGGGAAGTTGTTTCCCGCGCCGATTGAGAAGGTATAAATGGCGCCTTCGGCGGGATAGACAACGGGTTGGGATGCCGTGCCGACGCTGGTGTAAGCGCCGCCTGCGGCCCACGGGCTGGCCCAGTGAACGGTTGCGGCGTCCCACGCCTGGCTGATGCGGTAGATGTTCAGAGGATTATCCGCAGTGGTGCTGTAGGTCCCGGCCTGGGTAAAAGCCACGGTGAAGGTGGAGCCGGACACGAGAGAGGCATCCGGCATGTGAGCCATGGTGGCATCGGCAGCCTTGAGGATACTGCGGGCTGCGCCGGTGCCGGCAGTGGTGGTGTACCAGCCGGTGCGCAGGGAGGCCGCCTGGTTTCCCGGCGAGTAGATCGAACGAGACTGTGTAAGATTATACGGCCCCCACGTGGCCGGATGGCCGACGTCTCCCACGTTGACGGTCACCGACAACGTCTGCCCGAACCATTCCACGCCCTCGCGCAACATTCGCCAGTCCGTGGTATAGGCGCCGGGAGTGGCCGGAGCTGTCAGTGTGACAGTAAACGTTTTCGTTTCCCCGGGCCCGATCTCGCCACCCACATTGTGTCGAGTGGTCGTGGTGAATGGATCCGAGTCGCCCACGGCGCCGAGGCGGAACTGGCGCGCGTCGCTCCACAGCACCCCGCGATTGCGGAAAGTGAGATGAGCCGTGACGGTCGAGCCTGGCGCCATGGTGGTGGGGATGTCGTGGCTGACCAGTTCATCCGAGTAATAAGCCCAGGTGGGGCTAACGCCGAAGTAGTCGCATATGCCTTTGTAGGTCGCCCACATGGTGGTCGAGCGGAAAAAATTGTCCTGCAGGTAAAGGCCGTCGCGGTCACAGGTATCGTGAAATGCGAGCTCGATCAGGACGGCTGCGCGGTTCGGAATACGGGTCTCGGCCTGGTTGCCGTCGGCATTGATGGCGCCGCGGTTTCTCCAGGTGGTGTCCCCATAGCGCGTGCGAATGGAGTCCACGATCGAGTTGTTTATGGAAGTGGCAAGTTGCTGGCTGATCGTGGCCCACGTGGCGTGTTCGGCGCTTGCGCAATAATAAGTGCAGGTGCCGTTCGGGCAGGTGGACCCCGTGCAGTCTCCGTTCAGTCCGTTGCTGTGCAGCGAAACGTAAATGTCCGCAGCGTCGTAGTCCGAAGCCAGCGGACGGGAGCGCAGCGAGTCAGAGGATTCGCTTGCGCCGGCGCCAAGGGTGCAATCTCCGGTGCTGCTGGCATACACACTGCACGGGTAGCCATTCTGCTTGATCCAGTAGCCGGCGGACACGCGCCACCAGGGTTCCCCGCTTCCGCTGTGCGTGCCGTAGCTTTTGTTCAGGCAGCGGTAAACCTTCGTGACGCCTCCATCCTGCCGGAGATACTGATCCAGGTAAGTCATAATTTCCACGTTATGATCGTCCTCACGGCTGAGCGGCGAGCAATAGACGGGCCGTTCGAAGACATAGCTCGAGCCAGTCCAAACCTTGCCGTGTCCCGGGGAGAGACTGATCGTTTTGCCTGCCAGGGAAGAACCCGGCGCCAGCAGGGGGCCGAATTGAACGCCCGCAGACCCACGCGGCGTGATGGATGGAGCGGGAGGCAGGTACTCGTGCAACGGGCGTCCGCCGCTTTCGATGCGGATCGTGTTTTCAATGCCGAACTGGGAAAGAGTGGCCCGCACCTGCGCGTAGATCAATTCGACTCGCGCGTCATCCAGCGCGACCGTGGCGAGAGAACTGGAAAAACCGACCTTTGCTGCTGAGGCATCAAACGAAAAACTCTCGACAGTGACTCCATCGGGCACGGCGGAGGAATAGCCTGGTGGCGGGGAACTGAGCGCCTGTAGCGCTGCCAAGGGGTCCTGAATGCCGGGCCGGGTGACGGCCGAGAGACCACCGTCCGGACTGATGTAGGCCACAAAGCCGGAGTGGTCAGGCCCTTCCTGGGCAACCGAGTGGGCACTTGTAATGAGGAGACTGAAGATTGCGAAAAAGACGGGGATGAGACAGAAGAACAACTTTTTCATGGCATGAATCCTAAAAGACTTATAAGGGAGATGCGGCGTGTAATCAAGACCCATCTCTTAAAAACCTTTACAAAGAACAACCTGGCCAGCGAAAAACTACTGTCGCGGCGGCTCAAGCGCAGCGCGAGAAGGGTACCGACTTCCGCTACCGGTTGGCTGGCTTCGGAAAACCGAGCCTCGGACGAACTGGTACAGTATCCGCTAACAATCCCTGCTATTACGGGGCTGTGTAGTCACGCCCGCCGGGCGGGGTGTTCGTCAGGGTCGTATTGTAAACAGGCGGTTGTGTGAGTGGAATGTAAGGCGGTTCGATGACCGGGCCACGGACGGGCGGAGTGGCGGTGGATGCCAGCGTTGAGTCTTGTGGAACCGGCTTCGCCGAATCCAAAACCATCTCAACGGAGGGCGCATTGCCCGCCTGTCTGACGAGACTTTGCTGTATGCTGCCCTTGAGTTGGGGGAGGGCAACGCCTACCGAATCCAGGATTTCCCGGCGCCGATTGGGCGCGGCCTGGGAAGCCGCCACAGCCACAGTCCGGTATTCATTCGGGACAGCACGGCAAACGGCGGTAACGATCTTGCCGACTCGCGAGGGAGCGGCGGCGACGGCCGCGCGGGTGATCTGGGCTGCCTGGGAGGGCTGCTCAGTGGCAGCGATGGCCGCAGCGGTTTCGGCCACAGAGGGCACAGCACGAGCCACTGCGCCAACGATGGCGGGCGCCGCGGCGGGGTTTTGCCTGACGGCAGCGCGGACCACATCAATAGTCACTGCGTCGCGGTCGCGCGCATTGGCTTCCTTAACAATCGTGGCGGCCTTTGCCGGCAGTTCCGGCGCCGGAACCGAAGAAAAAGAAAACTTGTTTGGAGCCGAAGGCGCAGCTTCAGCGAGATGCCCCATTAAAAAACCTGCAACCAGAAGGCCTAGTCCCATTGTCGTCATCGATTTCATAATTAATTCCCTGTTTGTCACCCGGCTGTAAACCCGCGGAATGAACTTTTGTGTATTAAACGCTATTATTGCGGAAAGGTCAATGCCTTTTTTTATTTTCTCTTTGTGAATTTTCTGGGGGTCCAAGGCTTGGGAAGGGGGTGAGGCGAACTGTTCTGGGGGCAGCGGGATGCTTGCAACTACTCAAATTCCAGATGCC
>CAYNZC010000186.1:0-5189 GCA_964401575.1 uncultured Verrucomicrobiota bacterium
CCATTATCGGCTATGCGAGCGCGCGGGCACGATCTCGATCGTGCCCGCTGTGCTTTGCGGGCTAGAGCTCCATCCGCCGCGTGGCTCCCCCGCTGTTGATAACCCTCTCCACACTCGCATTTCTTGCCCGGCCGTCGGCCCAGGAGCGAAGCCGGTTGATTTGTTCATCCATGGTCCGGGCCAGCGGGACGGTCTGCGCGATCGCATTCAGGATGTGGGATGTGTCGATGTCTGTGCCGGCGTAAAATGCGTCGTAAAGCGCGCTGTTGATTGCCTCCTCGATTTCCGCGCCGCTGAAATCGCGGCTGGCCTCGGCGAGTTTGGCGATATCCGGGGATTCGGCTTTGCGCCCGCGCTTTTCCAGGTGAATGCGAAAAATTTCGGCGCGTTCCGGGCTGGTGGGCAGGTCCACGAAGAAGATTTCGTCGAGGCGCCCCTTGCGGAGCAATTCCGGCGGCAGTTGGGAAATGTCGTTTGCGGTGGCCACAACAAACACGGGAGCCGTCTTTTCTGAAAGCCACGTTAGGAACGTGCCGAAGACGCGGGCGGTGGTGCCGCCATCCGTCGCGCCCGATCCCTGGGAGCCCGCAAAGGCTTTGTCAATTTCATCCACCCACAGAATTGCGGGCGCCACGGATTCGGCCACGGCAATGGCGCGGCGAACGTTTTCCTCGGAAGATCCCACAAGGCTGCCGAACATGCGGCCCATGTCGAAGCGCAGCAACGGCAGTTGCCATTGCGTGGACACGGCTTTGGCGCAAAGGCTTTTGCCGCAACCCTGCACGCCAAGCATCAGGATGCCCTTGGGTGATGGCAGGCCGAATGCGCGGGCCTCGGGGCTAAGAGCCAATGCGCGTTTGCGCAGCCAGTCCTTCAACACCGCCAACCCGCCGACGTTGTTAAAGCTCTCGGTGGTGGCGTAATACTCCAACAGGCCGCTTTTGCGGATGATTTGCTGTTTCTCAGCGAAAACTTCGTTCACATCGTCGCCTGTGAGGCGCTCGTCTTTGACGATGATCTTGGCGAACACGTTTTCGGCTTCGCCAAGCGTGAGGCCGAGCGCCGCCTGCAGGAGACGCTCGCGTCCGGCGTCATCAAGGTTGATTTTTACCTGTTTGAACTGGCGGACATCCTCGACGATTTTGTCCAGGAGGGCGCCGAGGTCATCGCGGCCGGGCAGGGGGTAGTTCAACACCGTGACTTCCTTCTCCAGTTCGGTCGGGATTTCCATGACTGGCGACACCAGGATGATGGTCTTGAAGCTGTTCTTCAGGTGCAGTGCGATCTCCTTGAGCTTTCGCACGATGGCAAAGTTGTTTTTGGTCAGGAAAGGATGAAAATCCTTGAAAATGAAGAGTGCGGGCTCGACCTGCTCGATAACCTGGTCCAGCGCGGCAAGGGGATCGCGGGTGGGGGTGTTTCGATGTTTCTGGGACTGAATGGATGTGCCGGAAGGAACAATGCCGGTGCTGTAGCTCCACTCGAAGACCTTCTTTTGCCGCCTGGCCGCAATGTCCACCACATCCTTGATGACCCGCGTCTCCTCGCTGGAGATGATGTAGAGAATTGGATAACGCGCGCGGATGAGTGTTTCGATTTCAGTGGAAAAGGTCATTTTGCTTTTGGGGTTTTGCTTTTGGCGGCGTCGCGTCCAGGTTGCAAGCGTCCGGCCATGGCGCCGGGCGCCAGCGCTTCAAGCAGGCGGGCGGTGGCCGGGGTGATGTTATGCGCCATGATTCTTCCATCGGCGAGCAGGAGCAGTTCCGTTTCGCGGTAGTAGCCGTGCCGGCGTCTGGTCTCCAGCGGTTTTGAGGGTGATTTCATTGGATTAAGCGCAACCTGTATGACCGTGCGATTTTAAGGGCCTGGTCGTCCCGGCCGGGGCGGCTCAGCTCGGGATGGTTACGCGTTTGCCATGCCGGCCAGAATGCCGTCCGGAGACTCACTTTCGTTTCCGGCAGATTTTGCGAGATCCACCGCGCTACAGGCTTCCAGCAGCACTCGAGGTGGCCCGGCATCAACAGGTGCCGGATCATCAGCCCGGGTTGCGTGCGCGCCGCCCAGAGCAGATTCTCCTGAAGGACGGAAGTGTAGTTTTCGACGTGGGAAATGCGCCGCGCGCAATCGTCATTGCCGAACTTAAAGTCCGGCAGCCATAGGTCGAAGATGCCATCCAACAACTCCCGCGCGCGGGCGGAGAGGTAGCCGTTGGTTTTGAAAATGAGCGGCACTGAGTCCGGCAAAGCCGCGGCAAGCGCGAGAACGTGTGGCAGATGAATGGTCGGTTCGCCTCCGAGCACCATGATGGACCGGGCACCTTGCGCCAGGGCCCGCTGCGCCCGCGCGGCGAGGACTTTGAGGTTGAGCGGATCGCCGGCGAGCGCATTCCAGCTTCGCTCGCCTGTGATGCAGTAAGCGCAGCGCAGGTTGCAGCCGCTCAGGGCGATGGAAAACGACGGCGCCAGTTCGGTTTCGTCCGACACTTCCGTTTGCGCCAGGAACCAGCGCGTCTCTACGCCTGCGTGGCAGTGCCTGCCGGGTTCCTGAAAGCGGTTTGTGCCGCAATGCCATGCACAGAGATCACACGCGCGCAGGCTTCGAAAAGCCTCCACAGCCCGGGCGGATGCCTTGCGGGCACGGGCATGGGTCGAAATGGGATCTTGAGACGCAATCATGGATCGAGGCCCAGCAGCTTTCGCCACCAGGATTGGCGCGGCGCCGCGGGAACGCTTCCGATGGAGTCTCGCAGTCGCTCGGCGAGCTTTGGCGGAACGGGGGTGTGGAGGGCATCGTGCCGCAGCATTTCTTCGGGAGTTGCGAAGTCGCGGACAGCCTCTTTCGAAAGCTCTTCGTGCGCGGCAGCGTGGTGCTCTTCCTTGTGTTGAGATTCAATTCGGGTTTGGCGTTTCATACCGCTTACGCTGTTTTTGGAAATTCGATTGCAAAGGCCTTTCGCGCCCTGTGGAGCTTGCCACGGACGGCATCGCCGCTTTGGCCGGTGAGCTCGCCGACCTCCTCGTAGCTCAGTTCCTCATCCGCCACCAGCAACAGGATGAGGCGGTACTCGGGCGGCAGGCGGTTCAGGGTCGTTTGGATGCGTTTGCCCAGTTCTTTCGTCTCGAGCACGCGTAGCGGCGACTCGGTGTGGGCCGAAGGCGCGTTTTCAATGGTGAAGTCGTCCTGGCCGGCAAAGATGTGGCGTTCCTGCCAGGATTGCTGGAGGTTTCGGCAATGGTTGATGGCAATGCGGTAAAGCCACGTGCGCCACGATGATTCACCGCGAAAAGTCCGGAGCCCCCGGTATGCGCGCAGAAAGACATCGTGTGTTGCATCCTCGGCTTTGTCGGGGTCGGCAAGCAGCCGAAGGCACAGGTAAAAGATGGGGCGGCTGTGCTCGGTGTAGAGATCAGCGAAATCCGGAGGACCCGGAGGTGCGGACTCCGTTTCGGGCGGGACATGTTCGCGCTGCATGCTCACAACTGTGTTCACCGCTGATTAGACAGCGCACAGGGCGGAATGTCACGAACTGCCGGGCGTTGCTTGTGGCGCGCCGGTTGGCGCGGGCGCTGGGGGCGCCTCAGGCGCACTCGTGGGGATGATGCGGGTAAGGCATTTCGCGGTGCGGCAGGTTCATGGCAACGCGGTCCTGTTCGCGCTGAAAAATGGAACCCCGGTTTGCCGCCATCTCTTTGAGCCGGGCCGTGGCTGCCTCATCGAGAGGTTTGTACTTCTTCACGGCGTCCATGCTTCGATCCAGCAGATCCAGAAAAGAGGCTGGAATTGCGGTGACGACCGGTTTTTGAGAGAGCACGAAACGCAGGGCCAGTTCCAGGTCTTCCGGTTCTTCGACGCACTGGTACCACCATTGGCGGTTGCGTTTTGCATCCTTCGGCCATGCGCCCCAGGAGATAGGCTTGATGGCGAGCACCGAGGCGCCCTGCTCGTTGGCCAGGGCGAGCACTTCCTTTCCGAAACCGCAGGTGTAATACTCGACGAAATTGATCGGGAACATCACGGTGTCAAACTTGAAGCTCTTCATCGCCTCGAGAGCGGATTTGGTCGTGTGGGCGGAGAACCCGATGTATTTAATTTTTCCCTGTTCCTTTGCCTTCAGGATCGTTTCCATTGCGCCGCCGGGCTCGAGCGCCTGCTTGACCTCGGCGGGCGTTACGAGGTGATGAAGCTGGTAGAGATCGAACCGGTCCGTCTTGAGCACTCTTAACGATTCTTCGAGCTCCTCCCGGCAGCCGTCGGCATCGCGCTTTTTCGTTTTGCAGGAGAGGAAGTATTTGTTGCGGTCGATGCCCTGAAGGGCGATGCCCAGTTTGGCCTGGCATTCCTTGTTGCCGTAGGCCGGGGCAACATCGAAATAGTTGATGCCGCGCTCGAAAGCCGAGTGGACAGCTTGGGTGCTTTTTTCCTGGTCGTGGTGGATCAGGGCGAGTCCGGGGAAGCCGACGACCGAGAGCCGCTCTCCGGTGCCGCCGAGCAGGCGATGCGGCATGCCGGCGACCCGTTCGAGGGGTTCATCCGCGCTAAAAAGTTGTGGAACGCCCAGGGCCGCGACGCCAGCGGCTCCGCCGACTGCTTTGAGGAAAGCTCTTCTCTTCATAAAATCCATGGCAACCGGGTTATCATCATCCACACAAAGCCTTTGCGCAACCCGGATAACGCCAGAAAAAACGACGGCGGCCAACGATTGAAAAACGTGTTGGCACGGGGTGTCAAATTGGAATCATGCAATTCAGTAACAAATATAATTTGCCAGATTGCGTTTTGGTGCTATGAAAATAATGTTTGTGGGACATAAAAACCTCTAACTAGGAAATACTTTATGAAACAACTTAGTTTAACCATCCTCACGGCCGTCGGCTTGACGGCACTGATGTCGAACACCCCCGCCGCGCTGGCACAGGAATTCCAGCACGAGCAGTGGAACCAGGAATATCGCAGCGAGTATGACGTGCCCCCGGGCAAGTATTATACCGGGCGCTCGCCGTTCATGCGCCAGCGCGAGGCAGCCCCGGCTCCGGCATGGAAACCGGCGCCTGCTCCGGCCAAGCCCGCCCCGGCTCCGGTTTACACTCCGGCCCCGGCACCGGCACCTGCGCCTGCACCGGCGACACCCGGGAGATACACCTGCAAGGATGCGACGTGGGGTCCGGTGAAGCTTGAGAAGAGCATGCCGG
>CAYNZC010000187.1:0-5013 GCA_964401575.1 uncultured Verrucomicrobiota bacterium
GTGGACCCGTTCACCAGTTTTGGCACACCGCTGGAGATTGTGAATACTATTTTTGGCGGGAGCGCCAATTATATGGAAGCGATACGCCGTCTGGAGAAGTGTCTCTACACGGCCGAGTGCTGAAGGGCACCGGATAAGGAGCTGGTTTTTTTTATGGCAGTCGGAACAACGATCAAGACGATCCAGGACATCATGCGCAAGGACGCGGGTGTCGATGGCGATGCCCAGCGGATCAGCCAGCTGAGCTGGATGCTCTTTCTGAAAATCTTCGATGACAAGGAGAAGGAGTACGAGCTGCTGCGGAAGGGGTACCGGTCACCGATACCCGACCGGCTCCGGTGGCGGAACTGGGCGGCGAACCCCGAGGGGATCACGGGCGACGCGCTCCTGAAGTTCATCGATGCCGACCTGTTCACCACGTTGAAGGAACTGCCGATGGAAGCGGGATCGAACGGTTCCGGGATCCTGCTGCGCCGGGTCTTCGAGGACTCGTACAACTACATGAAGAACGGGACGCTGATCCGGCAGGTGGCAAACAAGATCAATGAGATCGATTTCAACAAGTCCGAGGACCGTCACCTGTTCGGGGAGATCTACGAGAAGATCTTAAAAGACCTCCAGAGTGCGGGCAATGCCGGGGAATTCTATACCCCGAGGGCCGTGACCCAGTTCATGGTGGACCAGGTGAACCCGAAGCTCGGCGAGTCGATCCTTGACCCGGCCTGCGGTACCGGCGGGTTCCTTGCCTGTGCCATCGAGAACGTCCGCAAATCCGTGAAGACCCCGAAGGACGAGGAACTGCTCCAGAGCTCGATCCACGGCGTCGAGAAGAAACAGATGCCGCACCTGCTCTGCATCACGAACATGATGCTGCACGGCATCGATGTCCCGATCCAGATCCGGCGCGACAATACCCTCGCCCGCCCGCTCAAGGATTACTCGGCCCGGGACCGGGTGGATGTGATCGTCACGAACCCCCCGTTCGGCGGCATGGAGGAGGACGGGATCGAGACCAACTTCCCCGCCACCTACCAGACCCGCGAGACCGCCGACCTCTTCCTCGTCCTGATCATGCACATCCTCAAGGATGGCGGCAGGGCAGCGATCGTGCTGCCGGACGGCACGCTCTTTGGCGAGGGCGTCAAGAGCCGGATCAAGGAGAAACTCCTGACCGAGTGCAACCTCCACACCATCGTCCGGCTCCCGAACGGCGTCTTCGCCCCCTACACTGGTATCAAAACGAACCTCCTCTTCTTCGATAAAGGCAAACCCACGAAAGAGATCTGGTACTACGAACACACCTACCCCGAGGGCGTCAAGTCATATAATAAGACCAAGCCGATCCGGATCGAAGAGTTCGAGCCCGAGAAGGCATGGTGGGCGAACCGCACCGAGAACGAGCATGCGTGGCGGGTGCCGGTGGAGCAGGTGATCGCGAACGGGTTCAACCTTGACATCAAGAACCCGAACGTGGTTCCAGATGAGCTCGGCGATCCCGTGGAACTGCTCCGGGAGTACGAGCGGATCCGGGCGGAAGCGGCGGAGACACGGGAGAAGCTGAAGCGGGAAATGATGGCATCGCTCGGGACACCTGCCGAGAAGAAGAGATGATGGCCCGATTGTCTGACTATTGGAGAATTTTTTTCAATTTTGCTGCGCTGGATTCTGAAATGGAGCATTATCCAGCAAGATCATTGGGGACGAATTGGAGAAAGATTGGGGAATTTTTTCAATGACTGCTGACCATCCACCAAATACCGATCTTCTGTTCGAGCACTTCGCCACGCTTGTCACTGCACCGGATGGCATCGCCCGGCTGCGGGAACTGATTTTACAGCTCGCAGTGCAGGGGAAACTCGGGACGCAGGATGCGGGGGATGAGCCTCTCGATGAAATAATCACAAAAATTCAAAAACAGAATCAGAAATCGACTGGGAAGAAAGGGAATTATTCGAAAATTGAAGATAGCGAACTATATTTTTCGATTCCTAAAAAGTGGATTGTTCTTCGACTTGGCGAAATTTGTTCAGTACGAGCAGGAGGAACACCCGACCGAAAAAATTCAGCGTATTGGGAAAAAGGAACAATCCCTTGGATAAAAATCCAAGATATAAAAGAAAAATATGTCACAAAAACTTCAGAGTACATAACAGAAGAAGGTTTGAAAAATTCTTCTGCTTACTTAATGGAACCGGATACGTTATTATACACAATTTTTGCAACAATTGGCAAAGCAGGGATTCTAAAATTCAAAGCTTGTTGCAATCAAGCAATAGTAGGGATAAAACCGAATGAAGAAATTATCAGTTTGGAGTTTTTATACCTCCATTTGCTTGCTATTCAGAGTTATTACGCTCAATTATCCCGCGGACTGGCTCAAAACAATATCAATCAAACAATTTTGAAAAACGCACCAATCTATCTTCCCCCTATTGCCGAACAGCACCGCATCGTCGCCAAAGTCGACCGGCTCATGGCGATCTGCGATGAGCTCGAAGCCCGACAGCAGCAGGAGCGGGCGGGCTGCCTGAAACTTGGCATCGCGAGCCTTGCGGGATTGCAGAACGCAGGGAGCCCTGAGGAGTTCGGGCGGCAGTGGGCGCAGGTGTGCGATGCGTTCGATCTGATCCTAGATTGCCAGGACAACGTGGCAGTGCTTCGTCAGACGATTCTCCAGCTGGCGGTGCAGGGGCGGCTGGTAAGGCAGGAGCCGGGGGATGAGCCAGCTCGTGCAATACTCAAGAAACTGCAAAAGAACAGTGACTATTCACAAATCGATAATGATGAAATTCCCTATTCACTTCCAAATGGATGGGAATGGGAAAGACTTGGCACACTTACAAAATTTATTGATTACAGGGGTAAAACTCCGAATAAAATTCTATCCGGGATCAAATTAATCACTGCAAAAAATGTTCGGATGGGTTATCTGAATGACGAACCACGAGAATACATTTCATCCGAGGAATATGATTCATGGATGACAAGAGGTTTTCCATCAGTTGGTGATCTTCTGTTTACAACTGAAGCTCCAATGGGCAATGTGGCACAAATCTCGATAACAGAAAAATTTGCATTAGCCCAGCGAGTTATCAATTTGCATCCGTATGAAGGGATTTTTTCGACATACCTCATGTACGCTATTATGAGCCCATTGCTCCAAACCTGCATCGAAGAAAAATCGTCTGGTGTCACTGCAAGGGGGATCAAAGCAGCAAAACTCAAACTCATTCCTATCCCCCTCCCCCCGCTCGCCGAACAACACCGCATCGTTACGAAGGTCGATGCGCTGATGGCGTTGTGCGATGCCCTTGAATCGCGGCTGAAGGAGAGGGCGATGATCCAAAGTAAATTCGCAGATGCAGTTGTAAAGTTAACTGGGGCAGGATGCTGCGATGAAACGTGAAGTAAAAATATTATTAGATAAATCAGTCGCCTCTCTCATTTTATCGATTGAGCTGTTTAATCGTCCTCACGATTATGCAAGGACTTGTTCAGTTCTGATTCTTTTAGATCATTCATTTGAGATGCTTCTTAAAGCATCGATACTTCAGAAGAAAGGTAAAATTTTCGACAAAGAAACGCAGCATACTATTGGATTTGAAAAATGTCTAAGAATTGCTGTTGGTGATGGACAAATCCGCTTCCTTACTGATGAGCAAGTTCTGACATTGCAGACGATCAATAGTATCCGAGATGCCCAACAGCATTACATCATAGATGTATCTGAAAATCAATTGTATCTCTATGTTCAATCGGGTTTTACCCTTTATCGCGATATCTTGACATCTGTTTTTAATAAGGACTTATATGAATACATGCCTCATCGAGTATTACCAATATCTACAACTCCCCCAATGTCATTGGAAATGCTGTATGATCATGAGATTGGTGAGATTCAACGATTATTAAAGGGAAAAAGCAGGAAAAAAAGCATTGAGTATAGCGAAAAACCAGGCTCAAATTTTTATCTTAGCTGAATGAATTAAAACGTATGAAGACATTTCAGGATTATTTTCTTCACCAGCAGTATTCAACGATAGCGGAATTGGGAGACAAGTTGGGCGAGATCGCAGGACTGATTGAGTGGGAAAAGTTTCGGCCGATTTTAGCAGACATGTATCATGAAAATGAAGAAGAAGGCGGAAGGCCGCATATCGACGAGATCCTGATGGTGAAGATGCTCCTGCTCCAGGGATGGTATGGCTTATCGGATTACGAAGCCGAACGACAGGCCAATGATCGGATATCTTTTCGGCACTTCCTCGGATATCCCGATACTATCCCGGATCGGTCAACCCTCTGGAGATTTCGGGAGCGACTCAACAACCAAGGTAAAGTCCATAAGATTTGGGATGAACTGCAGAGACAACTTGATGAAAAAGGGTACCGGGTTAAACGGGGTACCATTCAGGATGCGACCTTTATCACAACAGATCCGGGCCATGCACCATCTGACAAATCTCGCGGGGATGAGGCCAGGACTCGTCGAAGTCGTGACGGGACGTGGGCCAAGAAAGGATCCAAATCCCAGTTCGGATACAAACTTCATTCGCTGATTGATACCGATTATCAGTTCATCCGGAGGTTCGACACAACGACCGCTGCAATACATGACAATCAAATCGATCTCTCTGAAAAGGGCGAAACGGTATACCGGGATAAAGGATATTTTGGGACAATCCCATTTGCATCCATGGATAAAACCATGAAACGTGCCGTTCGGGGAAAACCCCTCTCCGAGAAAGATAAACGAAGAAACCGGGCAATCAGCAGGACGCGGTGTCTCGTTGAACGACCCTTTGCGGTTATTAAACGGGTGTTTCATTCAGGACATTGCATGGTCACTACTCTTGTTCGGATCCACGTCAAAAATCTTATCTCCTGTTTTGCTTTCAACCTCAATCAACTTCTCACGATCTGTCGTCTTGAAACTCAACAGCGATAGCTATCTGAAATCTATTGATAAATCAAGAAAAGCGGAACTTGTTAAACCGAATTCTGGTGTTCTTT
>CAYNZC010000188.1:0-4994 GCA_964401575.1 uncultured Verrucomicrobiota bacterium
TCAGGTTTCAGGTTTTTTTCCTGATTACCAACTTTCAGCTTTTGCTTTCCCCCCTTTTCCCCTATTATGCCACAAAAGGGACTACGCTATGGGATTGCAATCATGCCGCAAATCAGGTCGAAACCTGTTTTTTCTTTTCGCACTTTCTTTCGCCGTAATCACGTCCGCGTCCAACGCCGCCACCTTCACAGTCTCAAACACTGCGGACAGCGGCGTGGGCTCCCTGCGACAGGCGATCATAGACGCCAACAGCCTCGCGGGCTTGGACACCATCTCTTTCAATATCTCAGGCGCCGGAATCAAAACCATCACACCAACCTCCGCCCTGCCCGCAATCACCGATCCTGTCATCATTGACGGCGCCTCTCAGCCGGGCTATGCCGGCACACCCCTCATTCAAATCAACGGCGCCAGTTCCGGCAGCAACGCCGGCTTGCGCCTCCTCTCCGGTGGCAGCACAGTCCGCGGCCTGATCCTCAATCGCTTCCCCGCACAGGGTATTTACATCCGCGGCTCAGGCTCAAATCACGTAGCCGGCTGTTTCATCGGCACGGATGCCTCAGGCACAGCCGCCAGCCCCAATAACCAGGGCGTTTGGATAGATACCTCGACCGCAAACCTGGTCGGCGGAACCAACGCCGCCGATCGAAACGTGCTCTCCGGTAACTCAGGCTCCGGCATCTATATCCTCAACTCATCGAGCAACGTGATCCAGGGCAACTTCATCGGCACCGCCGCAACTGGCACCTCACGCCTGCCCAATAACGACAACGGTATCAGCATCAGCGCCTCACAGGGGAACCTGGTCGGCGGCCCTGCCCCGGGCGCCCGCAACATCATCGCCGGCAATTACGAGGCCGGCCTTGTTCTCGATGGCACTGTATCCTCGGGTAACACGATTCAGGGCAACTTCATTGGCATTGGCGCCAATGGCAGCACCGTCGTCAGCAACAGGCAGGGCGGCATTCTGATCCAGGGCGCGCCAGACAACCTCATCGGCGGAACCAATGCAGGCGCCGGCAACGTCATCTCAGGAAACGGAACGACAGGCATTCTAATCTCAGGCGCCTCAGCCGCCGGCAATAGCATCCTTGGCAACCTGGTCGGCACGGATCCAACAGGAAAAATCGCCGCCGGAAACGATTACGCGGGCATCACAATGCTCGCCGCTCGCAATAACCACGTTGGCGGCTCAACTCCGGCAGCCCGAAACGTAATCTCCGCAAACAAAGCCGGCGGCATCCTCCTCTCAACCAACAGCACAGCCAACTTCATCGCCGGCAACTTGGTCGGCCTCGACATCACAGGCACGAATCCCCTGGGAAATCTCGGAAATGGCATCACTCTCTGCAACGCTCACTCCAATTTCGTCGGCTCCACAACCTCCGGAGCCCGCAATGTCATCTCCGGAAATTCAAGCCTCGGCAAAGGCATCGAAATCGTCGAGGGATCAACCTTCAACACCGTCCAGGGTAACTACATAGGCTGCGACGCCTCAGGCTCAGCCCCGCGCGCCAACGCCGGAGCCGGCATCGGTATCTCCTGGTCCCGCGCAAACACTATCGGCGGCGCCACGCCCGGCGCAGGTAATGTCATCTCAGGCAATGCCGATTCAGGCCTTTTCCTTTGGGGTAACACCGCCAGCGCAAATATCATCCAGGGCAACAAAATCGGCACAGATGCCTCCGGTTTGTCGCCCCTGCCCAATGCAAAAGAAGGCATTTACCTCCAAATGGCGGTCAGCAACATCATCGGCGGCCCCCTCCCCGGCGCCGGAAACGTCATCTCCGCAAACGGCACATGGGGCCTCTTCCTCACCAATACCGCATGGAACTCTATCCAGGGAAATGTCATCGGCGCAGGCATTGACCGCGTAACCCCCCTCGGCAACTCCACCGCGATTGGCTCCGGAGCCAACAAGTTCCACACAATCGAACTCGAAAAGGGCGCCCGCGAAAACACCATCGGCGGTATTGCCGAAAACGCAGGAAACGTCATTGCTTACACTCCGGCTTATAACGGAATCAATTACGCCGGCGTCCGGGTCCGCCCCGGCGTCACAAACAATGCCATTCTCGGCAACTCGTTCTTCGCCAACGCAGGCCTCGGCATAGACCTGGCCGCCTACCAGGTCACACCTAACGACGATTGCGATGCTGACGCCGGAGCCCAAAACTTCCCGCTGCTCGCCGAAGCATTCACAGGATCAGGCACCGGCGTTCGCGGCGCAGCCTACGGCAAGGCCAATACGCCCCTCCGCCTCGAGTTCTTCGCCAACCCCTCCTGCCACCCCTCCGGACACGGTGAGGGCAAGCTCTTCCTCGGTTCCGCATATGTGACAACCGATGCATCCTGCGTCGCCTCTTTCATCGCGCCCCTGCCCCGCAGCGCGCCCCCCGGCCACGTCATCACCGCCACCGCAACGGATCCGTATAACAACTCCTCCGAGTTCTCCTCATGTTTAACCACTCGCCCTGTGCCAACTCTGTCGTTTTCTCTCTTGTCCGAACATACGCTCCAGCTCTCATGGCCGGTTGATTCCACAGGCTTCAAGCTGGTGCAAACAGACCGTCTGTTTCCTCCACCCGTGATTTGGACGCCCGTGACGAATGAAATCATCGTCTCCGGATCGGCGTTCCAGCTCTCGTCGCCAATGTCTGAACCCCAGCGCTTTTACAGGCTAAGTTTTGAATAGGTTTCTTTCCTCTGGTTGCGCCACCGTCGCGCTGCTTCCCATCCTGGCTTCCCAGGCATGGGGCCAGGCCACGCTGCATACCATCTTCTCGAATACTCCGCCAACCCACGCCTACAACGTCGTGATTCTCTCGGAGGGCTACACCTCGGCCCAACTTCCCCAGTTCCTGGCCGCAGCCACAAATGCCGTCAACACGCTCTTCTCTGTCCAGCCTTTCAAGGAATATCGCCCCGCCTGTAACGCGTTCGCCATCGCTATCGCCTCCGCCCAGTCCGGCTCGGACCACCCGGTCGCTTCCATCTCAAGGGATACCTATTTCAACAGCTCTTACGATCCGGTCGGGGACTACATCATCACCATTCCCGCCGGTTCCTCCGGCCAGGGAAAAGTGGACGCCCTCCTCCAAACGTTCCTGCCGGATTCCGACCTGTCCATCCTGCTCGTCAATGACCTCATCCCGGGTGGCTCCGACGGCGCCTCAAACACCGCTATCACCGCCTCCGGAAGTGTCTCCGATATTATGGTCCACGAAATCGGCCATGTCGCCGCCGGTCTCGGCGACGAATACACCCTGCCCTACCCCGGTTATCCCGACATCGAAGAGCCAAACACCACTCGCGAAACAAACCGCGCCAGCATCAAATGGAACGCATGGATCGCCCCGGAAACTCCAGTGCCCACACCCACAACTTACCCGGGCGTCATTGGTTTGTTCGAAGGCGCCCATTACCATGCAACAGGCTGGTACCGCCCCAAGCTCAATTGCCGGATGCGCAGTCCCTCAACCACCACATTCTGCGAAGTCTGCAACGAGGCCCTCCTCCTCGCAATTTACCGCCAGGTCCGTCCCATCAAGGCATATTCCCCCGTTGCTCCCTCCATTTCGCTCACCAGCAATGCTCCTGCCCAATTTACGGTATCGGTTCTCCAACCGGCTTCTCATACTCTCAGCATCCAGTGGCTCACAAACGGAATCGCAGTGCCGGCACAGACCAATATCACCCTCTCCTGCTTGCCGCAGTCTCTCTTCCCGGGCGATAACTCCATTAGCGTAACGGTTGCGGATCAAACTGATATGGTCCGCAACGATCCCGAGTCGCTGCTCACACAGAGTATCGCATGGACCGTCCACGTAACCCTTCCCGGACTGACTCTCGATACACCGCTGTGGTTGGATTCCTCCCGTTTTGCATTTCGAATCTCGGGCAATGCTCCTCAAGGCTTCGTCGTCCAGACCTCCACCAATCTTTCCAACTGGACCGCTTTAAGCACAAACTACCTCGCGCAGGGCCAATTCTGGTTCACCAACTCACCCGCCAACCCTCAGCGCAGTTTCTTCCGCGCCAAAATCATCGAGTAACAAGCCATCTCTCTTTAGCAAAAAGGCGCGAGCAAATGCTCGCGCCTTTCCGTTCTATCGAAAAACAACCTCGGTTATTGCTTGCGCGACCTTCTCATCGCAGCCAAAAGCCCGCCACCCAGAAGCAGCAAGCCCATTGAAGACGGTTCCGGAACCACAAAGAACCGGCATGCAAAGTTCATATCCACTTCGTTCTGCTTTTGCACCCATCCTCCGTCCAGGGGATCGTTCAGCCAAAAGTCTTGCGCGCTCGTTCCAACAACAGGCGGACCGTAAACATCCACCCCTACGGAGTCCGTCGCTCCCATGCCCCGAAATTGTACCGTCCACGTCAGTTTATCCTCAGCAAGATAAAGGCCGCCAGCCGCAAAGTCCGAACCCGCCAGGTACGCAATCCGGTTGCGCTCTGTCGGGCTAATCCCAAACCACCCGCTCTCCCAGATGGACGTGCTCGGCGTCGCATATCCCGCGACCGACAATGGCCCGTCATTCTTGTAAAACTTCACATTCACCTCGACGTTCCCGGCAAATACCGACGGATTCGCCGTGTTGATGCCCCAATACTCAAAATCAAACCGGGTCAGGTAACGCGACACGCCCGGACCAATATCAAAATTCACTTCATCTCCAAACTCAAGTGTTCCCGGAGTCGGATAATACCTTATAGGATAAGCTTCATTTTGTGAGTTATCATAAATCGGAACCTGGCCCTGCACTGCTGTTGCAAGCATGATTCCTACTGCGGCTATCAGTGAGTATTTCATGAATTCCCTTTCCCCAATTGTGGTTGATGTTAGCTATTGCCTGTACTTGGCCCGAGATTATCTCAGGTCCCTATAAGAAGTCAATCCTTCTTTTACCACATTTTTCCCCACCGGGCCCCCCCCTCATCCCCTCCCCAAACCGGAGCCCCGAAGGGGCGGCACGATGATAGCCCAG
>CAYNZC010000189.1:0-4508 GCA_964401575.1 uncultured Verrucomicrobiota bacterium
GCTATCGGACATCGAAGCCAGCCGCAGGGTGAACGTCCCGTTGTTATCGAACTGGAAAGCCAAAGTGCCGTTGATCACCAGCGCGTCCCGCATGGCGCTGTTTATGGCGCTCGCCACATCGCAGAGCAGCCTTCCACCCTCGCGCCAAAACTGGCTGCCAGTGGCGATGCTGCCCACCCGGTCGCCACCCGGCGCAATGCCACCTCTCGCTGTCACCGCCCCGTTCACCGCGCCCGTGCCGCCCAGGATCGCATTCGGTTCGACCGACACCGCGCTTGCCGCGGCCAGGGAGCCGTTCACCAGGAGAGTGCCGTTGCTGATCACCGTCGGGCCGGTGTAGCTGCACACGCCCGAGAGGATCTGCGTTCCGGAACCGATTTTTGTGAGCGAGATCGCCCCATTCACAGGGCTGCCCGAGTTGATCTGGCCGGAGAAGGAACCGCTCGCGTTGTTTGCGCCAATGGTCAGCGCGGCGGGAGCGTATGTCCCCCCGGCGGTGTTCTGAACAATACCCGAGCCATTCAGCCCGCCAAACCGCATCGCAGCGCCGTTCATACTGAAATAGGCCCCGGAAGCCACGTTCAATTCGCACACGCTATTGCTGAAAGTTGAACTGTTGAACGCCGTGACGGTCGCGCCCGGCGCGATCTCGAGCCGCCCCGTGAACGCCTCCCCGAATTGCGCATTCGAGTTAAGGCGCATGCTGTATCCCGCCGAGCCGAGCCGCACGGTTCCACTGCCGGAGAATTCCGTCGGGTTCGCGCCCATGTTGGTCTGGCATGCCAGAGTGCCCCCGTTCACCACCGTGCCCCCGGTGTAGCTGTGCGCGCCGTTCAGCGTCAGCGTCCCGGCCCCGGTCTTCGTCAGCGACCTTCCCGCCCCGCTCTCGCCCACCGCGCCCAGGACCACGTTCATTGTCGCGGGACCTTCATGAATGCAGAACTCCGCGTCGCCGCTGAGCATCGTCGCCCCAAAGGCCAGGCTGGTCCCGCCACTGGCCACATTCTCCGTCGGCTGAACGGTCAAGGTGTTCGTTCCAATCGCCAGTGTGCCTGGCCCATTCGTGATGCCGGGGCTCTCCGTGGAACTGCCGCAGAGAATCGTCACGTCGCCGCTCACAATGGTGTTGCACGGAGCAATGCCGCCCATCCAAAGGTCCAGCGTGCCGCCTCTTAATGTCAGCGGCGCGCCTGCGCTGCCGAACGCCCCGCCGCCCCAGCCGGAAGCCCCGTCTATCGCCACGCGCAGTGTGCCCGCCTCCAGGGTGGTGCCGCTGTGCGCGTTTGTGTTGTTCAGCGTCAGGATTCCCGCGCCGCGCTTCACCAGGCGCAACGTCCCTCCCGCGCTCTGCAACACCATTCGCCCGGTGCTGGATAATCCTTCCAGACCGCCCAGCACGGTGTTGCCGGACCCATCCACCACCAGGGTTGCCTCCCCGCTCAACGCCCGCATCACTCCGTTCAACTGCGAAGAGCCGATCGAGAGCAGCCCGGACCCGTTGTTCAGCACGGTGTTTGTGCCGCTGCGAAGATTCACCTGGAACGGTCCCGCGCCGCGCCCCGCGTCTATGGTGTGTTCCGTGGTCACTCCCGGGCTCACCTGCACCAGCGTGCCGGCAGCGCTCGGGTTCCAAACGGAAAAACCAACGGCGAACGCGGGGATGCCCTCCTCGAAATGCATTGCCTGCCACGGAAACCGCCCGCTTTGCCGGATCGGACTCACGGAATAGTTGCCTGCCGCGGTGAACACCGCTGTGTCTCCCCAGCCCGGCGCGCCGCCGGACCATCGCGCCCCGCTCGTCCAATCATCGCTGCCGTTGGCGGGTCCCGTCCAGGTGACCGGCTGTCGCACCATCCGTTCGAACATCCGTTGGCGGCTGCACGCCCGCCACGTCACTCCCCCGTCTTCCGAAATCGCAAGAATCCGCGGGTACGCCGAATGCACCACCGCCCCGGTGCCTACCCAGTAAAACGTGAAGCTCGCGAACAGGGCATCCCCGCGATCCATGAAAAGCCGGTGATAATAAATGGTGTAATACCCGCCGCCGCTCGTGTAGGCCGACGGCATGGTGGTGAGTTGCTTGGGCAGGGACCATCCCGCGCTGCCGGATGCTTCGCGATCCTGGAAATAGAGCGGCGGGATCGTCCGGTAAATGCTGAACAACCGGTCTCCCGAGTCGCAGACCAGCGTCGCATAGGTCTGCACGACATTCATTGGCAGCGGCGCCGTCCACCCGTTGGTAATGCTGCCGGCAACCAGCGATCGCGTGTGGTGGAACGGCTTGTTGTGCGCGCCGGACACAACATGCAGAAACCCCTGCTGATCCGCCGCAATCACAGGACAGCAATGCACATCCACTTTATCCGAGTCCGAGCTCAGAGCGTTCGCCACATGCTGTCGTGCTATCACGGTTCGGGTAGTGCGATCCAGCGTTGCCACGTAGGTCGGGTTGTACGAGCCCGGTTCGCCGGCCGGCACGTTCAGGTACGCCACGTGCACACGGTTCGACTCCGAAAACGCAAATGACGAGCTCCCCGAATGGCTCACAAACCCGTTGGAATTCGTGCTCACCAGTATGGAAGCCCCCAGGTTGAGGCCCGCAGCCGTTTTGGCAGGCAGCAGCACATAGAAATTGTTGTAGCTCGCCCAGTCCGAATTCGTGTAGGCCGCCCGGTATTGCGCAATGCCGATGGCTGGAGGATGCGGCAGACAATTCCGACCCGTGTATTGTTCCAGCTTCACATAGTTCACCTCCTTCGGTTGCGGCAAATTGTAAACCTGAAAACTCATCCCCAAATTCGTCGAATACAACAGGACAAACGGACCGGCTGAGGCGTTGATGTACGTGCGCAGCACCACGTACATGGCGTCTGCGGCGTCAAATGCCAGGTAGCCCACGGCATGCAGATTTGTGGCTGTCGCCGCCGGCAGGCCCGCCCCCGAATTCCACGCCTGCAGCGCCGGCAGATACGAGCGCTGCACCCAGTTCCCGTTCGTATCCAGCGTCTGAATGAACCCGTATTGCGACCGATACGTCTGGTTCATCAGGTAAGGCCTGTTTTGGCTGTCAAACGCCAGCGCTGTTGGGGCCACGCATCCCAGTTCCCCAATCACCTGCTCTGGATTGCCCTCCGGCGGAAATAGAAACGGAGATTCATCCACACCGCGCACGGCCACCCCGCTCGCCAGCCAAAAAAACGCGCATAGGAACATGCCAAACTTCATCCCCGCGTTCCGCAAGGGCTCCAGCAACCAACCGCATCCCGGGCATTTAATTACAGGGAAATATAAGCGCATGTTCATTCGTTTGCTGCAGTCACTTCAAGAGACGGCTCGATCCTGTCTCCAGCGATTTGCCGGCATCCAACCAGAGTTTACGGCGGCCCGGACCCAAAGCACAAGCTGCCTTTGGCAGCCGCCGCTTGGAATTCTCACTTTCTGCCGCGCGGGGCAGCGTGCCCCGGACATCCCGCGCGTGATCCTCCCGGGCTGGCGGTCCTCTCATACCCCAATTTGAGGGTATTTCGCGGAGCGCGCAGTGCGTTTAGAATGTAATGTAACTGGGAAGGGTCCGGGGTGGCGGCATGTTGAAGAGCAGGCCCCGGGCAAAAAGCCGAAACAGTGAAAAATTCTCAACAACAGCGACATACCATGACAAGAAGACTACGAACCCTCATCGCCGGTGCTGCATTGCTCACGTGCATCACCAGTTCCGCACCGGGCCAAACCCTAATCATCTCGGATACCTACGACAGCCCAAACGTAAATTCAGGCTTTGTTCTGGGGGAGGGGATCAACTCCGGCATCATCCCGCCGGTGACCCGGTTGACCGGGACGGCGAAAGATGGGCTGCGCTATCTTAAGTATGCCGGTGGAAGGAACGATAACCGGTTCTCCGTTACCGGGGGTAAATTTACCGTGGGCCGGGACGGCACCGCCACCTCGACTGTTGTTTTATCGCGAGATGGGGCGGCTGCTTTTGATTTTGCGCCTGCCCTCGGGACATTGGCGGCAACGCCATCCGCGAAGGGTAAGTACAAGATCAAAGTCAAAATGACTCACACTTATGCCACCGGCACTCCACGATTCTCTTTTGCGCTCAGTTCGGCGCCGGGTACAGCAGGCGACTGGGAGTTTGGGATACAACTGTTCAAGACAAACACCTCGGACTATGCGGTGTACAAACGGATAACCAGAAACGCAGGCTCCTTGAGCGCGTCTTTGAATAAGGCCATTACGACTTTGCCGGGCGCATATGGGACCGAGGTGCCTGTAACCATCGAAGTGACCGACGCGGGCTACGAGTCATCCACATTCAATTCGAGCATTCGGGTCTCCCTGGACAATGAAGCCTCGTGGATTTACAGCACCGACACAGATTCGGATCTGCCTGAGGCGGACTCCGGAACCCCTGAGCCAAACAAATGGCGCTTTAATGCGGGCACGGGGCGTTTCTTCTTCTTTGACGTGGCCGGCACGAGCGCCACCTATGACGATTTCTCTGTTGA
>CAYNZC010000189.1:4518-4857 GCA_964401575.1 uncultured Verrucomicrobiota bacterium
GTGCGCCAGGCAGCTCTTACGTGTGGAACGGCGCGGGCGCAAACGATCTCTGGTCCACACCCCAGAACTGGGTTGGCGGGGTGGCGCCTTCGGCTTCAAGCGAGATCGCCTTCGCCGGGACCTCGCGCCAGGCAAATGTGAATGATATTGGTTCGGGCTTGATCGTAGCGGGAATGACTTTCAGCAATGGCGGGTTCCAAATCCTTGGCGATACCACCATGTATGGCGGGGTGAACAACCTGTCCGGCGTGAACACGATTGCCGGGAACCTGAGCTGGTTTGGCAACTCATCGAAGATTTGGGACATTGCCTCCGGCAGCGAGCTTGTGCTGAATAACA
>CAYNZC010000190.1:0-4753 GCA_964401575.1 uncultured Verrucomicrobiota bacterium
TTTCCGAACGGCTTCCTCGACGCCTTTCCGCGCGACAGACGACATCTCCTCGCCGATGCCGAGATGGACAGCGGGGATGGTGAGCCACCATGCGCGGGGGGCATGACCAAACACGTCTCTGGCCAGGGCCAGCAGGGTGCGGGGATCAGCCGCGTGCGCAAGGATCTGAGAGGACTCGGCAGGTTCGAGGTCGCGCAGGAGCACCCCATTTTTGACCGGCACATCCACCGAGGCATCCACGAATACCACCGCATCCGCGCGCGAGAGCGGGTCCGCAAGCTCCGGCGTGAGCAGTTCGCACGTGATCGTTTCGACTCCGGGCAGATGCATGGACTCGATGCGAGCCGACACCACGGGTCCGACAGCGTCATCGCTGCGGAGGGTGCTGCCGTAGCCGACCACGAGCAGGCGAGCCCGGGGCTCGCTCATAGCACAACCTCGGTGCCCACGCCTTCGTCGGTGAAGATTTCCAACAGCAGCGCGTGCCGGACACGCCCGTCAATGAACGAAACTTTATCCACGCCGGCCTGGATGGCCTCCACAGCGCTATCCACCTTCGGGATCATGCCTTTTTCGACGACGCCCTGGGATTTGAGCGCGCCAACTTCCGACACTTTGAGGTGCGGGATGATCGAGTCCGGCTTGCTGGGGTCGCGCATGAGGCCGGGGACATCGCTCATAAAGACAAGCCTGGTGGCTTTGAGGGCGATGGCAACCTGCGCGGCGGCAACATCCGCGTTGCAGTTGTACACGTGCCCGTCCTCGCCGCGCGCCGTGGGGCTGATCACCGGGGTAACCCCCTGCCGTATGCATTCGAGCAATGGCGCAACCTTCACGGCGGTAACCTCGCCCACGTATCCCATGTCCACGGGCTTGCCATCCACGCCCTTCATTTGCTTCTTGCGGCAGGTGAAAATTTCCGGTCCCGCAAAACCCCTGGCCATGCCGCCGAAGGATTTTATCGCTGCCACAACTTCCGGGTTGATCTCGCGCGAGAGGACATCATCGGCAATCCGCACGGTGGCCTGGTCTGTGACGCGCTGTCCCTGGACGAAGGTGGCTTTGAGGCCGGCCTTTTCCATGGCGCGGGTGATCGCTTTGCCGCCGCCGTGGACGACGACGGGATTGATCTCGACGGCTTCAAGAAAAACGATGTCTCGCGCCACACCGTTCCGGACCGCGGGATCCGGCGAATCCATGAAACTGCCGCCGTATTTCACCACGAACGTGGCGCCGCTGAATTTTTGGATGTACGGAAGCGCCTCGAGGAGGGTCTCCGCCTTGGATATCAGGTTTTGCATAGCTGCGTGTCAATTCCTTGAAAACCGTTTCAACATGGCGGCCATCGCCTAGCCCCCGAGCGAGCCGGGGTCGCCCACGTTGCCCTTGTTGAAATCCACGTATTCCTCTGTGAGGTCCGCCGCGTAAATGAGGCTGCCCGCCCGGCCAATGTTCAGGCGGATGTGAAGGTCGAACTCTTTGGGCGCCACCGCGGCGCACAGTTCCTTGAACGTAGCCTCTGTCGGCTGGCCGCGCCGGAGGCTCCAGCAGATCTTCCGGCTGCCCGGAGCGCTGTAGCCAATATCCACTTTCTCCTCGATGATCTTCGCCGGGCTGTAGCCGATCGCATCCATGATGCGGCCCCAGTTCGGGTCGCCACCGTGCCAGCTTGTCTTAACCAGCGCGCTGTTTGCCACGGCGCGGGCGGCGGCATCCGCATCGGCGGGCGTGCGGGCGCCCTCCACCCGGACGGTTACGAAGCGCGAGACTCCCTCACCGTCGCGGACGATCATTTTGGCCAGTTCCAGGCAAACGTGCTGCAGCGCGGCCTCGAACTGCGCAGTCTCCGGGCTGTTGACCGGGCGCAGCGCGGCGGGGTCGTTACCCGCAAGGCCGTTTGCAAGGACGAGCACCGTATCGTTGGTGCTCATGTCGCCATCCACTGTGATCCTGTTGAAGCTGAGGGCGACCGCTTTCCGGAGCGCGCGCTGGAGCGGACCCGGCTCGATGGCCGCATCCGTAGTGACAAAACAAAGCATCGTGGCGTGGAGCGCGGCCGGGCGTTTTCCGTTGGCGCTCATGCCAGGCTGGATCATTCCGGCGCCTTTGCAGATTCCGCCGATTCTCACCGGGCGTCCGCCAAGCCGGATCTCGATGGCGACCTGCTTCATGGCGGTGTCGCTGGTCATGATCGCCTCAGCGGCGCGCTGGGCATGCCCGGGCGAGGAGCCCAGCTCGACTGCGGCCTCGATGATGCCTGCGCGGATATTGTCCATCGGCATGGTCACACCGATGCGCCCGGTGGATCCCACCAGGGCGGAGCCGCGCGGCAGGTTGAGAGCTTGTTCGGCAAACGAGGCCATCTCGGCGGCATCTGCCATGCCTTGCCTGCCGGTGCAGGCGTTGGCGTTGCCGGAGTTCACCACGATCACCTGCGCACGGCCTTTTTTCGCGCGCGCCACGCAGAGCTTCACCGGCGCGGCACACACCTGGTTCGTGGTGAACATTCCCGCGACCGTTGCCGGCGCTTCGGACAGAATCAGGGCCAGGTCGCGTTTCTGGCCTTTGTCGGAGCCTTTGCCCGTGCCGAGCTTCTTGATGTCGCAAAAAACACCCGAGGCCTGAAATCCGACGGGCGCCACAATGGAACCCTCCAGTGCTTTGAATTTAAGTTTCATCCTTTGTTGTAAAATGCCCGATTCAGGCGCCGTCGCCGCCCGGACCATTCCAGGTGTATCACATGACACATCGAGCGGGGGTCACAGCTCTTTCTGAGCGTAGTAGATCACCGCCGGCGGAAAATTGAGGAAGACCGGCACCGAACGAAACCGCGCGAACCGCGAGCGAATGCGTTTGCGGTCCACAAGCGAGTGCTGAAATTGGATATACATCCCCCCTTCGGGCAAGGCGTCCCGGATCGCGTCCAGAAGGAGAAAGGTTTTGGCCTCGCTCAGCGTTCCCAGGGGGATGCCCGAAATGATGAATTGAGGAAGAGGCTCCCCGCTGGAGGCGATGCTCGCCAGCAGCTTTTCCGCGGGCTGGTTGATGACCTCCACCTGGCCGGACAAGCCGCGCCGGAGCATGAGATTGCGCGTGTCTCGCGCCAGGACCGGGTTGATTTCGCAGGCGATGATTTGGGCGGCCGGACATTTGGCCGCCAGCCGCACGGTGAGCGCTCCGCTGCCGGGCCCCAGCTCGATGCAACGCCCCGAGAAATCCTCGGGCAGCGGCGCCAGCATTTTATCAATGAGAAAACGCTGGGAAGGAATGATGCCGCCGGTCTGGCCGTGCTTGCTCAACCCTGCCCAAAAGAAATGCAAATACCTGGAAAGCATTTCCGACATAACCCGATTAGCTAATTAGTATTTCCATCCGATAAAACACAAGAGCCAATTGTTCATGGTTCAACCTGCGGAGCGCAGCACGGTTTCCTGTTCAGGACACTCTCCGAGTCCGGGGTGAACTCAAATCCGCTCTCCGGCCCTTTGAGGGCTTACCATAACAGGCCCCGGGCCGCTCCGCCACCGTTTTTCATGACATTGAAACGGACATGCGCAAACGGATGCCTTAGATCAACCCGGCTGTTTCCGGCCAGCCGCAGATCAAATTCATGCTTTGCACCGCCTGTCCGCTGGCGCCTTTGACAAGGTTATCCTCGGCGCTCATGAGAATCAGTCGGCGCGTTCGCGGATCGAGCCGCCACCCGATTTCCACAACATTCGTGCCCACAACATTTTTCGTGTCCGGAAGGGCTTTTCCATCCAGCACACGCACGAACGGCTCATTGCCGTAGGCGGCCCGGTAGGTTGCGGCCATCTCCTCGCCGAAGGCGGCAAGGGCCTCGACGGATTCCACGTTTTTGGCCGGGGTTGCGTAAGTGGTGGTGAGAATGCCGCGGTTTACCGGGACGAGATGGGGCGTAAACTGAATAACCACGGTCTTGCCGGCGGCAACGCTCAACTCCTGCTCGATCTCGGAAAGGTGCCTGTGTTTGGGTATGCCATAGGGCCGGAGGCTCTCGTTGCATTCCACAAACAGGTATGCCAACTCGGCCTTGCGCCCCGCGCCGCTAACCCCGCTGAGGGAATCCGCAATGATGCCCCCGGACTGGATCAGCCCGGCCCGAAGCAGCGGGATCAGCGGCAGCAATATGCTGGTGGGATAGCACCCGGGCGAGGCGATCAGCCGCGCCGAGCGGATGCGCTCGCGATAAACCTCCGGCATGCCATAAACGGCCTGCTCGAGAAGCTCGGGCGCGGGATGATCATGAGCGTAATAGTCCTTGTAAACCGCCGCGCTTCGGACGCGGAAGTCGGCGCTCAAATCTATAACCTGGCAGCCCAGCTTCAGGAGGGGTATGGCGTATTCCGCAGCCACGCCGTGGGGCAGGGCGAGAAAGACAACGCTCGCCTCGCGGGCGAGAGCCTCCGCGTTGGGTTCGCTAAATCGAAGAGTTTTGGAAACCGGGTGATGCGCAAACCTCGGAAAGATCTGGGCAAGGGTCTGCCCCGCATACTGTCTGGATGTCACCGCCGCCAGCTCCGCAAATGGATGCGAAAGCAACAGCCGCACAAGCTCCTCGCCCGAATAACCGGAAGCGCCAACAATCGCCACTTTCTTCTTCGTCATCCGGAAACATTCTTATGCAACCGCACCATCGGCAAGCTTCGAGTTTTCCACCATCTTTGGTGGGGATGACTTCCACGTCGTCCCACAATTCCCACATCGCCTCCATCCCCGGCAAGGGCTGAAG
>CAYNZC010000191.1:0-4578 GCA_964401575.1 uncultured Verrucomicrobiota bacterium
CTCGTGCCATTCCACTAACCGATAACGGCGGCAACGGCGACGGGGGCGGCAGCGGAGGGGAGGAGGCAACCTACGATCACCCCGGCAACCCGGGTTCATCCCAAAGCACCACCGCCGAGCGAGAAAAGGACAAGCCTGCCGAGGTTGTCGCCGTTCACTACCACAAGAGCTATAGCTGGATTTCGATCGAGCGTTCCAGCCTGGCAGATGCCCAAATTACAGAAGGCATTCATTGGGATCGCGACAAGCCCGGCTCCTGGTGGGAGGATGATTGCCATAGTGATGCGGCGCCCGAGGAAGATGACTATTATTTCCTGTGGTCCAAGTGGGATTGGAATGACAAAGGGCATGGGGATTTTGGTTACGGGGCTAGTCGGGGAAACAAGGGGACTACATGCGGCCTATATCCCTATTACTATACCTACCCCGCCTCTGTTTCGGATGACTGGCCGGGAGAGTTTTGCAGGATTGCTGCCTACCGGATTTATCACCCGAGTCCGGCAGCCGGCTTCTATGACGAGGTCGTGGCCCGGTCGGCGCGCACCCTTTATGAGCTGCGCACGGGCGGGAAGGCAACGTTTGCTCCTGCTGCAAGCCTGTTCGTGCTGTCCGCTTCCGCTGAGGGCACGGGGGAGCCATTCTGGTGGGAAACCGATCAGAACAAGAAAGCCTATTCAATTTCGTCCGACAAAATCGTTCTGGGATCACTGGGACAACTTGGCAGCGATGGGAACCTCTACAGAGCCTTGCATAACGAAGAGGCTTTCGACGTTACTCCAACAGTTGAGGGCAATCCGTATTACACCTATACAAAGCCGGGGGTTTCAAAGCACAGGCTAGTGCATCAGACCCAATGTGCGGCGCTCACTGACTCAAACCTGGAGAGAACGAGTTTGGGGGTTGGTGAGTATGTGAATTTCTCCTTCGATCCACCTTTCCAAATGACATCCCCCGAGCAGCCGCTTTGGGGCACATCTGAAGGCAGTGTTTGCCCGGATATCGGGAGTTGCACGACATTCACGGCCCCGAGCAACGCCACTGCGTCTGTGGTGCATGTAAGCGTTCGAGAGGCGCAACTAGACACAACCTTTGCGATATTGGAGCCTTCGGGCGTGACCGGTAAAAAGCAATATGACTGGCCAGTTCCGCCCGGAAAGCTGGGAGTGGGAATGCACCTTAATGTCGTAATGGAGCCGTCTTACGTCGCATTTTCGCGGATCAAAATCCGCGAGATCGGTGGGCCTGCCACGAACGTCACGGGTTTCTTTACGAATTTTCCGGCCCTTTATCACCAACCAAACACAAACTGGAGTGCACTTTCCTGCGATAACTCCTTCACTGATGATGCAGGCTTTGTTCCAGATCCGTGCCCTCCTTGGTCAGCCGGAAGTTGCGAGTTCAGAATTCCTATTGAGTGGACCCTTGACGGTTCCCAAATAGGCTCTCTCACCAACGTAATCCAAAGATTGGAGGTGCTTGGAAGTGATGGCACGGCTGAGGTGACTAAGTTTTCACAATCGGCCAGGAGGACCCCATGATAACAGCTATGTCTCGCGGCTTGCTTCTCGTGCTTTACGGCATCCTCGCTTGTTACTGCGATTCGAGCGGCGTAGAATACCTTTGTGCTTCAACGGCCTCGAAAGAAGCTCCGCAACCGAAAAGCCACTCGGCCAATGACCAGCCCACCCGTCCGGGTCTTTCAGTGATACCGCAACTGATCCCAAGCACGAATGCGGTATCCTTGGAATTCCTTACGACTCCGTGCCCTTCAGAACTTCGGCAAAAGCTACAGTGTCTCAGATTGAAGCACGAAGCTGTGCTTAACATTGCGCACACCCCGGAAGAGTCTGCTTCGTGGGGAAGTCTCATTGCTGTGGCCACGTACCTCGGCGAGATAAGGAAGCTGACAATCTCCAACTATGTTGCCCTACCTCCAGCCTTAAACGTGCGGCCACCCTTTGTCCCCAATTCGAAAGGTACGAATTATACGTTGTACTTTGCGGGCATGGATCCGCACCTAATCAGCAATTCGGCTGCGAGAGAAGCGTATGAAACGGCGATTGCCCGGAACCAGTCCCTCGGGCAGATGAATGAACTGCAGCTTGAGGTTATCCCCAGTATTGAGCCCACAGCAAAAGCCGCTCTGTTCACGCTCGCCACCCGGGTTCTGCCAAGAGTGTCTGGAAAAGGCGACCACAAGAGAGTGAGCGAGGTTGCAGACACTGCCCAACTCACGCCTTCCGAGTTCAAACACTTCATGAAGTTGGTGACTGACGCGGCAGAGGGACAGAAAGACAAATGAACAATTACAAACGATCTTCAATGGCACAACCAAACTACAATCACAAATGACGTATCGACCCCAACTGATGTTGATATGGGCCATGTTGAATTGCCTATCTGCTGCTGATGACAGATCCAACATCCTGTTGAAACCCGTCAAGGAGAAAGCTGAAATCTGGGGCGACCAGGTCAATGGCGTTCAAATGTCGATCCGCTCGGCGAACGGGGCCACATTAGCCACCAACTCTCCCGTCATAATCGTTCTGCGCTACAAACTCACCTCGACTAATGGGTTTATCTTTACCGCGGGTAGGCCTATCGAACAGACTATGGGTCTCCACTTCACCGTCATTTCTCCAGACGGAAAGGATATTTCGCCGGCTCTGTCTGAGACAGAAAACCAATCCGCTCGCCCTCGATTCGTTATACTGCGCCCAGGCGAAGAGACAGAAATACAATATGATTTGAGCAAGAGATGCTCATTCGATAAACCGGGGGTCTACAAAATCACTGCGGCACATCTTCTGGTTCGGCACCCCCAAAAGGGCGGGCGTTTTCGGGTCACATCCAATCCGTTGGGCGTAAGAATCACCGCGACCAATTCAACGGCAATGAGCACTCAATAATTCCTAAAAAGTGTCAATCTGCACAACCAAGGCCAACCACGTGTACCATCCCAGTCCCACAGCGGGCTTCTATGACGAGGTCGTTGCCCGGTCGGCGCGCACACTGTATGAACTGCGCACGGGCGGGAAGGCCACGTTTGCGCCTGCTGCAAGCCTGTTCATGCTATCCGCCTCCGCTGAGGGCGTGGGGGAGCCCTTCTGGTGGGAAACCGCTCAGAACAAGAAGGCATATTCCATTCCATCGGACAAAATCGTTCTGGGATCACTGGGACCGCTGGGTAGCGATGGAAAACTCTACAGAGCTTTGCCTAACGAAAAGGCTTTCGACGTCACTCCAACCGTCGAGGGCAATCCGTATTACACATATACAAAGCCCTCATCCTCGAAACATTGGCTAAAGATTACAGCCAATGGTCAGGACTGTCAGGATCCACCTTTTTTTGAGAGACCCAAATTCATAGTGGGGCAGTACGTGGAGCTCCAGTCAAACTGGCAGAATGGAACCCCAGACGGAATAGTCGGTTACTTTACCGAGAACACATGGTCTCTGGGAGGAAATTTTTACAATGATGGGACCAACGCGGTTCCAGGCAGCTCTTTTCCGGATTGTTCGACAAATTACTTCAAGAATGACATTCTGCTGAAGAACGATCCCACGACAGTATGGTGGGTTTCGGGCCAGTATATTATACCAGCCGCATATGATGTATCGCTGAAAAAGGAACTGACGTTCCAAAATGGGCAGCAGGCCACACTGGAAGAGACTGGAACAATTCAAATGTATCGGCCGAACGCAAGTGTATCACCCTTTGTCACGCGGGTCGGGGTGTACAATCTTCCCGGCGAGGGGTGGCAGCTCACCCTTTTTGATTATGACCCGCCAACAAGCATCAGGCATGGGATCATTTTTTCGAATATTATCAGTGTCCCAATCGGGTTTTCGGGAACAAGAAAATGGGTGCAGGTCATTTACGCTACGAGCGATAAGTTGACAGATGCCAATTCAGTGGAACATAGCTTTATCCAGAACAGCCCGTGGCCTTGGTGTGACCCCGTGCCTTATACGACCGAGGAATATGGTTACCCCGTTGATGATCCGGGGATGCCATTGCTCTCGGGGTGTTTGCGTGGGGAATCTTCAAGGAGTTTTAGAATGTGGATGATGTTTGAGCCTTCCGGACCGGGGGTGTGGGTCCCATTGCGGGCCGTCAATTGGTCTTGGAGTGGGATCGCCACAAACGGGACAGGCGGGTGGGGGCTTGCGTCCCGCCCCGATGACTGGGAAGTTGATTCAACGGAAGACACGGAGGAGTATCCGCATTGGAAAAGCCCTATCAACACGGATGCGGATTGGGACCCGGCTTTTTGAATATGAATTACCTTAACAAATGTCGCAAGCTTTGCTGCTCGGTCCTTTGCGCTCTCACTGCCTGGCTCGCCGCTGCTGAAGGCAGTCCCAACCTCCCCGTGAAACCTAGCAAGGACAAAGCTGAAGCCTGGGGTAGCCCAGTTAACGGCGTCCGGATGTCCCTCCAGCTTGCTGCCTCAACTAACGTTCTGAACATTAACAGCCCACTCGATATTGTGGTGAGGTATGAGAATCGTTCCACAGACGAGACGTTCATGTTCTTTGCCAATCATTCGTTTCCGGATTCAAGCAGTGTCCAGT
>CAYNZC010000192.1:0-4476 GCA_964401575.1 uncultured Verrucomicrobiota bacterium
ACCAGGTCGCCCTGAACACGGCCGAAACGGCTGGAAAGGAGAGATGAACAATGAAGGCCAACATTCCAAGCTCGCATCGCGCCTTCACCCTGGTTGAACTCCTGGTTGTCATCGCGATCATCAGCATTCTTGCCGGGTTGCTGTTGCCTGGATTATCGCGGGCCAAGACAAAGGTCCGCCGGATTTCGTGCCTGAACAATCTCAAGCAACTTGCTCTCGGCAGCCAGATGTATTCTCACGACAACGAAGGGCACCTGACCGGCGCGACATGGTGGAAGGAAGTGAAGACGTCCGGGTCGGACCGCACGGCGGACGACGACGACATGAACTGGCTGTATCCGCAATACATCAAGAACTCGAAGAGCTTTTTGTGTCCCAGCACACGCCACTCGATTGACCTGGATAATCTCGTGTACAAACCGGACGGTGCGGGGGTGCCGCGGCATTTGGTTTTCCAAGCCAAGCAGCAGGATGACAAAGGACACAGCTACGAGGTTAACGGTCGCTTTGGCGGGGGCGGGCCGAAGAAGACGGCCTCGACCATTGTCGCCTACACCTTGAAGCGTTACACGCCCGCGATCGGCCAAAAGCTCAGTCCATCCGAGAACTTTTTGATGTTTGATGGTGACGGCTCGACGGCGACCAACGATCTGAACAACTTTCCGGACTATTTCCAGGACAATCACGGCGCCGAGGGCGGGCACATGAATTTCTGCGACGGCCATGCGGCATGGATTCCGCAGTCGAGGTGGATGCAGGTATATAACAAGTCGCAGGATTATGCGCCCTGACAAGATGATGCAGCCGGGCCGTGCCGGCCGTCTTTGGAGGCGGGCATGGCCGGCGCTGTTGACCGTGTGCCTTGTGGCAGGATGGCGCGGGGGCGTGTGGGTTGCGCGGCATTCCTCCCGCGCGCTCGCGGATGACCTGGCGTCGGTGGGCGTGTTCTCCGGCGCGGCTTTCCCTGATCCCGCGTGCAGGCAGCTCCTCTTTGCCCAAAACACGGAACAGGGGATGGCCGTTTACACGTCGGATCTCAAGACGGGGCAGCAGCATGCCGTGATGGAGATCGGGGAGACGCGCATCCTGAGCGGCAGCTTCAGAGTCCTGGGGTGGTCGCCGGACGGGAGCCTCTTTGCCTACAGCAAGCCTGCCAAAGGACGCAAGCAGAGCATCACGATTTGCAGCGGGTACGTGGGCGCGGCGGTGGATAATGTGGTGGTGGAAAGTCCGATCGAGAGCTTCGCATGGCTCGAACGGAAAACAATGGCCTACGCCAATCGGAAAGGCGAGATCCGGGCCGTTGCGCAGGGGGCGAAGGGAGCGTGGACGGACCGGCTGATTTGCTCGAGGGGAGGCGGCGCGCAGATAGCCGATTTTCACGGCGCGTCCCGGACCGGTGTGACGTGGAGAGAAGGCGCCGCGGTTTATCGGGCGCATCCTGGCCAGGACGAGCCGGAACTGATATGGCGCGGGGATGAAAGCTCGAAGGTGAGCGTCTCCTTCTCCCGGGAGCGCAACACGTTTCTGATTGCGACGAGCGAAAAGGACGGCTGCTCGATACGGACACTTTACCCGGGCCCGCCGCGTCTCACCAACCTGCTCGCCCGCATCCAGGACCGAAATGTCTCCGGCGTGAAATGGATCCACCAGGGGCGCGGTTACGCGGTCCTGTGCAATGAACCCGCCGGGCAGACTCTGATTCTCTCTGCGGAAGGCAGGGAGAGCGTTCCGCTGTTTTCCAATGGCAACGTTCAATCCATCGCGGACCAGGGGAACCGACTATACATTGTGGGAAGCACGAATGTTGAGCCTCCCGGGGTTTGGGAATACAACTGTGACGATGGCGCGCTCCGGTGTGTCTTGAAGGGGAGCGATAAAGGCGGGGAGATTTACCGGGATTTCAGGCATGAGGCCGGCGTGCTGACAAACGGGGCCCGATTGGTGACCTATCACCTCTGGTCTCCCAGGCCGGGCCTGTTCAAGAGAAAGTTCCCGCTGGTGATTGGGCATACGCCCTACACATGGTCGCCGTATCCTTACATGGCCGTGAATTCCGGCTACTGCTTTGTCACCGTGGACCGGCCGGGATGGTTCACCGGATTAGACACGTGGGTCGAGGACGTCCAGGCCGTGACCGCGCGTCTTCGGGAGCACCCGCGCGTGGACACGGCGGAGGCGTATCTCTATGGACGCAGCGCCGAGACGCATTACCTCTCGGAACTTGTTCAACAAAACCCACGCGCGTGGAAAGGGGCGCTGTTGTTCAGTCCCGGCGCTCTGCCGGAGGTCTCGGGGTGCGACTGGACAAAGACGTTGGTGGACCTGGGCGAGAGGGATGCAGGGGCGCGCGAGCGGCTGACGCAATTTCAGCGGCAAGCGGCGCGGAACGGAGTGCCGGTTCGCTTGCTGGTGCACAAAACAGCCCGGCACACGTCATGGTCCCGGGCGACTCAGAGAACGCGTTTGGAGGATTTGGGGATATTCCTCTCGATACAATGATTACGAAGGCGCAAGGAATTCCTCTCGAAAGAAAGCCGGACCCGGGGCAACGGCTGCAAGGGGCGTTGCGGCCCGCGGTGGGACTGCTGTTGATTGGCATGGCGGCATGCCTGCTGCTGGGCAGTCTTCGCAACGACCTGGTGTATCCCCCGGAGCCCGTGTTTGAAATATCCAGCCGGCTGCTGCTCTGGATTATTGGCGGGCTGGCGGGCGTGCTCGGATTCGTTTGCCTGTTTGCGCGAAGCGAGTTCCTGGCGGCGGGCACGGTTGCCTGGTTCACATTCACACTTCTGCTGTACCGGGCTGCCCTTTGGGTGATGGGCGCGCCGGACGCGCAGCCTTACCTGGCAATGACGGCGGCCGACTACGGTGTCTCCCCGCGCACATTCGAGATACTCCTTGCGGCGGTGGCCATCTTCGCCGGTGTTTGGAGCTGGGGCAGGATGTTCGGGTGTTTCGTCGGCAACCTCAATGAACCCGCGGGGCCACCGAGCGAAACGAAGCATCTCACGACAGCGCGTCTCGGGCTTTGGATGACTGCAGCCGCAACACTCGCCCTCTGCGCGCCAGGGGCCGCCCAGGCATCAGGAGGGGACGGGCCGGCTGGGTATGAGGTCACCGGCTGTCTCGCCTACACCACCTACGACTCACTTGGTTCGCCTACGGGCAAGAAGGTCATGTTGTTCAGGTTGGAATGTCGCCGTGACCTTTGGCGCATCCGCACGGAGCCTGCCGTTAGGATGCAAAACGGAATTGCATTTCACGATTCGTCACTACTATCGCCAACGTCAATGGTCCTTGTGACCGGCTTTGAGGGATCGGAGAAGACAGGCTCACCGTCGCTTTCAAGAGAGCCGCTGGCATCACGCCCACTGCCTGGCTGCGTCGGCATCGTGCGGTTCCGCTCGCCTGAGTTCAGCTCGATTTCTGAAGCGCCATCAGAACATTGGCGACTTCTGTGCGGCGATGGACCCCGAGCTTATGGTAGATGCGCTGGATGTACTCATGCACGGTGCCGACGCTGAGGTTCAGCTTATCTGCTATTTCCTTTTCCAGGAGTCCTTCCGCCAGAAATCCAGCAACAGTACGCTCTCGCTTGCTGAGGGGGGGAAATAAACTTTGCCGGCCGCCACGGATATCGCGGAACACCAATTCTCTGGCTGCATCGCAGAGGAAAAACCTCTGTTCGCAGGCGCTGGCTACGGCGTCCTTAAAGGCTTGCGGGCGCACTGGCCTGATCAGGCATCCGGTCGCACCGGCATTGAATGCCGCGGATAGGTTGTAGTCTTTCGCGCGACTGCTCAAAATGCACAATGGCGTTGGCGGGAACGCCATTGCCAAAGATCTGACGCATTCAAGCGGCGTAGGCCGGCCATGCCATGTGCCTATGAACACGATTTGCGGGGCGAGTCCGGGGAGCCGGGTGAGGGCAGCCCGCCCGTTCGAAACCGAGTGAAACTCCCACCCTCCATGATCCAGTGCGCCGGCTAAATCGCGAAATTCGGCAACAACCTGGCTGTCAGCCTCAACCAGCCCAATGCGCCGGAGGCCTGGGGCTTGCCTTCCGCGCACGGTCGTGGAGGAACTTGATGCCATGTGATCACAGGTGATCTGAGGAAAATCAGTAACTTGTACCCCCTCACCCTTGGGATAATCGGGGTTTTCGGCAGGAGATTTGGATGGGATATGGGGGGCACCGGAGCAGGGTTCAGGCTTCAGCATATATTTTTATCATTCGTTCCGCCGGGTATCTGTCAAGGAAATAAAATTGCAAGTGATAGGTGTGATTAGGGTGGTGGCCGATAGTGTACTCTGTTTTTAGGGTGTTCATTTCCCTTCCACAATGAAATTCTCCGAGCATGCATGTGTCTCTTGCTCCACGGCGCAAAGGCTCACCTACTGTCGGGGAACAGCAACTGAAGAACCGGTATTTTCTATTCGTACTCGTGACGGCGGGCCTCCTGCTCGCGCTTA
>CAYNZC010000193.1:0-4442 GCA_964401575.1 uncultured Verrucomicrobiota bacterium
AAACCAATATTCCTCCGACCAGGAAAACCAACCCAAAACTCTTAACGCACTTCGACGGTGATGCCCTCTGATTTCAAGGAAATCCCCACCTTTTCCCTCAGATCAGCCAGCCTGTGGGATGGCTGTGTAGTTTTTTGATCATGTTATCCTCGTCTTTTCAGTTTTGTTTCTTCCACCGTCAACCTTTCTGCGCGCCGACTGTCGCGGCGACCTCTGCGATGGCGGTTGCTGATTCAGGCGCGTTCCGCCCGCTCTTCCAATGCATAAACCGCAATGCATAGCTGGTCGCGAGCATGTACAGGAGCAGCACCAAAGCAATGCGATCGGCTGTTTGCAGCCTAATGTGAAGCGCGTCGGTCAGGCTCCCCATGCACCCACACGGCTGTTTCCAGCCAATCCACCAGAGGCCTATGCGGTAGAGCATGAAGTTTGTGCAGAGATAGGCTACCAACCGAACCGCAGCTTCTAGAGACCGGCCAAAGAAACGAATCGTCGCAACAATTATCTCCGCCACGGCTGCTCCAGCAAGCAAGTGCTTGTATGAGATCCCAAGAAGCGGGTCTAACGCCAAGAGTGCTCTCGCGGGACCCAGCGCGCTCCACAGCTTGGCAAGGCCGGTTAGCCCCAATATCACGCCGGTCGAAATCAGAACAAAGGACGAAAAACGCGTTTTCATGTGTTTGAACTCACGCCCAGAACGACCACCAGCACGAGAGTCGGGTGATTCTTCACGACATATGGCGCACCGGAGTCCGTCATAACGGGGTCGGGGTGCAGAGTGATGAACCAGCGGCAGTTGTCAACCGCCACCTCGAAGGTCCCGGTGTTTGTCCGGGCGGGTGGCGCAACTGGGCTTACTTGCAGTACCTCGTGGGTGTATTTGCCCTCTGCCGTGTAGGTTGCGTCCGTCGCTCCGGAACTTGGCAAACAGATCATTAACCCAAACGCGAGCCGCAGGACGGCAGGGGGGTGGACCAAGATCGGTAATGCGAGCCATGATCCCATGTTTTGCGGCATGGACGGAGTTCTTCGCATGCCCCTAATCCTACGAACCGACAGGCGAGGACAGGAAGAGAAAAAGCAGTGTACGCTAAACCACGAAGCCGCTCGCCTGAGTTCAGCTCGATTTCTGAAGCGCCATCAGAACATTGGCGACTTCTGTGCGGCGATGGACCCCGAGCTTATGGTAGATGCGCTGGATGTACTCATGCACGGTGCCGACGCTGAGGTTCAGCTTATCTGCTATTTCCTTTTCCAGGAGTCCTTCCGCCAGAAATCCAGCAACAGTACGCTCTCGCTTGCTGAGGGCGGGCAATAAACTTTGCCGGTCGCCACGGATATCGCGGAACAGCAATTTTCTGGCTGCATCGCAGAGGAAGAATCTCTGTTCGCAGGCGCTGGCTACGGCGTCCTTAAAGGCTTTCGGGCGCACTGGCCTGATCAGGCATCCGGTCGCACCGGCATTGAATGCCGCGAATAGGTTGTAGTCTTTCGCGCGACTGCTCAAAATGCACAACGGCGTTGGCGGCAACGCCATTGCCAAAGGTCTGACGCATTCGAGCGGCGAAGGCCGGCCATGCCATGTGCCTATGAACACGATTTGCGGGGCGAGTTCGGGGAGCCGGCTGAGGGCGTCCCGCCCGTTCGAAACCGAGTAAAACTCCCACCCTCCATGATCCAGTGCGCCGGCTAAATCGCGGAATTCGGCAACAACCTGGCTGTCAGCCTCAACCAGCCCAATGCGCCGGAGCCTTGGGTCTTGCCTTCTGCGCACGGTCGTGGAGGAACTTGATGCCATGTGAGCACGGGTAATCTGTTGAACATCAGCAACTTGTGCCAACCCCCTTGGACAATCGGGGTTTTCGGCATGAGACTTGGGTGTGATGTGGGCGGCAGCGGAGCAGGGTTCTGGCTTGAGCATATATTCTCATCATTCTTTTCGACGGGTATCTGTCAAGGAATAAAATTGCAAGTGATAGGTTGTGTGTGATTAGGGTGGTAACCGATAGTGTACTCTGTTTTTAGGGTGTTCATTTCCCTTCCACAATGAAATGCTTCGAGCATGCATGTGTCTCTTGCTCCACGGCGCAAAGGCTCACCTACTGTCGGAGAACAGCAACTGAAGAACCGGTATTTTCTATTCGTGCTCGTGACGTCGGGCCTCCTGCTCGCGATCACCGGCCTCGCCAAACTCTGGAGTTCCCTTGGGGCAGCGAGAGCGCTGTTAGCTCCAGACCCATTGCTGGGGGTGCCCTATAAGCACCTTTTGGCCGGTGTGGCGGTAATGGAGATCGTGGTGGCAACGATTTGCTTTCTTGGCCGGTCTCGCCATCTGGCGTTGGCACTGGTAGCTTACCTCTCCACAAACTTCATGCTCTACCGCATTGGGCTCTGGTGGATTGGCTGGAAACAACCGTGCGGATGCATGGGGAGCCTGACCGACGCGCTGCACATCAGGCCGCAAACGGCAGATCACATTGCCTTCGTGTTGCTCCTGTACATGCTGGCGGCGAGCTATGCCCTGCTTGTTGTGCTGTGGAAGAACAGTTCATGGCAATCGAATCCCACCAGTGCGTTACTTGAGGAAGTATCAGCGCAGAAAGATCAACTGTGAGAAGACTCTTTGTGAACGGATTTCTCAGCAAGCTCATGCATATGAGGATCACGTGTTCACGCCTGAAGCGTGGATATCTCATCGTGTGCTGCAGCTTTATCTTCTGCTTCTGTGTTCACTATGCCGCTGATGCAGGTGCCGTGCCTTCTCCGGAGCAGTGCAGGCGCGCAGACCAGGTGTCATTGTCCGGGTTCCTCGTATTTCGGCAGATGGTCGGAATAAATCAAATTGAGACGACCACAAACAGATTCTCCTACCAGCGTTTGGGGGATTCCTACAAAATTGAAATTGAGTTCGTGCCGGACGCTGGATCGGAACAGACTTGGCGGACTAGAGAAGGGGTGTTGTGCCTCGGGGACTTCCCCGTTGTGAGATTATCAAAGAACGGTAATCCCGAAACGCTCCGCCCGGGGAGAGACACACCACTTTCTGTGCGGGTCCATAGGCTTTGTTTTCCATGGAACTCGTCATATGGAGCGAAAGTTGTTTGGTATGCCTTCTCGAGAGTTGATCTTCTAAGGAGCTGCGGCAAGAGAGGCAGCTTGGAGCTTCCGTGGGATGCGCCAGGACAGTTCGGCTCAAGAGCCTTTGAAGTCAGCGTAGATGAGTCCCCCGAAAGAACACTTGTGCAGTTTCTGTTTTCCAAAGAGCACTGGCTTAATAGCGCGAAGAGGCTTCAAAAAACCACCCCCCCTCCGCACTTTGATAATGGGCTTCGTCTCGGTTGGCTTGGAAAGCCTGTTGAGGAGCAGTCCGGGTCACCGGCAGACTTGATGCTTGTGAGAGAGGACGCTTCATCGAAGGGCCTGGGGCAGGTAGTTGAGGCGGTGTTAATCAATGTTTCTCATGCATCTGACCAAGTAGATCCCGGCAGTTTGATACCTCCACTTTCCTTTTCAAAGCCCGCCAATGTTATTGATTACAGAATGGCGACCGATGAGCAGCCGTTCCTGAATGTCCAGTATGGACTTAGCAATGGCCCACTTCCAGGCCTGGACTCGCAACAACTACGATTGGCTTTTGCTCGAGCTTCCACAAATTACGACAGGAAAATGAAAGCCCTTGCCCGGCCCGGTGCGAATCCTGATGCTCGGCCTGATTCACGGAGCCGAGGGCTGGTGGCAGTTCTTTTCATACTCTCCACAACTGCTTTCGCGATAGTTCTGTACAAGCTACTTCCAGCAAAACCCAAAAAGCAATAAGACAATGAATAATCCATCGAAATCGCAACGAATGACAGCCCTAACCTGTTTATTGCTCTGCATCCCCGTCGCGGCTCAAGAGGAGCGCCTGTGCTACGTTGTTTACTCAGAGACGCCTTGGGATAATACCCAGTGCTCTTTAAGCGCGCCTGATCAGTACCTTTACGTACACTGCCTGAATAACTGTTCCCGTTACGTATTCGCGGCGGGCACTGAGTGCTACAAGTGCCTGCCTACAACTGGTGAGCTTCATGGATGCCATATCGACAATCGAATGCTTCCTGCGACATACCAGACAGTTGGATGTTATGGCACTTTTTCGCAGTTCTTTAGCGATGCGGCGGATTGCATGTGCACAGGAACAATTCGCAGTTCTCCCAACCCTGTACAGTTCAGCTGTCCGAACCTGAAAACGGGGAGCGGGGATAACATTGCGTGCAATTAGCGCTGCACACCAGGCCGCAAACGGCAGATCACATTGCCTTCGTGCTGCTCCTGTACATGCTGGCGGCGAGCTATGCGGTTTTGTTAGTGGAATCGCGGCGGACGAGATCCAGTTCAGGCAATCCGGACCAGGTCGCCCTGAACACGGCCGAAACGGCTGGAAAGGAGAGATGAACAATGAA
>CAYNZC010000194.1:0-4436 GCA_964401575.1 uncultured Verrucomicrobiota bacterium
GATCGCTTTTATCGGGCCCGCCCCCGGGACTCCGCACCGGTCGAAGGTCTCGGGCTTGGTCTCAGTCTCTCGCGTGAAATTGTGCGAGCACACCATGGCAATCTGCACCTTCTGGAGAGCAAGCCTGGCCGAACCTCTTTTCTGCTCACGCTTCCCAAAAAGTGATGCGCCGGTTGAGTTGTCTCAAACCGGCGCAATCCTGATTCCTGAAAATGCGGAACCTACCGATTCCCGCCCCGAAACCCTTGACGCTTCCCCTGGCCTTTAGGGCCAGTGCCGTCGCAGGCGCCCTTTCCCTTCCCCTGACCCTTACCCTGTCCAAGACCTTGGCAATCCTTGCGAGGTCCGCCCTGTGGGCAAACACCGCCGTTTTTCTCCAGGCAAGCAGCCTGACGATTGAGACGGTCCTGCTCCGATTGCGGCGGTCCGCCGTACGCTTTGCCCTGTCCGTTGCCTTGCGCATTCTGAGCCAAGGTTGTGCCTGCTCCGGCAAGCATGAGACCCGCAACGATCAATCCAGCTATTGTCTTCATATTCTTTTCACTGTTGTTTGTTTCCGGGAGCCTATGCCCCCTTTGTTCAACACATCAGACACTGCGAACCTTAATAGAACCCTCACGTCTTCATTACAAATCGTTCATGTTCAGCAAGTCCCCGCAGCCAAACACCTTTTAAGCAACACAGGTTTGCACCAATCATCCGTTTTCAAATACGGGTCCTAAAGCCAGCGTGAAAAGGGGCCTGGAAAGCGACGCGTCTTCGCAGACGATCCCGGCGGACGCCTGAGATCGGTGGAAAAGTGGTCGGGGCGGTGAGATTCGAACTCACGACCTCTTGTACCCGAAACAAGCGCGCTAGCCAGGCTACGCTACGCCCCGAACCAAGGGCTGTAGAATTGCAGGTTGGGATAACAAAAGCAACTGGGATTTTTTCGGGTGTCAGATTTCGCTCCTTTTTGAGACTCGGAAAACACCCGGCATCAAAAGCCTTCACGTCTTTTCCCACACACCCAACTTCTGAAGTTGAGCGGTTGCGGTGCCGGCCCAATTTCGATTTGAAGACGGACATGCCGGACTGGGATGCAGCACCTGGCCGATCTTGGGCCGCGAGGCACTTTGAAAAACATCGCTTGCACGATCAAAGGCAAACCTTCCGATCGCAATAAGCCTATCCGGTTTGAGCGATGAGACAACCTCGCGCAGGTGTGCGTCACAGAACTTGAACAGGCGCTCCCTCTCGCTGGCCGGAAGTTTGTCCGGCGTGCGGTTTCTTCCGCTGCTTTCCATGAAGGCCAGAGGACAATAATTCAAGACAAAGTGCTCGCGAAAAAAAATCTCGGGCTTGCAAAAGCGATCCGCAAAAAGCTGCCAAAGTCTCTTGCCACTAACTTCAGACCGGGAACAGGCAAATCCGAGCACGGGACGCTTGGGATGCACGCGTTCCGGTGGATTAACAACTCCATTAATGCCGAGCCAATCTCTAACGGAGGAAACTTCGCCGAAGGGGATCCCCGTCTGAACCATGCCAAACGGTCCAGGGTTCATTCCGAGAAATACCGCACGCTTGCGGCTCAAGGCGTATTTTCTGACGTAGTCGCAATACGGCGCCCAGGCGTATTCCAACGGATTGTAAATACACACCACGGGCTCCCCGAAACGCAGGTTCCGGAGACCCTGATTTAGTTCCTTGCCTGCGACAAGAAGGGATTCAGCAATTTGGTTGGCCATCGCGTGCCGGGCTCGCTTGGATTTCCGGGCTAGCGGGGTCCCCTGCCCTCCCTGGGTCGCTGCAACGTGCGCAGGGAGCGTCTCAGAGTTTCGATCTCCTGCTCATCAAGAGTCTTCTGACGCTCTGCGAGCTCCAGAGTCTCGAGAACCTCATCCATGTCATCCAAGGTGTCTTTAAGAGACCTGATGATCTCGTTGACCTGCTCGATAGCCTCTGAGACCACCGATTGCTTTGGAGACTCTCCCTGGAAAGACTGTGGTCTCGAATCGCGACGCATCGCTCGTGGCTCTGGCCACGCACGTTCGGAGGGAGGCGTGGGTGCCGCCGGTTCGGCAGGCCCGGCCTCGCACGCATCGGAAGAGACTTCCGGGTCCCTGATTGGTTCCGGCGGCATGGAATCCACCGAAGGAGGCTCTTGCGTTGATACCAGCGGTGCGGTAGTCCCCGCCTCCGGCAACATTGCGTCCACCGCCTGAGCGGTTTCAACAGGCGCAGCGGTTTGGCTCTGCCCTGCCGCCTGTTGGTTTCGATCAACGCTGCGCGGCGGCGCAGGTCGGCCGCGACGACCACGCGGCCCACCTCCGCGGGTGCCACCACGTCCGCGAGAACCTCGCGACTGAGTGCTCAAGCCTTTTGCGGGATCAGGTCTGGATTCTTTTTCGGAAGCCATGTTTCCTTCAAATTGCCTGTAAACCGGGTGAAATCAACCCTAATTGACCGCAACAAGCGCCACCGCTGCTATCGAAACGAAAAGGGCCGGTGGGATTCTGCCTCCCTGAGAGAGAGCCCCGATCCCGATGAGAGTTGGGGCAGGTGTGATTCCACCACAACCAGGCGCGACGAGCCGTTTCCAACCACCTTCGAGTTGCACAGAGAAAAAGTCGCGCTATGTTAAGTCCGCAATAAAAAAAATTCAGAAATGCTTATATGATCACACGGCGCGAGGCATTAGGAAAGGTGGCGGCGGCTTCAATCGTTTGTGCTGCCGCACCCCAACTTGGTTTTGCACAACCAACGACATTGGCTGCAGTCATTTCGGAGCCGTTTAAGTTACCCCCTCTGCCGTATGCAGTGGATGCACTTGAGCCGCACATTGACGCCAGGACGATGGAGATTCACCACGGAAAGCATCACGCTGCCTACGTTCAAAACCTCAACAAGGCAATAGCTGAAGCCCCGGAATTGAGAAACATGTCCATTGAACAGATCCTCCAATCATTGGACACGGCCCCCGAGAAGGTGCGGACTGCTCTCCGCAACAATGGCGGCGGTCATTACAATCATGAGTTGTTCTGGCAAATGCTCAAGCCGGGTGGAGGCGGTCAGCCCACCGGCGAACTCGCGCGAGCGATTGATCATTCTTTCGGCAGCTTTTCCGCATTTAAGGACCGCATGACCGAAGCTGCCGCGAAAGTATTCGGAAGCGGCTGGGCCTGGGTCATCCAGGGAGCTGACCGGAAGCTGCAAGTGGTCTCTACGGCCAACCAGGACTCACCCATGATGAAGCTATCCGGCATTCAGGCAAAGACAGGAAAACCGCTCCTTGGCATCGACGTCTGGGAGCACGCCTACTACCTGAAGTACCAAAACCGGCGAGCGGAATACATCAATGCCTGGTTTAACGTGATCCATTGGGATTATGTAGCACACCGTCTGCGGAATGGGTAAGCTGCCGTATGCAAAAATTACCACGCAGGCTTGCTTTAAAGCAGTTGGCCGCCACAGCAGCCGCCATTACCGCTTCGTCTATTGTGAACACAACCCCTGCGGCAGAACCTGTGGCGGCCGGGAAGCTCAAGGGACGCATTCGGCACTCTGCCTGCAAATGGTGTTATGGCAAGATTCCGCTCAATGAGTTTTGCGAGGGGGCTGTTGAGATTGGACTCACTGGCATTGACCTCCTTGAATCGAAGGACTTTCCTGCGCTGAAAAGGCACGGCCTGATCTGTTCCATGGCAAGCGGTGTCCCCGGCGGCATTGTTAGCGGCCTGAACCGAACAGAGAATCACGACCGGATCTTCACATTTTTCGAAAAAGCGGTGCCCATTTGTGCGGAGTATGGCTGCCCAAACATCATTTGCTTTTCCGGCAACCGCGATGGCATGAGCGATGCCCAGGGACTGGAGAACTGCGCAACAGGGCTGAAGAGGATCATGCCGATTGCCGAGAGATACAACGTGACCATTTGCATGGAGCTTCTTAACAGCAAGCGCAGCCACAAGGATTACATGTGCGACTACTCCTCCTGGGGCGTGAAGCTCTGCGAGAAAGTCGGTTCTGAGCGCTTCAAACTGCTCTACGACATCTTCCACATGCAAATCATGGAAGGTGACGTGATTGATACAATCAAAGAAAACCACAAATGGTTCGGCCACTATCATACGGGTGGAGTGCCGGGTCGTGCCGAGATAGACGACACCCAGGAGCTTTTTTACCCGGCTATTATGAGAGCGATCGTCACCACCGGGTTCAAGGGTTTCGTCGCCCAGGAGTTTATCCCCAGCCGCGACCCGCTCACTTCACTCAGACAGGCTGTGGACATTTGCGACGTCTGACGCAGGTTTCCTGCCGCTTCACAAGGTGGCACAATGCAATATCGGGAAATTCAGGAAGAAATACTGTTTCCTATATGCTCCATGATTTCCTCGGCTGGATAGGTCCAAATCTCGGCCAGGGTAGGATGGTAATGGGGCATGGCCGCCACTTCA
>CAYNZC010000195.1:0-4425 GCA_964401575.1 uncultured Verrucomicrobiota bacterium
CTTCCAGCCTGCAGATGCGCGGTTGTCGAATCGTGCGCCGACTTGGAAGTCGGCGATACAGCAGGTTTGGAAACCTGCGCCACGTGGCCCGGACCTCCGAGTCTTCGCAACCACCCACGCCCCTTCCCCAAATCATAAATGACCTGGCGCCAAGTCTGCGGCGGACCAGCCGGCGAGATGAGAGTCGTCCCGAGTCGTGTGTGTGGTTTCTTTAATGCAGAAGGTGTCGTAATCCGGGCCGGACTGTGCGGAAAACCTGCTTGAAAGGCTCGGCTCTAAGCGGGAAACTGCGTGGGATGAATCGGATCGAGGAACGTTTTGCTCAACTTAAAATCCGTAATCGGAAAGGCTTCGTGGTTTACATTGGCGCCGGCGACCCCGACCTGGAGAGCACGCGGCGTCTTGCCATCGAGTTCGACAAGGCCGGTGTGGACGTTCTGGAGTTGGGCGTTCCTTTCAGCGACCCGCTCGCGGATGGCGTGGTCAACCAGTTGAGCGCGCAACGGGGCCTGGAATCGGGCGCCACTCCCGATGGCGTTCTCGAAACAGTCAGCCGGATCCGCGCGCAATCTCAGATCCCGATCATTCTATATATCTACTACAACCTTGTGCATCGGCAGCAGGTTGGAACCTTCATCCAAAAGGCCGCCCGGGCGGGTGTGGACGGTTTGCTGATCCTGGATCTTCCCCCCGAGGAGAGCGCGGATTACGAGCGCCTGATGGCCGAGGCGGGCATGTCCAACATATACCTTGTGGCGCCCACCACGCCGGAGGAGCGAATCGAGTTGATTGCCAGGCGCGCCCGCGGCTTCATTTACTGCGTCTCACGCGAGGGCGTTACCGGCATGCAGAACGACGTGGCCAAAGGCGTTTCAGATTTAACAGCTAAAATCCGGCGGCACACGAGTCTGCCGATCGCACTGGGATTCGGCATTTCAAACCCGGACCAGGCGCGGGCGGCGGCCGCGAGCGCGGACGCGGTGGTGGTGGGCAGCGCGATCGTGGACCAGATCGCAAGACTCGGAAAACAGCCGGACATGCCTGAAAAGGTGGCGGCTTTCGTGCGCTCTTTGTGCAAACCGGTAAAGGAATTATGAAAAACCCAGGCCCGAACAAGGATCGATTCGTCATCATTATGGCTGGCGGGCGCGGCGAGCGTTTTTGGCCGGCAAGCCGCGAAAAGGCGCCCAAGCAACTGATCAAACTGCTTGGAGACACTTCGCTGTTGCAGCAGGCGGTGGCGCGGGTGCTGCCCCTGGTCCCGCCCGCCAACGTGCTGGTCATCACAAACGAAACGCAGGCGCCCGAGGTTCGAAAACAGCTTCCCAAAATCCCATCCGAAAACATCATCTCCGAACCCGTCGGCCGCGACACCACGGCGGCGGTCACCCTGGGCGCAGCGCTGGTTGGCGCCCGCTCCACCACGGGAGTGATGGCCGTGCTGCCCGCCGATCACGTCATTCCCGAAGAGAAGAAATTCCAGCAGGTGCTCGGAGATTGCTTTGAACTCGCCGCCAGGGGACGGGTGATTGTCACGATCGGCATCGCCCCGCACGAACCGGCCACCGGCTATGGCTACATCCGGACGGGGGACAAACTGCCCGCTCCGCCAGGCGCAAAGTTGAAGACGGCGTTTTTCCGCGCCGAGCAGTTCGTTGAAAAGCCGGATTTCGACCGCGCGCTGGAATATGTCAATAGCGGCCATTACCGCTGGAATGCCGGCATGTTTGTGTGGTCGTTTGTCACCATCACGGAGGGCCTGCAGAAACACCAACCCGAGATGTACGAGGCCTGCCAGCGCTGGTTCAAAACTGCGGGGACGCCCTCGCGCCTGGCAAAAGCCCTCAAAACCGATTACCCCGGTCTCAAAAAAATCTCGATTGATTACGGCCTGATGGAACACGCCCAGAACGTGGTGGTGGCCGACGGCGCATTCGAGTGGGACGACCTGGGCTCCTGGACCGCAATGGGCCGGCACCTCAAGAGCGACCCTGAGGGCAATGCCGCGCATGCGGAATTTGTGCATGTTGATGCCGCGCGCAACGTTATTTTCGACGCGCGCAGCAAAGGCAGGCGCACCCCGATTGCCGTGGTCGGTCTGAGAGACTCGATCCTTGTGCAAACCGACGATGCCGTTCTGCTTGCCCACAAGAGTCAGGCCCAGAAGGTCCGCGACCTGGTCAGGAAGCTGTCGGAGCATCCGACCCTCAAGAAACTCGTTTAGGCCGCCCCGGCAGCTCCGGAGGGTTCAAGCAAAACGCCAGGAACGGCTTCAACCATCCCTGGCGCAATTCAAAACAGAACGGCCGGCTTTAGAGAGACTGGGCGGCGATGCTCTGCATCACTTCCATGCCGTGCCTGGACAAACTCGTGAAGACCATGGAGACGTGATAGCCGGTGTGCTTGTTGCCGGTGCAGGAAATAACGACCCCGTTGCAGTGCATGCGGCGATGATCAACCGGCGATTCCAATGTCAGGGTTAATTCAGTCCAGGCAGCATACGGCTTCTCACATCGAAACTCTATTCCACCACGGTGAAAAACCACCTTGTCGTGCGAAAGCGACAGCCGCGACTCGCGTCCCACCAGGGTGACCGGTTTCGAATTTGGAATGTGTGCTGCCTTTCGTGCGCTCATACGACACTGTCAGTATATCAGAAAAAAGCCTGTGGTCAATGTGCCAAATCGGGAAATCCCGCCAAAAAACCTCGAATCAACGGCAAAAATGCCCGGGTGACAGACGCCAAGGAGGTGGGGGTGGGGAACCCCGCTGAAGAAACGTCCCATCACCCAAGCGATCGAAGTGTATAAGATTCGAAATCATTGTCAACCCTTCGTTTGTCTAGCTATTTGCCTCGCTAATGATCCCATTTCCCAAACCTTACGTCAGCCCCCGCTGCACGTCCGCAAAACTCCGGATATCCGGCAACACACCGGTCCAAAAAAATGCGCTGATCCCCGGGCAGAGATGCAAAACCCGCCCGTATTTTTCCGGACCCCGGCGGCGGGTTGTGGATCCGCTCGCGCCGTTACTGGAGGATTCTTCGGCCTTCGTCGAGGAAGATGCCTTTGAAGTTCATCTCGAGCGCCTGCGGATTCGTGGCCTTTGTGAGGGCTTCCTCCTGGGTGACCTTGCCTTCCTTGACCAGGGCAAACAGGGCCTGGTTAAAGTTGAGCATTCCATCATCGGTGCCGGTCTCGATGGCTGCCTGGAGCTTGTCGAGGCGGTTTTCCTCGATCAGCTTCCGGACGATCGGCGTATTGATCATGATTTCGAGCGCGGGGGTGACAGTGCCTTTGACGGTGGTGACCATGCGCTGGCAGACGACGGCCTGGAGCGTGCCGGCGAGCTGCCGCCGGACCTGTTCGCGCTCGTCGGCCTTGAAGAAATCCAGGATGCGGTTCACGGATTGGGAGGCATTGGTGGTATGGAGCGTTGAGAGGACGAGGTGGCCGGTATCGGCAGCGCTCATGGCCGCGGTGAAGCTGATGGCATCGCGCATTTCGCCAATCATGATGATATCGGGATCCTGGCGCAGGACGTGTTTGAGGGCATGGTGGAAAGAAAGCGTATCCAGGCCCACCTCCCGCTGTTCGACGACGCATTGATTATCCTCGAAGACAAACTCGATGGGATCTTCGAGCGTGATGATGTGCTTTTTGGAAGTGGCGTTGATGTGCTCGATCATCGCGGCCAGCGTGGTGGATTTGCCGCTGCCGGTCGAGCCGGCGACCAGCACGATGCCGCGCGGGGACTCGGCGATGCGTTTGATCTGCTCGAGCAGGCCCAATTCCTCGAAGCTGGGCACGATGGTTTTGACGTAGCGCATGGCGAGGCACCATTGGCCGCGCTGCTGGAACAGGTTCGTGCGGAACCGGCCGATTTCGGGAATGTAATACGAAAAGTCAATCTCGCGCTCCTGCTCGAGTTTTCTCTTGAGGTGCACGGGCGCAACATGTTCCACGACGTTGTTCATCCAGGCTTCCGCAGGATGGGGGCACTCGATGGCGATGAGCTGCCGATTGATTCGGAAAACCACCGGAGTTCCGATCTTGAGATGCACATCGGAAGCTCCTCCCTCAACCGCTGTCTTTAAAATTCGGTGAAAAAGTTCCATCCGGCGAGCTTATCATGCCGGGGGCGGTGCGAAAATGAAAATTATGTGCCAATGATGTGCGCCGGAACGATGCGTTAAGGCGCGGACGGCAGGGAGATTTCGAAGTGCGGCTGGTTGTCGTTATTCCACCGGCGGCGGGCCGGCTCGGTGTCGTTGACGAGTTTTTTGTTTGGAATGTTCTGCGAGTGACCGTCCGCGAAACCAATGTTTGATCCGCCGTTGTGCCGCTCGGAGGAGAATCGCGATCCATCGCCGATCGTGAGCATGAAAGAGAACGTCTGCTCTTTGGTCTCGGGCATGTACATCGA
>CAYNZC010000196.1:0-4330 GCA_964401575.1 uncultured Verrucomicrobiota bacterium
AAAATCTTTCAATACAACTGCATGGGCAAAAGTTCGTTCTTTTAGTGGTTGACCTGTTCTGCGCGTCGGCATTTAAATTCACGCATGCTTCGCAAGAGCTGCGCATTCAATATCCCGGCGCGATGCATCACGTGATGAACCGGGGCGATCGTGGCGAGCGTATTTTCCTGGATGCTGTGGACCGGCGGGACTTCATCAAGACCTTGGCAGAAACCTGTCAAAAGACCGATTGGCAAGTGCATGCATACTGCCTGATGTCCGACCATTCTCATTTGGTGCTGGAAACGCCCGAGCCGAGCCTGGCGCCCGGCATGGCTTGGTTGCAGAGCACTGGTACGATCCGGATCAGCTGCGGATCGCTCTATGAAGAGGGGAATCGATGAGAAACAAACCAAGGTATGACTTGGCCCCGACGACGACGATGAAGCATTTTCTGCCATGGGTCGCCCGAGCACTCGCCGTGGCTGCGCTGTCGTTGTACCTTTTCTCTGAATGGCTTGTGGGCCGCTCCATGGGGTTCACCGGCTCCCTGCTGCGCGAGGTTCAGGCCGTGTTCCGCGACGCGGAGACCCAATGGATGGTCATGGCTTGCCTTGTGGTGTACTTCCTCACCTTTCTGCTGCTGGACCGCGCCGGCTTCCGAAAAATCCGGTGCATGCCGAAGATGACCCTGGTCGCGCTGGTCCTTTTCGCACTGCTCGCATACGTGAGATGCTACCACACGGCCGTCGGTCCGCTGAGCGCGCTGACATTGATGGGCGGCATCGTCATCGGGCAGGCCTTCGCGTTCTGGATCGGTCATGAGCCCCGGAACGGGACCGGGCCGACCCCGGCCGTGTTTATCGCCTTCACGCTGGTGCTGCTGCTCGCCGCCGCCTCGGTGTGGCATCCAAATGACAACTACGCCGCTTACGCCTATCTCGGCAAGCAGCGCTGGACCGGTCCCTGGACCAACCCCAACACGTTTGGCGTGCTGATGGGCGTCGGTTTTGTGATGGCGGCCGGGCTGCTGATCTGTTTCTGGCGACAACCGAACCGCACCTGGAAGGCCTGGCTCGCGATGTGCCTCAGCTTTTGCGCGATGGCGCCGCTCGGGTTTGGCCTCGCCCGCAGCTACAGCCGCGGCGCGTGGGTCTCAACCCTCGCCGGACTGGCTTTCCTGCTCTACGCGAGGCACTCCATAGGAGCGGGAACGGACCCATCCCCGTTGGCAGAGACGCGTTCCACGAACTGTTCTGAAATCTCCTCTCCTCCACCGGAGGAGAGGGACAGGGAGAGGAGGGAACCTCTTTATCATAATACCAGCCAGGAACAGCCCAATGTGCCGAGAACCTTGACCCCTGCCATCCAACAGCAAAACTCACTTCCTTTCACGAGCCGTCCCCAACTCTATGCATGGGCCATCCTCTTCATCAGCCTCTTTGCCCTGCTCGTGCTCAACTTCCGGGGCTCGGAAAATGTGATTCTCCGGCGCGTCGCCTCGATCGGCAACCCGAACGACTTCTCGTGGCGCAACCGCGTGGCCTCATGGGAAGGGGCGCTGCAAATGATGGCGGACAAGCCGATGCTCGGCCATGGCTGGGGACGCGCCGAAGCCATGTACGATTCCTTCTACAAACCCGCGAAACTCGACACCGGCGCCGCCATCCAGATGAACGATTACCTCATCCTCGGCGCAAGCCTTGGCATCCCCGCCCTGGCCGCTTTTGTGCTGCTGCTACTGCTGCTCATAACGGGAACGCTGACAGAGATCGCCGCTTCGGACGGCTCACAAATGCTGCGTTACACCTTTGCAGCCGCCGCTCTCGCGCTGGCTATCGCATTCTGGTTCGATGGCGGCCTCTTCAAGCTCAGCACCGGAGTGGTGTTTTGGATTCTCCTAATTCCCATGCTCCACAATCCTTCACGGAGAGCGCATGGATAGCCTCACAGCAATCTCGAAACCGCGTGGACGAATTTCAGCAACAATTCCCATTTGAAGCACCATGACCTTCGACCTCGGAAAGATACTCGAAAGCAAGCGTGCCTGTCGTCGCCGCCTGGCTCAGCTTCCCATCCCGGAAAAGCTGCGGATGCTCGACCAACTCCAAGAGCGAGCCTTGGAGCTGCGCAAAATCAGAGAGCTAAACCGGAAAAAGCAATTCGGCAGCCGGGCTGATTGAAAGGTTGAAAGACGTCCGTCAAGCATCTTGGGCCTGATAGGCGGGCAACGACGTGGCGAAGTAGGGATCCGCCCCCTTTCACTCGAGGGCTCCGGTTCTTTCCCGGCCGTCGTCATCAGCTACGGCGCAGGCGGCAGCGCCACTGGCTATTCGCTCACCACAACCCGCAGCGATACACCACAAAATTCGTCGCAAGCCAGGCGATAAGCGCCGCCGACAATTGCTGCGCATTACCGAAAAGACAAATGGCTGCAACCACAAGCTCAAAAATCCCCACAATCAGCATCAAATGTCCGAAGTTAATTCCGGTGATCGGGTCGACTGAAATGGACCCCAAAATTTGGACCACCCCTTAAGTTAGACTTTTCGAGGTCTGCTCGATGTGAGAAAGAGCAGATCGATGAAACGAAAACGCAAACAGTATAGTGGTGCCTTTAAAGCCAAAGTGGGCTTGGAGGCGTTGATCGGGATGAAGACGACGACGCAGATTGCGCGTGAGAACCAGGTGCATCCGCTGCTGGTTGGGCAGTGGAAAACGACATTGCGGGAACGGATGCACGAGTTATTCGAACGAGGCAACCCGGTCCCGGAGGACAGCGAGAAGGTGATCGCGCAGTTGCATCAAAAGATCGGGCAACTGACGGTCGATCTGGACTGGCTTAAAAAAAGTCCAGGCAATTGGGCCTGTCGCTACGCGACGAGAACTGATCGAGGAACTGGAGCAACCGAGCATTCGTCACCAATGCGAACTGTTGGACATCAGCCGCGGGGCTTACTATTACCAGCCGTGCCCGGAAAGCGAGGAGAACCTGGTGCTGATGCGTTTGCTGGACGAATGGCATTTAGAGCATCCGGTGTATGGGAGTCGGCGGCTGACGGTGCTGCTCAACCAAAGTGGTCACCCGGTCAATCGCAAGCGGGTGAGACGGCTCTTGGAGTTGATGGGGATCGAGGCGATTTACCCTCGACGCAAGGTCCAGGGTCCGGGCGAAGCGCACCAGATCTTCCCGTATCTGCTGAGGGATTTGGAGGTCAGCGGTCCCAACCAGGTCTGGTGCGCGGACATAACGTATGTGCCGATGGCCTATGGGTTTATGTATCTGGTGGCGGTGATGGATTGGTGGAGCCGGTATGTGTTAGCGTGGGAGTTGAGCAACACGATGGAAGCGGAGTTTTGCATTCGGGCCTGGGAAAGAGCTCTGGAGCACGCGGGCTGTGCGCCTTTGATTTCCAACACCGATCAGGGGCCGCAGTTCACCAGTCCGGGATTCATCGATGCGGTGCAATCGGCTGCAGTGGAAGTGAGCATGGATGGTCGTGGTCGTTGGGTGGACAACCGGTTCATCGAGCGACTCTGGCGCAGCGTGAAGTATGAGGATATCTACCTCAACGATTACGGCGATGGACTGGCGGCCGGTCGAGGACTCAGGCGCTGGTTCGGGAGCTACAGTGAAGAGCGCCCCCATCAAGCGCTGGGCAACGCCACGCCGGCGCGCTGGTATAGGGAGGCGCCGGAGTTTGGCGGCCAACCCGCGAACTGGGAATCGATGCGAGCAGGGTGCGCGGGCAACGAACCCTCGGCAACGAGATCTGGGGCTCAAACTCAAAGCAGCTTGCCCGAAGAGTTCTGAAACGGAACTTGAAAACAGACCGCCGATGGCGGTAAAAATAGGAACCCAAGAAAAACGGAGAGGGAGAGCGGCGCTGGTTTACGCCACGTCGTTCTCTCTTTCCAAAATGACTAAGGCGCGAGGAAACGAACAACCAACAGAGACCGGAGCAGCCTCGAAAAATACTAGCTTAAAAAACGCGCCCAGTGGTTCGAACATTGGGGTCCACTTCAGGTTCCAGCTCTCGTTCCAACCGCCTCCAGAGTTGCGCAAGGCCCTTTGCCGGTTTCCAAACAACCATCGAGACCACTTCTCGATGGAGTCCCGTAGAAAACGCCGCGCCGCTCCATCGGTCCGTCATGTTTCAACCCCGGCACAGACAAGCCCATCAATCGCAATGTAACAACATGCATCCCTCCGGTTTAGTACTGTTGGTAGAAAACCTCGCTCCCACCCCCGATTTGGTTATTGACCGGATGCAATGCGGTCGGCTCTTCACTGCGCCCATCCACCGGTCCGCCATGCTTCAACCCCGCCGCAGGCAGGATTGGTCCTGTA
>CAYNZC010000197.1:0-4228 GCA_964401575.1 uncultured Verrucomicrobiota bacterium
TGCCAGATAATGCGCGCCTGTTTCTCTGTGGGCGGCGGGAAGTTCATGCGGTCGTGGCGGCCTTTTGGCCGAGTTGCCTGGATTTTTCAGACGCCGCGCGCACCGCGGTGATCACCGTGCCGCGGAACCGGCCCTGTTCCAGCTCGTGCAGCCCCTGGATGGTCGTGCCGCCGGGACTCGTCACCATATCTTTGAGCGCGCCCGGGTGCATCCCCGTTTGCAGCACCATGCGCGCGGCGCCCAGGACCGTTTGGGCCGCAAGCCGGGTGGCCAGGTCCCGCGGCAGACCGCACGAGACACCCCCGTCGCTCAGCGCTTCTATAAACATATACACGTAGGCCGGCCCGCTGCCGCTCAACCCCGTGACCGCGTCGAGCATCGCCTCGGGCACCGCGCAGGCGATCCCGACCGCCGAAAAAAGTTTCGTTGCAATCTCCATGTCAGCAGCCCGGGCCGCTTTTCCCGCGGCGAGCGCGGAGGCCGATGCCCCGACGAGGGCGGGTGTGTTGGGCATCACGCGGATCACGCGCGCGCCGTCCGGCAGGGCCGACTCGATGCTGCCGAGGCTGACGCCCGCCGCGATCGAGATGAGCAGGTGCCTCGACTTGCTGATCTGCCCCGAGATCTCCTTCAGAACGCCGGGCATGTGGCCCGGTTTGACACACAGGAAAATGATGTCGCGCGAGCGCAACACCTCCGGGGTCGAGGCGGTGGCGTTCGCGCCCGTGGCGGTCACAAAATCATTGCGGGATCCTTCGGCGGGATCGCTGGCCATAATGTCGCCGGGGGCGGACAATCCCGCAGTGACAAAACCCTTGGCGAGCGCGGCGGCCATTTTGCCCGCGCCAATAAAACCTATCTTCAACGTCGCTGGCATGCCGCGTATGTACCATTAAAAAACCGGACGCGAAAGCAATTTGTCGCCTCACAACGGCGGCTGGAGCCGCGCCCGGTTCTCGATTACGGCGATGTTGCCGTCGAAATCCGTAAGCAACACCTCGTTCCGGCTCAAGGGCACAAGCGTGTTCACAATCCCGGAGCCGAACTTGTGCTGCCACAGGATTTGTCCATTGGAGGCGTCGAAAGCCAGCAGCAGGGCGTTCTTCGTTCCGTAGAACAATACGCCATCCTTTTCAACGAGCATTGCCGAGTTGATGTCATACCCGAACTGCGCGTTGCGCTCCCAAAGTTTCTGCGGCTGGTCCGGCCCCGTGGCAAACGCATAAACGAAATCATTCATTGCCCGCACATAGAACCGCTGCGAATCCACCGAGAGGCCGATGGATTCGCGCACAACGTAATCCCCGGTGCGCCACACCTGCCCGCCAGTGGCAAGGTCGATGGCGGTCATCTTGCGGTCCGGAGCCACCACAAAAACCTTCCCGTTCGCCGCCACAGGCCAGCACGCCGCGGGCGATAGCAGCGCGCCCGGCTTGTCCCCGCGCCACTTCCACAGCAGCGCGCCCGTCCCCGCATCCAGGGCATACAAATGCTCGTCCCACGCTCCAAAAATTACTTTTCCCCCGTAAAGCAGCGGCCGGGTTTCCACAAAGTTCCCGAGCCCATCGAACTGCCAGAGCTGTTTGCCCGTTCGCAGGTCCAGCGCGCGGAATTTGCCCTCGCTCGATCCAATAAAAACCCTGCCGCCCCCGATGGCGGGTGAGGCGACGATCGGTCGGTCGGTTTTATGGGTCCAAACATGCCCGCCGGTAGCGGCATTCCTGCAGTAGATGGATCCATCCGCAGACGCCACCACCACCAGGTCGCCCGAGACGTCCGGGGTCGAGTAGATGGCATTCTTCGCCTTAAAGGTCCATGCGGACTTCCCGTCTTCGAGAGCCAGGGCGCGCAATGTGCCGGACGCATCGCCCACGATCGCAAGCCCGCCCGCAACCGCCGGTGTGCCAGCAATGGTGAAGCCCGTGTCCGCCACCCACCTGGGCCTGACCCCGGGATACCGCGCATTTACCGAGTCATCCGGCCGCGGATAGGTGTTGGTGTCTGAACCAAAGTTGTGCTTTGCGAGTTTCAGCTTGTGCCAGGGAGCAAGTGTCCTGCCGCCGGGCCTGCGCTCGGAACAGGTCATCTCGCCATTCGCTACGGTCACTATGTTGTATCCGCCCACCGCCTGCGCCGCGCGCAGGTTCGAGCGGCCCATGATGCCCGGCACGCCTTCGAAGTCATACTCCCGGTTGCCGTGGCCGTGGCCGCAAAGGACCGCCTGCACGTTATGCTTCTTCAGCAGATCCAGGACCACGTACCAATTCGCAATGCCGTTATCAACCGGGTAATGCGTCACGAAAATAATCGGGCTCTCCGGCCCCAGCCTACCGAGCGCTTGCTCGAGCCACCGGACATCCTGCGGCGCCCAATGACCGTCGCCCATCTTCATCAGCGGACCCTGATGCAGGCCAATGAAGTGATAACCGCCATGCCTGAACAGGAACCGGTCCGCCGGCCAGATTCGCGCAAAATCCGTCGCGCCGGATTCGGACCACTTGGTGTCGTGATTCCCGGGAATAGCGTAGGACGGCGCCTTCAACTCGCTGAGAATCTGATGCGCCAGCTTGAGCTGCTCCCGGGTGCCATACTCCGTCACATCACCGGAGACCAACACAAAGCGGATGTCTCCCATCGAGTTGATGTCCCGAACCGACGCGCGGAGATCCTCCGCCGCAGCTTCGCTTCCCACATGCGTATCTGTCAGCCACGCAAAGCGAAACTCGCCGGCGGGCGCAAGACCGAATGCAACCAGCGCCAGCAACAGGCAGAAGCGGAAATAAACAACGCGCAAATCTCTGGTCAACATGCTTTGATCTTCGATCGAATCGGGAGCATTTTCAAGGGCCGGAAGGTTTTGGATGTCATGTATTCGATCGTGCGGACGAGAGGGATTCATCCTCTCGAAGCGGGCAGGTCCGGCGGAATAGGAGTCGGGGGTGGCCTCACCCCCGTTTGGTGCGTGGCGGGTGTGATTGCGCGGGTGCTTTGTTGAGGTGCCGACGGGAATGAGGCCATTCCCGCCCCAATCCCAGGTGCGGGGGTGGCCTCACCCCCGTTTTTGGTCAACAACCTCCGGCGCTGCCTTGCCCATTCGTTACTGTTGGTAGAAAACCACTGTTTGCGTTGTGGCTCGGGCATTCACGTCTTTCCGCCGCAAATCCGGAAAACCGAAAATGAATATATTTGGGGCCCGTCGCCACCCACAGCACCACAACCGTCGTGCGACTTCGCTTCACGAGTCCTGAAACACTCCCTTACGTTTGTGAGTTTTGATATCGAGAGACAAACTCAGGTTGCGCATCACCGATTTTTCGGCAGGGGCGGCGTTTACGGGAGGTCTGAGAGTCGTTCTTGTTTTCTAGACTCTCATACCTCATTGGGGTGATTCATTGGCAGAAGGCGAACGTGAGAGGCGCCGAGTGATACGCGCTGCCGTCTCTCGAACCGCGGGATCAGGATCGTCCATCGCATTCCTGAGCGCAGCAAGACAGACGTTGGTGCCCACGTCTGGGGCCATATTGATCCCGATATAGTATGCGATACTATCTCGGTAAGGGTAGTTCGTGTTTTCCAGGGCGGCTGTCATTGCAGGCCACGCTGTAGTGCCGAGGTAGCTCATACAAATGAGAGCCGTTGTTGCGGCGTTGTGACGCGAAGTGTCGGTCATTATCGCTGAAAGTTTTGGGGCGGCAATAGCTGCGTTGGTGCCCAAAACCTCGAACGCAGTAATCGATCCTAAAGACCGTCTCATCGAGTGAATGCATTTAGATTCGGTGACCCTCACCAGGCTCCTACCTAACAAAGAGAGTTCGTCACTGGCGGCATACCACTTTGGAGGCTCATAGGAAACCCACTTGATCAGAAAAGGAATGCTCTTGGTGCCTATATGTTCGACAGCCTCGACTGCCTGCTCAAACGTGGCCTGGTCGTGATCTGCAAGATCCTCAACCCAGGAAGCTAGCGGGCGACCGGCGTAAACAGGCTTATCATTTTGCGCGATCAGAGCACAAACGAATGCAATAGCGACCGAACACACAAGGACAACCCATATGTGTCGTCTTGGCTTGCGCCAATACTTCTTAATCAATCCTGGAGCGTCAGTTGCCACGCCTTGGCCCCTCACTATTCGAAACCAACCGATTTCTCATGCACTGATCCTCAAGACATTAGGTTCACATCCCAACATTCGGCAATACTAAAGGCCCAGAGTCTATTCTGTGCAATG
>CAYNZC010000198.1:0-4226 GCA_964401575.1 uncultured Verrucomicrobiota bacterium
AGGCGCACGTCGTCCAGCAGAAAAGTGACGGCAGCAACCGGCGCGCCGATAACGCGGGTTATGGAGAAGTTGATCGTATCCCCAGTGGTGAGTCCTTCCCCTTGGAACACAAACTCGAAAGTGCGGTTAAGACCTTTGACAGTGCCGCCTATGGCGCGACCGGTGCCGGACAAACCTGCGAAGGTCTGGCTCTCATCCAGATTCCTCCCGGAGACAAAAGTCAAAGAACCGGAAGAGCTGGAGATTTCGTAATCGAAGACGCAGGCATTCGCCACGGGGGTGCTAACGCACGCGGCCACAAAGGAAAGACGGAAGGTGTGAGAGGCGCCGGGCCGGAGCGCGGCAAGGCTGATGGCATTGGTGAGGCGGGCATTGGCGACTGCTGACGCCCAGCCACGCGAATTCTCGATGTTTCCCGAGGGAGTGGTGATGTGGTCACCGGCGGTTAAGGGAGACTCGGGGTCAACAAAATACCACTGCCCTCCCGCTGGGCCGTCCCAGAGGGGATTTGAGGCGGGATTCCGTGTGGAGTAGCTTTGGAAATTATCCAAGTACAAGGTTCTTGCGACGGGGGTCGTGGGCGCGGTGAAGTTAACGGGAGCGCTGGAAACGACATTCCCGCTCAAGTCGGTGACGCCATTGACCTGCAAGCTGTATTGGGCACCGGGTGTCAGCGCCGTGGTGGTAAGCTCGACTGCGCTGGGGTTCGTATATGCGCCGGAACTCAGGAGTGCGGCGCTCTGGACGGACGCTCCGCCTGAAAGCGAATAATTGGCGGCATTGATTGCCGCCTCCGGGCCAATATCGTGCGTGAAGAACACACGAACATGTTGGAGGGTCAACATGGCTTTTGCGGATTCCACTGCAAACGGAATGTCATCCAGCGACTCGAGGCGCACGTCGTCCAGCAAAAGATGGTTGGAGACTGGAACGCCCGAAACGCGGGTTATGGAGAAATTGATGGTATCCGCAGAGGTAAGTCCCTCCCCTTGGAACACAAATTCGAAGGTGCGGTTAGCACTCTTGGCAGAGCCGCCTTTTGCACTACCGGTGCCGGACAAACCTGTGAAGGTCTGGCTGCCGTCCAGATTCCGTCCGGAAACGAAAATCAAGGAGCCGGAGGAGCTGGAGATATGATAGTTGAAGGTGCAGGCATTCGCTACGGTGGCGTTATTGCCCGCAGCCACAAAGGAAAGACGGAAGTTATGTGAGGTGCCGGGTCGGAGGGCGGCAAGGCTGATGGCGTTGGTAATGCAACCATTGGCGGCGGAGGATGCCCAGCCCCTCGATCCTCCGATGTTCGATGAGGTGGGGGTGAAGTGCTCACCGGCGACCACGGGAGGCGCGGGGTCAACATAGTACCACTGCCCCCCCGCTGGACTTCCCGATATGAGCGGATTGGGGCAGGGATTTGCTGTGCTGTAGGTTTGGAAATCCTCAAAGTACAAAGTCTTTGCGCCGTAAGTCTGGCAGCTTGCAAGCAGCAGGACCCCCAATATGAGGGTGAGCGGGGCAAACAAGCCTGAACTCCTGGATGTTATTTTCTTCATGGGAGAGTGATGGTGAGGGGGCATTGCCGTCAAAATATTGGAAGGTTGCTTTGAACTTGTCATTATTACTTGGAATTGGACAAAAGGAGCTTACTCGACCGTCACGACAATCTCTCTAACCTTGATCGCCTTGCGAACCTCGCCGTCCTTGTTGATATGTTTGAAATCGGAGTAGATCAGTAGGAATTTGTCGCGCCCTGTTGCCAGAAGGTTCGGGTATCCGCAGGACACCTGGTCTTTGATATTCTCGAAGGGGAGGATGTCGAAAGGGTCCGTCCATTGCCCGCCCTTGCCGTCCGTTGACAAGCGAAGCTGCATCCCCGGACGTCCCGATGCGAGGACGACCACGCCGTTCTCCAGTTGAAGAAGCTTGGGCAGAACGCCAGACCGGGTGAAAGCGACGGGTTTTGTCCATGTCACGCCACCGTCCTCGGAAGTTGACCGGTACATCGGACTGTTTCCCATCCCGTCCGTCGTCCTCAGGACGCACAACCAGACGCCGCCGGGAAGGATTTCAAAAGCGGGCTCGGTAAAACCGAAAGCAAGGCGCTTCCCCCCGTTGGGGTCCACTTCCGGGTCGAACGCGTATGGTATCCTCCCGCGAACCGCCCATGTGCGCCCGCCATCAGTCGAGCGGTAGAAGCCTGCTCCGGAAGGAGGGACTTTGTTGCTTTCGTCCGTGTGGAAATCGGGGTACATGCCCGCGACAATGGAACCGTCTGGCGCAACCCGAATGTCACCCCACCAGACGACGGGAAGCCAGCCATTATCCGAGTAACGGACCGCCTTGGGATCGTTGAGAACAGCATGCTCCATCCGCCATGAATCACTCCCTTTGGCCATGCGGCTCAGATAAACACCTTGGAGCTGCTCCGGCAGGTCCTTCATTTTATAGAGAACAAATTGGCGACCATAGTTTTCTTTCCTGGAGTCCAAAGGAGCGGGGAGTTGGAGTTTTACGGCTTCCAGCGCCTTGGGAGTGCTGACTTGAATCCTATCGCCATTAGGAAGGAGGATGCCGCCGCCGGTAATGTTCTCCCGAGAACGCGGTTTCCATGTCCTGCCCCCGTCCTTCGAAACCGCCACGCCGGCCCCGCCTTTTCCATAACTTTTGACGGAATCGTGGGCCATGCTCCAACTGGCAACTAACAACTTACCATCGTTACTTGTGCGAATACTGGGAAACTGGAAGAACCCCCACCCCTCCGGCTTCTTCGCAATGTCCACCACGACCGGCTCGCCAATGCTGACTTTCAAAACCGTTTTCCCATCCCGCTTGTAATCAACCAGGGCGCCATCAAAAGCGGGCACGCCATGCTTGATCGGGGTTTTCGCTGTAAATCCGGCTTCTTGCCATTCAATGTCACCTCCAAGACAGGAAATGCGGATGAAAAAAAGAAGCAGCGAAAAAATGTGTTTCATTTGTTTCATACTCGACTGCTAATCTGCGCCATTGGCAGCTGGGGCCAAGCACTTGTTGGGTGTATCCGTGGGGGACAAGTCAGCCAAGCGTTCGCCCCTTGATGAATTGGGGCATGATCCTGTAATCCTTGGCGCGCACCTCCCCCTGCACGGCTTCCAACACTGCCCGTGAGATTCTCGAAGCAAACAACTCTTCGCTATGGGAGTATCGGGCCACGCTGGGAACGACCGCGTCAAGGAAGGAATCGTCATCGCGCGAGATCAGCGCGACATCCCGGGGCACGCGGACACCACGGCTCAACAAATGGCCCAACACGGTCAGCACGTGGCGCGCTCGTGATACCAGGAATGCGGTGGGCGGTTGCGATTGTGCCATCAAACGGTCAACCCGCGCGCAAAGGTTCGCAACCTGGCCATCATGCTCCTGCACGATGCCAGTCACATCGCCGCCTGTCTGGGCGATGGCCGCGCGAAAGGCCTCTACAGTGGCCGTGTCCCCGGCCGCAGCGGGAACCGGTGTCAGCAACGCCAATCGCTTATGCCCGCGCGCGACAAACTGATTAACCGCGTGCTGGCCGGCAGCGGCAAAATCCCGGTCCACCGAGGGCAGATCAACTCCTTCGTAGCGCGACCCGACTAGCACACAGGGCAGCCTTCGGGTCGCAAACCAGCGCTGCATCGGCTCGGTGGACTGGAACAACACCCAACCGGTTGGTCGCAGCGCTTCAGCCAAAGCCTCCAGCCAATCCGTTCCACGGGCGCGATATGGCACGCGGCTCGTCTGTATTTCCAACGGATAACCCGCCTTTGTCAGATGCTCGCGCAACTGGTCCACCAGAAACACCGCAAGCGGGTTGAGAGACTGCAGCGGTCCGGGTAACAACATAACTACACGGGTGCTTGCCGGCGTATTGCGCGCGGCGTGCTTCTTGACAATCTGGGTGCGCCGCCCCCTGCTGCAGCAAATCACACCCTGACGGAGCAACTGCTTCAGCGCCGCGCGAACCGTCTTGCGGCTGACCTGCATTTGCGCGCTCAATTCATGCTCACCAGGAAGCCAGCTAATCCATCGTCCCGACTCAATTTCCTCCGTCAGCACGGCGGCAGTCTGCGCCACCAGAGATATTCGATGGGGCAAACGCTTCATATGTGCTGAGCATATGACGACGCGCACTTGGTGTCCATCAGCATCTGCCATACTGTCAAAACTCGTTTAAAATGTCCCCTTAATAACTCAGGCGAAAATGTCCCCTT
>CAYNZC010000199.1:0-4177 GCA_964401575.1 uncultured Verrucomicrobiota bacterium
AGTGATCGCGGCGGCCGTTCAGGATCGCCCGATGTTCACTGCTCCAGTTGCCTGGCAAGAGCCGCCGTTTGTTCCGTGGCGGTGTCCAGCAAACGGGTAATAGCACTGCGGTCCGCGGCAAATCGCTTTTTCACCAGGGCGAGCGTGTCGGTCCCCGTGGTGAGGGTTTGCTGCCCGGCTTCGTGAGACCGGCGCAAGCTCTCCAGGTCGGCGGCCAATCGCGCGGTGGCATCGGTCAATTCGCGCGCCTGTTCCTCGATTTGTTCCAGCGAACCGATGGCGGCCTGGACGGAAGAGAACTCTTTTTCGAGAATGCCGGAAAGGAAGCGGAGGCGTGCTTGCGCGGTAATAATCCTGGCCAGCAGTTTCTGGAAGGCAGGGTCGCCTTTCTCGATCGTTTCTCCTTCCTTTCCGGGCTCGCCTGCCATGCCGGCGGGGAATGTTGCGCTGTCGCTGCCCACCCTTCTTCCGGAGAGCGGCGTGACCATTCCAGGGTCTAAGGCGGGCTCGTCGTCCAGGGACTCCTCAAGGGCGTCGGGCAGCATCTCCGCGCCGTCCTCATCAATGCCGGCGAACTTTAAGCGCCAGGCGGCAAACCTGAGGTCCACGAGATGAAACTTGAAACGGACCGCAGCCAGGTGGTCTCGTGACGCGGCCTCCTCGTCGCGCAAGGTTCGGATGGCGGCGCCCCACTGGGCGCTCTGGCTGGAGAGCTTGTCCAGCTCAGCCTGGCGCTCCGTCAACTGGCGCTCGAGATCTCCCAATTCTTTGGACGCCGCCTCGACTTGTCCCGCAGTGCGCTCGAAAGCGGCTCCCGGCGCGCGCATCTCCAGGTCGAAGCTGGCCTGCTCCATGGACCGTTTCGCCGCTCGCCACTGCCGGAGCGCATCTTTGAACTCCGCCTCGATTTCCTTGTAACGTTTGTATTTCCACAAGTCCTGCGGCGCCGCGTCGGCGGCCCGGCGAAGCTCGCTGAGCGCCGCTGAGCCATCCTTCGCCCAGTCTTCGCCGCCGGGCATTGAATTCAGAGCCGTGCGATGACTGGTTGTCGCCTGCTCGACAGCTTGGCGCGCGCGGGCAAGGCGGTTTGTGCATTGGCGAATGTTTTCCCGCAGTTCCAGCCCGCGCCGCCTGGCCGAGGCCGCGTTTTGTTGAAGTTCAAATACACGGCTGGAGGCGGCACGTTCGCGTTCGGCCTGCTGCCCCACAAAGACATGCAGTTCATCCAGGCGCGCCCCGGCATTAATCAAACTCTCCAGGCACGCCACGCGCATTTCGCGCATCCCGGATATGTTCGTTGTTTGCGCCCGGGCGCGATTCGCGAGAAGCATGGTTCCCGAAAGCGCCATTCCCAAAAGAAACGGCACGGCCAGGCGCTGGCCCATGTAAAACCCACGGTCCTTGAATGGCTTCATAGTTTGAGCGGATTGTAGGCTGCGCGGTCACACGGTCAATTTGAACTTCACTGCGACAAGGGGTCCGCTCTTCGGACACGTGTTCAGTGGGCGTTACAAATCTTTCCTGATCTAGGGCAGCGGCACCGGCTACCTCAAGAGCGCCTGCGATTACGTTCACCTCAACCCTGTGCGCGCCGGATTGCTCAAGACTGAGGATCGGTTGATGGCATATCCGTGGAGCAGCTTTGGTCTATACCTTGCCGCGCCGCAGCATCGGCCCGAGTGGCTGCGGGTGGACCGGTTGTTGGGCGAGCACGGCATCCAGCAGGACACACCGTTGGGGCGGCAGGAGTTCGAAATGCGGATGGAAGCCCGGCGCGCGGAACAATCCGACGAGGAAGCGTTGGTGCCATTCCGCCGTGGCTGGTGTTTGGGCAGTCCGGAGTTCAAAGCGCGGATGCTCGAGCGGATGGAGGGCAAACTGGGCGAACACCATCCCTGAGCGCGGCGGTTGGAAACGGCGGAAACCAAACTATTGACCCCTTTCCTCGCTGCGCAAAGTAACGCTCCGGTAGATCCATGCTCACTGGAACAATTTAGGGTGATCGGATGCGGTAAAAGCGTCTGCTGTAATTAGTCCATTGCGCATCGCTGAAGTATAAAGTGTCAGCGACCAGCGTGTTGGTCTGGAGCGATTCCCAGACGTTGATCGCGGGGTTGGTGCACGTCTGGATTACGACGATCCTTCCGGCAGCCCAGTTTATATTGAATCCAAAGCCACCACTATGGACTCCAAAACTGTTGTCATTCGCTTCTGCGTTTGGCCTCCACATCGATGTTGGGAATCCAGCAAACGTCGAACTCCAACCAGTGGTGCCCGGCAAATAATAGATTTTGACGTTGCTGTCACCGCTGAATACTGACGAATCAGTTGAAGGGGCATTTCCTCTGAAATACACCGACGTGAGATTCGTGCAGGAATTAAAAACCGAGTTAACGAGACTCGTGATCGTTGCTGGAATGATTGCTGACCTCAGGCTACTGCAGTTACGAAACGCATACATCCCGATGGTTCTGACGTTGGTGCTGATATTAACGCTGTCGAGAGATTGACAATTGGCGAATGCGAAGCTGCCTATATTGGTCACGCTGCTTGACATTGCAATCGTGCGCAACGCGAGACAGTTCTGAAAGGCGTAGCTCCCGATAATCCTGACGTTCTTCCCAATAATGATATCGGTCAGACCCACACTGTAAAAAAAGGCATAAGTTGCTATGTTTGTGACGCTGTCCTGTATTGTGTAGCTGCCCAGAAACTGTCCTGGCGGGAATTGTATGAGGGTCGTTTGTAGTTTATCAAACAAAACGCCGTCGGCGCTGCAACTATAGCTTTGATTAGCCGCGTCCACTGTTATCGCTTGCAGGTTTGTGCAGCCCATGAATGCACCGGTTGCGATGCTTTTGACGTATCGGGGTATCGCTATGGTGCCTAGGCTCGCACAGTATTGAAAAGCCGAGGTTCCTATGCCTAATAGGCTCGTTGGAAGCGTAATGCCTGTCAGCCTGGAGCACGAATTGAAAACAGAGTGTCCAATGTTCGTAATCGTTGGTGAAAGCGCAGCGTTGGTCAAGCTGCTGCAGGACATGAATGTATGGTCCAAATTCGATACGCTGCCAGCAATGCTGACGCTGGTCAAATTGGTGCATTGATAGAATGCGTAAGGCCCAATACTGCTGACGTTGCTGCTGATAGTGGCGGTAGTCAATTTGCAGTTCAAGAACGCGTAGGTGGCAACGTTCCTGACAGTTTCGGGGGTCGTATAGCTGCCAGTCTTACCTCCTGGAAATTCAATAAGGGTAGTCTGGGATTTGTCCAGCAGAACGCCGTCAACGCTGCTATAAATCTCATTGTCGTGTTCCACATTAATTGCGTTAAGGCTGCTACATCCATAAAACGCCTCTACACCGATATCGGTCACGCTGCTTGGAATCGTGACTGCGGTAAGGCCAGCGCAGCCTTGAAATGCATTGTAGCCAATGTTCACGAGCCCGGAGCCAAATGAGACATTGGTCATGCCGCTACAACCCGAGAACGCATAATCCGCGACATTGGTGACGGCATCAGGGAGCGTAATGTTCTGCAGGCTAAAGCAACCTGAGAATGCATTTGTGTTTATGACCGATGTGGTATTGGGCAGCGTGAGATTGTTCAGGTTCCCGCAGCCTTCAAATGCGTGGGTATCGATGACCGCGACGCTGCCGCCAATAGTCACGTTGGTCAGCTTGCCGCAGTATTGAAACGCTTCATGTCCAATCCAGCTTACGCCGTTTCCGATGGTAACGCTGGCGAGATTGCGGCACCACGAGAAGGCCTGAAACTGGAGGACGCCGAGCCCATTGCCAATCGTGACGTTGGTGAGGCCGTTGCAAGAAAAGAACACCGCGCCCCCCATATTGGTAACGCTGTCGGGGATTGTAATGCTTGTCAGACTGTTGCATCCTTGGCAGACGTAATTGCCGATGCTCAAGAGACTGCTTGGGAAGTCCAAATCGGTGAGGCTTGCGCATCCAAAGAAAGCATAGTTCCCAATGGACAGGAGGGTGTCTGGCACGGACACGTTTGTCAATCCACTGCAGGAGTAGAACGCTTGGACATCGATGTTCGAAACGCCGCTCGGGATGATGACACTTGTGATAGTGCCGTTGTTTTGGAATGCCATCCGACCGACGCTGGTCACAGGATAGCCGTTGGTGGAGCTGGGGATAATCACGCCACCTCC
>CAYNZC010000200.1:0-4083 GCA_964401575.1 uncultured Verrucomicrobiota bacterium
TGCTCCTGACCGGGCAGGTGGACTCGCCTCTCTGGATGGTTACGCCATCACGACTTGATGGTTCGGCACAGCAAACCTCGTTCCCGATCCCAACGATCTTGATCGTCCGGGCTCATTTCTCCCTCCCTCCCAGTTGTGGACCCCCGTTGACCCCGGCCTGATCCCTTCCGGTCCTTTGCCGGCGTGTGCAGATGTGTCATCCGCACAGGTTTCCCCGGCAAAAATTTGTTTATTCGTTTTTTTTAAGGTTCGCTGCAAACCGACTCCACCATGCGCTGGAGCGAAAACAGCATCCAGTTTTGGTATATGAATTTTGTAGGTCTCTGCAAACGCCGCCGCGCGTTCACGCTCATTGAGTTGCTGGTGGTCATTGCGATCATCGGGATCCTGGCCGGAATGCTTCTGCCAGGCCTGGCGCGGGCAAAAGAAAGGGGAAAACAGGCATCGTGCATGAACAATCTCCGCCAGATCGGCCTCGCCATGCACATGTATGCCGATGACAACGATGGCTGGCTTCCCACAACCACTCACGGCAGCGGCACAAATAACTCGTGGATCTATCTGTTGTCAGGGCACCTCGCAAGCGTTGACCGCATTCGCATTTGCGGTTCGGATCCGAAACGCGAGCTGCGCCTGGCAGCCCGCGCCTCAAGTTACACTCTCAACGAATACACCGCCGTGGATCTCACCGATCCCTTCGGAAGATCCACCGAATCGTTCCGAAGGCTGAGCACGCTCCGCAGCCCGTCGCTCACCATGACCACTTTCGAGATTTCCGATTCCGCCGGCGTCGGCCTTTTCAACGACCACACCCACTCGCGCAACTGGCATCTCGGCTGGAGCGCTGTCACTGCGGATATTCAGCCCTCGCGCCACGGCACTTCCGCCAATTACCTCTTCGCCGATGCTCATGTCGAGATGATCCGGGCCGATAAGCTCCAGAAACTCATCGCGAACAGGGTCAATTTCGCAAAACCACCCCAGTAGTTTGAACACAGGCTTCTTCCTCAACGCAAACCAAACCACGGCATCATGACAAAATCGCTTCTCTCAACCATGCCTGCCCCGGCCGCCATCTGTCTCGCGGCTTTTCTGGGCGCGGCTCTCCAGGCCCCGTCCCAGGTTGCCTTGTCCAGAGGCCACACGGATTTTGGCATCGGCTATGAAGATGGAAATTGGCATTTGCACATCGGACGTCACCAGGATTTGCCCCCGGCGGAATACGCGCCGGACGAAGTCGTGCTGCTGGTCGGGCCGGCAGCCGGCACCCTCATACCCCCGGGCCAGGCGTTTGGTTTCCTCGGCGAACCGGGCGCACCAGCTTACATTCTCCCACAGGTGGAGAATCCCGCGCTGCTGTTCCTGGGCCTGGACACGGAGGAATTGCCCGCCGGCATGTTCACCAATAACCAGGTGAGGTTGACACTAAAATCCATCGCCGGGCCGGGGCACTTCGCTTTGTACGAAGTCAGCGCTCTCGGCTTTCCTGCCGTGCTCCTCAACTCGCGGGACGGCGTCTCCCCTGCTGATGATGTTGTGCTGGCGACAGGGGAACATCGCCACGTGAACTGGGCGTTTAGCGCACCGGGCATTTACGAGCTTGTCTTTGATGCGTCGGGCACACTCGCCGCCACCGGCCAATTCACCACCAGCGAGCCCGCCACCTGCACCTTAAAGGTTCTCGGAGAAGCGCCAAAGCTGCACCTTTCCTCAGGCCCGACCGGTCTGCTCCTGAAATGGCCGTCCGTTCTCGGCGTAAACTACATTGTCCAGCACCGGGAAGATATGACCCGGGGCGATTGGATCAATCACGGCGATCCGTTGCACGGAACCGGGTCCGAGCTTTCGATTACCCCTGCAAACGCGCAACAGTCCGGCTTCTTCCGCCTCCTGCTCGAGTAAGCCCGTCCGCCCCCGAAACCCTTAAACATCCAATGATCAAAATTCTCGGTCTCTTAGCTGCCGCGCATTTAACCTGCGTCGGCATTTGCCGGTTGCACGCTCAATGCCATCTCTTCACAGAAGAACACGTGGATGTGCTGGCCGCCGTTTGGAACGACGATACCCAAACGCTCAGCCTGATGGCTGCTGACGACACCCACGGCGGCATGCTTTACGCCAGCAACCAGTGCGTCGTCGTCGCTTCCGAAGGCGCCCAATTCACCCTGCCAGGCGGCACTCCTTTCGGCAACGAAGGCGACCCCATCTGGATCCTGCCGCAGAGCCCCTACCCCGGCTTGCCTTACGTGGGTATCTCCGCGGAACGATTGACCCCGGGAACTTTCAACGACCCGATTTCCATTCGCCTGACACGAATTGAAGGCCCGGGCCACTTCATCCTTTGGCAATCTTCCAGTTTCGGCATCTTCGATATCAAAATGGATTCGAGAGATGGCATTGATGCCAATGATCAGGTCACCCCGGCGGTTGGCGGGCACGAACATCATAATTGGGGTTTTACAACCAATGGGGTGTACCGGCTTTACTTCCAGGCTGCCGCAATGCGCGCCGGCCAATCCACCAATACTTTGTCTCCGGAAACGCCATTCACATTCCATGTTTTGCCGCTGCGCCCCTTCGAGCACTGGGTTGCCACAAACTGGCCTTGTGTGTGCGCTACCAATATCATCGCTGCCGGAGCCGACCCGGACGCCGATGGCCTGATCAACATCATGGAATACGCTTTCGGCAACAACCCGCATCAAACACTTCTCTCCAACCTCCCAAATGTTACATTTGTCTCTGTGAACGGGACAAATTACGGCGCGTTACGCTACGTCCGCTCTCCCGATGCCACGGACCTGGCATTCGAGGTTCACGGCTCGGACAGCCCCGACGGGGCAGGCGAACCCCTGACGAACATCGCCTCTGTCATTTCAAACGGAACAACGGAGACGGTAACCCTGCGCGACTCAACGCCCCAGGCTGCCGCCACAAAACGGTTTTTCCAACTGCGTGTGCAACTGAACCCGCCATGAAATCCACCCAACGGCCCGAAATCGCTCAGGAGGCACATCCGCACTCAACCTGCGCACACGGCTGTGCCGGACATCGCGGCACAGGCCCGGGGCACTCCCCCGGCACGCAAAACCGCGCACCCTGTTGCCCCCCAATGAAAACCCCCTCTCAACGACTGGATTGGGCACTGGCAGTCTGCGGGGATTTGCACGTAAGGCTCACCCCGGTCCGCCAGTCGCTGCTAGAGTTCCTGGCAAACCAGCGTGTGCCGGCCAGCCTGAACACGGTCCTCTCCGCAGAAGGAGTTCACGGTCGATGCGACGCAACCACCGCCTACCGCTCCCTGATGCTCTTCAAGGAAATCGAGGTCATCCGCAGGGTCGCCTTGCCCGGCAAAGCCGGCTTCTACGTCCTGAACGTCCCCGGCGAAAACTTCCACTTCCTCATTTGCCGCACCTGCGGCGCCATCGCAGAGCTGCCCTCCGGGGATCACTGCGAGTCTCTCCAACGTGAGGTCGCCGCAGCTCACGGTTATGCCCAGCTATATCATGAACTGCAGTTCTTTGGCATCTGTCCCGCATGCCAAAAAAAACCGCGCCGCACGCTTTGCGCAAAGCTGCCCGTCTCCACCCGCAGACAGGCCCGGCCGCCAGAATAAAGGCCATTCCAACGCATAATCGAAGGTAACGGACCAACAACGTCCTGCATTGCGAACATTAAGCCAACAAGCGTCTTTTTCATCGGACATTATTGTTTTTCAACCGTGCAGTCATAACCGTTCCGCCGCAATGTCGTACTGGTTGGACGGACCCAAAACGGAGTCCAATGCTGCTGCCGTCTCACAACCTCCGATTCCCCCCTGCCTTGTTGTCTAAATTCTGTTTCATCCACGGTGTCGTTTGCTAAAATGCGCTCTCGTAAGTATGGGAGAGAATACGAAGCACGTTTACGACGAGAGCAAAATCAAGACGTTGTCCTCGCTGGAGCATATCCGGCTGCGCACAGGTATGTACATCGGGCGCGTGGGAGACGGCTCGCATTACGACGACGGCTGCTACATTCTCCTGAAGGAGGTCATCGATAACGCCATCGACGAGTTCATCATGGGGCATGGCCGCGAGGTGC
>CAYNZC010000201.1:0-1996 GCA_964401575.1 uncultured Verrucomicrobiota bacterium
GCCTGATTTCCGCCTGCCTGCACTCTTCCCACACGACCTTGATTTGATATACTACCCCGGATGCGTCCATCACAAGATTTGCGGGTCGCTGAAGCCAAACGGCTCCTGACCCCACGAGAACTTAAGGCCGAGTTTCCCGCCAACGAGGCAATCAACGATCTCGTGGTGTCCACACGGGAAAACGTCGTTCGGATTCTGCGACGGCAGGATCCCCGAATGCTTGTCGTAGTTGGGCCCTGCTCGATTCACGATGTGAACGGGGCGCTGGAATACGGATCGAGACTGGCAATGCTGAGAAAAGAGTTCTCAGCCCAAATGGAAATCATCATGCGCGTTTACTTCGAAAAACCGCGCACCACGCTCGGCTGGAAAGGGCTGATCAACGATCCTCACATGGACGGCACCTACGACATCGAAACGGGTGTCAGGAAAGCCCGAAAACTCATGCTGGAGCTCACCCGAATGGGAGTGCCGGGGGCCACGGAGTTCCTGGACTCCATCGTCCCCCAATACATTGATGATCTGGTGAGTTGGGCGGCTATCGGCGCGCGAACCACCGAGTCCCAGACACATCGCGAAATGGCCAGCGGACTCTCCATGCCGGTCGGGTTTAAGAACGGCACAGACGGCAGCATGCAAATCGCGCTCGATGCCATGGTGTCCGCCCGTTCGTCGCACAGTTTCCTGGGCATAGACCAGGACGGCGTTACCGCCATCATACGCACGGCGGGCAATCGCGACGGCCACATCGTCCTGCGCGGCGGACGGGCCAGAACAAACTACGATGCCCCGAGCCTGCAGGAAGCCGAATCCAGGCTGCTCGCAGCAGGCCTTCCCCCGGCCATCATGGTGGATTGCAGCCATGCCAACTCCGGCAAGATCCCTGCGCGCCAGGAGGAAGTATGGCACAGCATCATACAGCAGCGCGTGGCGGGCAATACTTCACTGATCGGAGCCATGATCGAGAGTTATCTCAAAGAAGGCACTCAGCCCATCCCTAAAAAGCTTTCCGACCTGATTTACGGAGTCTCCATCACAGACGCCTGCGTGAGCTGGGAGATGACCGAGCGGATGCTGCGGTGGGGCTTCGAGGAACTCGCGCGCGGCACAAAAAACCGGTAGGCGGCCGCACGGAGCGCCCGCCTACCGGCAAAGTCCAAGCCGCTTCATGACTTCCAAAGTCGAGCGGGTCTTGTTCAAGGTGTAGAAATGGATTCCGGGCGCGCCCCGTTCCAACAACTCTTTGCACTGGGCGGTGGCGTAATCAATACCCAGTTCGGCCGCCGCCGCGTCATCGTTCTCCACCTCGGCAAGCTTCGCCGCAAGCCTCGCGGGAATTCGGGCGCCGCACATTGTCGTGAATCTCTGGATCTGTGATGCGCTAAGGATCGGAACAATCCCGGGCACCAGGGGGATTTCAACCCCGTGCTTCTGTGTCATTTCGTCTCGAAACTCAAAATAATCCGCGTTGTCGAAAAACAACTGTGTCAGCACGTAATCTGCGCCCGCCGCTATTTTTCTTTTCAGGTGTCCCCAATCTTCGTGCTTCCCGCCTTTGCAGGCCGTGTGCCCCTCTGGAAAACCGGCTACCCCAACGCTGAAACTTCCATGCTCGTGAATGTAGCGCACCAGTTCTTCGGCAAACTCGAAACCGTCCGGCCTGGCCCTGAACTCTCCCCCGCCAGGCGGATCTCCACGCAGCGCCAGAATGTTTTTTACATCCAGGCTGCGAATCTCATCCAGGAGTTGGCTGATTTCTGAACGGGCAGAACTGACGCAGGTGAGATGCGCCACAGTGGTGAAAGCATGCTCCCGGTGGATCCTGTCCACTATTCTCAGCGTCTTCTCGCGAGTACTGCCTCCGGCTCCGTAGGTGACCGAACAATAATCGCCCCCGGCGGCAATAAACGCGGGAACGGTGCTTTCAAACAGAACACGCTCTCCCTCCTCTGTCTTCGGGGGAAAAAACTCAAAGGAAATAACCGGTCGCCCCGCC
>CAYNZC010000201.1:2096-3962 GCA_964401575.1 uncultured Verrucomicrobiota bacterium
GCCGCAACAAGCACCGATCGGGGCATACCTCGCGGTGCAACCTCCGGGGCAGTTTCCGGAGTCTGCACAGGTACGGCTGCGGGGGAATTCATCGGGGGGGGCGCGCTGGTGTTCTGCAGACTCGTTGCCTGGGTTGGAATCTGAACAGACATGCCGGTCGATGGCGCGGGCGCGGGTGCGCCGACTCGTCCGGTTTCGACCGGTTCGGGCGCGGGCGGCACAAGAATCGGCGGCTGTTGGGTGATCGTTGCCGCGGGCAGGTTTGTGGTCTCTACGTTCGTGGTCTCGACAACGGGTTTGCCGGGAATTGGAAGGTTGGTCTGGGGAGGCGCATTTGGGAACACTTCCGGCTTGTTCGGCCCTTTGAAGATCAGCGGTGCCAGAACCTTCGAAGTTGTGCCAGGCGACAGCGCAGGGCTTGACGCAACCGTTTTGCTGGAAGACGCTGCCGTCTCGCGCGGCGCGTTGGTGAGCGCCGGAGTTTTCGGCAACGCCGGAAACAAGGGGGAGAATTCACCGGGCGTGACTCGGTGCTGCACATAAACGCCGTCCCGGGCTCTCAGCACGGTAACAATCGGCTTGCGCGATTTTTTTCCGTCCCAGGACGCCCACGCTTTGTTAATCGCCTCGTCAAAGGGCGTTCCGCTGATTTTGCCCAGACCCGAAGTAACAAGAACAACCGTCAGGAACTGCGAATTGGCCGCAACCCCCGTCAGCGGCTCGGACAGGACTCCCGGGTTCGGTGCATGCTCAAATTTCTGCGCTTCGATGAATGTCAGGATTTCCATGGCGGACCGTTTTCGCGCCGCGAGCAGCCATGTGTGCAGCGGCAGCTTGCCGGCGGCGAGTTGCTTGTTGAAAGTCCACACGCCGATTGTGTCCCCTGGCTCAAGCTGCCCGTTCATCTCCGACTCCAGCAGTCCCGCCAGAGAAGCCATCACCGCCTGCTTTCGCGGCGCCATTGGAGAGGATGTCTCGACGACCAGCAGCCAACGCTTGGGGCCCGCGAACGGGCGGGCGTTCTCATCATTCGCCTCGCTTCCGACCGCGGTCCAAAAGAGGACAAACGCCAGACAGACCAACAATTGTTTTTTGAATTGGCTCATGCTTCAACCCTTCGAGTGCAGCCCGGCGCGGCCGAATTTCCGGCGCTCGCGCTGGTTGTGTTGCTTAATATCATCTTTCAAAGACCCAAGCGCGTTCTCGACCTGCTGGATGAAGCTCAGGCAACCGCAGGTCGTGCCCCCCAGGGCGAGCACCGTCTCGCGCTCCGCGTTGTCGTCGCTCACTGCCATCACTTCCCCATACTCGGCAAACCGGTGCGCAGCCCGTTCGATCAAGTCATCGGCCGTCTTGCCCGCCCTTGAAAACAAAACCTCCACCCCCGGCTTGTGACGCTGCTTGCTCGCCGAAGCGGCGCCGGACACGCCATCAAAAAACACCGTTACCGGGGTGCCGCAAGCGTCCATGTAGCTGGTGAGGATGCGGATCAAAGCGTCACGAGCGGCTTCGGAATGCCTGGGCCGGCCCGGAGCAAGCTCGGGCCAACTGTGCAGCAGGCTGTATCCATCAACCAGGATGCGCACGAATGGCATGGGCCAAGCTAAACCCGCCGGGCACCCCAAAGCAAAACAAACCTGAGATTGAAAATTCTCCTGATACGCCTATGCTCCTCTTCGAAAACGACGCACCTATGGCATACACAGTAGCTGAAATAGCAAAAATCATTGGCGGAGAGGTTGTGGGCGATCCCGACGTTGTGATTCGCCGGTTTGCCCCGGCGGACCGCGCCGAACCCGGGGATCTGACCTTTGCGGAAAACGACAGTTACTTCGCGCGCGCCGAGCAGAGCGCCGCCTCGGCCAT
>CAYNZC010000202.1:0-3958 GCA_964401575.1 uncultured Verrucomicrobiota bacterium
CCTACCGGCGATCTCTGCGCCAGTGTGTCCGCCACACTCAGCAGAAGCGCTCCCGAGGCCAGCACCGCAACTGCCGCAGCGGAGCCAACGGTTTGTTTAAATGTCATTCTCATATTTACTCCTTTGAGCCTTGGGCCGGCCATCTATTGGACCTTGCTGAGTTCAATCTCCGGACGGTTGCCCTGTTGGTTAACATCCACCTTCCCAAATTCCTTCTCAGGCTCCGCCTTGGCCTGCTTTTTCCAGTTCTTGGGCTTCCCGCTGTCCCACCAACTGGACCAGTCATCCTCAACGGAATCGCTCTCAGGCACGGGGGTCTGGAGGTAATCAGACTTTGTCGGCTGGAAGTCCATGTCGTTCACGATTGTCGGCGTCACAAACACGATCAGGTTGGATTTCTGGCGGGACTTGGAATCGCTCCGGAATAGATTCCCAAGCACGGGTATGTCGCCGAGCACAGGCACCTTGGTGTTGCCCTTGCGCACATCGTCCTGGACCAAACCGCCCATAACCAGCGTGTTGCCGCTCGGAATCATCACCCGCGTCTCCATCTTGCGGATGTCGTATTCGTCCACTTCGAACCGGCCGTTGTTCACAAACTTCGTCACGGTGCCGAAAACGCGCGACACCTCAGGCACAACCTTCAGGTTCACCTGGTTGTTGGCCGAAATGCGCGGCGTCACACTCAGAATGATGCCCAGGTTCGTGTATTCAATCTGCGAACCGCCCGAAACCTGCACGGTGCCCGGGGTAACGTTGATAATGGGCGACGCCCTCGTCACCTCGATGCGCGCCGGCTCGTTGTCCAGTGTCACAGTGCGCGGAGAGGAAATAACCTTGGCTTCAGAGTGTGTGTTCAGGAAGGAGAGCACTGCGGTGACCCCATCGGCATCCAGAAACGCGGTGCTGGGATTAAAGCCTTTGGCAGTATCAAAGAGCATCTTGGGCAGCCCTTCCTCCTCGCTCACAAGGGTGTTGTTGAGTGAGGTCTGTGGATCGTTCTCGCGCAGGTTGTTGCCGAACTTCATGTTCTGGGCCTGGAAAGTGCCGGACCAGTCAATGCCCTTGCTCGTGGTCGGGTTCACAGATGTCTCCAGGATCCGCGCTTCGATCAGCACCTGCCGGGTCGGCGTGTCCAGCCTTGCAACAAGTTCTTCCACGCTCGCCATCTCCTTTTCAGTCGTAAGCACCACCAATTGGCTGGTGCGAACATCACCGCTCACCTTGCTCCGTTTGTCGGTCAGGGCGCTTTGCACCGCGTTAACGATATTGCTTGGGCTGGCGTAATCGAGCTGCAACACACGGGTGATCAGCGGGTCCGGGGCCGCCGGGTCTTTCACCGTTACCCGTGCAATCTTGCTCTTGGGATCTTCCACAATCTGCAAATTGTAGTTCCCCAACAATGCGTCCAGCGCCTGCTGCGAGGTCACATTCTCCCACCGCAGCGAAACCATCGGCTGCGGCATCGGCTTGCCATCCGCGCCGCTCTGCCCAAAGTTCACCTTCGGATCCAGCATGTAGTTCAATCCGGCCTGCCTGGCGAGATTCTTGATCGCATCCGTCAACGGCACGTCATCCATCACAATCAACGGAATGATAGCACCGGCATCCACTGGCGCCGCAGGACTGGCAGCTTCGGCTTCCGGCGCGGGCGCGGCGGCGGCGGTATCGGCGGCAGCCAGCACTACCGGCGTTTCGGGAGCTGCCATCGGCTCGGCGGCAGGGGCAGCTTCCGCTGGCGCAGCCTGCTCAGCCGGAGCTGCTGCCGGGGCGGCTTGCTCGACCGCCGGAGGTGTTGCGTCTGGCTGCTCTGCTGGAGATCCAGCAGGTGGGTTTTCCTGGGCGAACAGGGCCGTGCCTAAAGCCACAACCCCGACAATTGTGAGTATCCGGACTTTAATTTTCATTTTATTTTTAATTAACGCCAACAATTTGAGTTAATTTATCCGGCTTCAAAGCACGAGGGGTGCCAAGGGGGCGTCCAGGGCCCTGCACCCCGCTGAAACACCCCCAAAAGGCCAAAACGGCGAACCTCCTGTCTATCAACGAGACACTCCACGGGATGAATTCTGGAGTCTTGGAAAATGCACGCCACACCCGGAAACCTCCCTTGCAGAGAAAAAACACCCCTCCCGCCCGCCAGATGCTCACACGCACCCATCAGACGGTTTTACAACCGCACCCCCGCTCTTGGATCGGACCGCCCGGCGCCGAAGCGCCTTAGCGTCCGCCCCGCTTCATCAGCCGATACTCGAGACTGTCCGTTAGCGCCTGGAGGCTCGCCTCAATGATGTTGTCGTGTACGCCCACAGTGCCCCACTCACTCTTCCCATCCGTGGATTCGATCAGCACGCGCGTGCGCGCGCCGGTGCCGGCCGTCGAGTTGAGGATGCGCACTTTGTAGTCCGCAAGGCTCACCTTTTTCAACTGGGGGTAAAACTTCACCAGGGCGTTGCGAAGTGCCTGGTCCAGCGCGTTCACCGGACCATCGCCCTCGGCAATCGTGTGCTCGAACTTCCCATCCACACGCACCTTCACACTCGCCTGACAGGCAAATGTGGCCTTGTCCCGGCGGATGGATACGTGATAGCCATCCACCACGAATGGCGGTTCGCGGCGCTCCAGGGCCTTGCTGATCAGCAACGCCAGGGACGCTTCCGCCGCCTCAAATTCATAGCCTTCGTGCTCGAGCTTCTTGATCTCCGAAAGGATCTGTTTCAGCTCCGGGGTGTCATTGTCCACATTAAAGCCCAACTCCCGCGCTTTCATCACGATGTTGCTGCGCCCCGCCAGGTCGCTCACCAGCACCCGCCGCGAATTACCCACCAGCGCCGGATCCACGTGCTCGTAGCTGCTCACCAGCTTCTGCACCGCGTTCACATGCGTCCCCCCCTTGTGCGCAAAAGCCGCCTCCCCCACCCACGGCTGCCGCGGATCATGCCGGATGTTCGCTATCTCATCCACAAATTGCGACAACTCCCGCAGCTTGCGAACCGAGGATTCCGGCACGCTCGCCTTTTTCATCTTCAGCGCAAGGGTGGGAATCACGCTCGTCAGATTGCAGTTGCCCGTCCGCTCGCCATACCCGTTGATCGTCCCCTGCACCTGCGTGGCCCCGGCATCCACCGCCGCAATTGCATTCGCCAGTCCCATCCCAATGTCATTATGGGTGTGAATCCCCACCGGAATCGTCAGTTTCCCAAGCGCCGTCCCCGTGATCCGACCCACTTCAGCCGGCAGCCTCCCGCCATTGGTGTCGCATAGCACCACCATGTCCGCACCCGCCTTCTCCGCCGCCTGCCACGTGGCCATCGCGTAGTCCCCGTCGTTCGCATACCCGTCAAACGCATGCTCGGCATCGTATATCACGTATCGGCCATGATCTTTCAAATACCGCACCGTGTCCCCGATCATCGCCAGGTTTTCCTCCGGCGTCGCACGCAGCACTTCCTTCACATGCAGCAGCCATGTCTTCCCATAGATGGTCACCACCGGCGTCTCAGCCTCCAGCAACAGCCGCACCTGGTCGTCATTCTCCACCGCAACCCCCTTCCGCCGCGTCGAGCCAAACGCCGCAAGCCGCGCCCGGCGAAACTTCCGCCGCCGCGCCTCGGCAAAAAACTCGATGTCCTTCGGATTGGACCCCGGCCAGCCGCCCTCAATAAAATGCACCCCGAACTGGTCCAGCCGCTCCGCAATCCTCAACTTGTCGTTCACCGACAAATTGATCCCCTCCCCCTGGCTGCCATCGCGCAAGGTGGTGTCGTATATTTCAATTCCGGGCTTCATAAAATAAAATGCTGAAATGTATTACAGGAAATTAGCCCCGATGAAAAGCTATTAACAAACCCGAACAGGGCGGTCCCAACTCTAATACCGCGGCTCATCCCCCGGCAGACTCTTGTAGGTCGGATTCATCCGGCGCCACTTCCATTCCGACAGGTCCTCGGGCGCGATA
>CAYNZC010000203.1:0-3865 GCA_964401575.1 uncultured Verrucomicrobiota bacterium
CGGCATCAGCGGCGCGGCTGGCTGGCCAGGCTGGTGGGGTGCGCGCTAAGCTGCCGAACTCCGTCCCACACGTAAAGCAGGCCGGAAACGCCGGTGAAAATGGCGGCCGCAAGAGTCAGCCAACCCAGCCACTGATCATGCCATTTGAACAGCACCCAAAGCACCACCGCCATTTGCAGGACAGTAGCCACCTTTCCGGCAATGCGCGGCTGCACCTTCACCCGGCCCACAGTCAGGTGAATGACCGCAAGACCGATCAGCAGGAGCACATCCCGCCCGATGATCGTGCCGGTCAGCCAGAGCGGAACGGTGCTCAAGTAAGGATCATGATTGAAGCTCAGGAGCACGATCCCCGACACGAGCAGGAGTTTGTCCGCGAGCGGGTCCAGGATGGCGCCCAACTCGCTGCGCTGGTTGTAGCGCCGCGCGATGAAACCATCCACCCCGTCGCAAACGGCCGCGACCAGGAAGCAAAGAATTGCCAGGATCCGGTGAATCTCCACGCCCGCTTTGACGTAGTAGAGCACCTCGACCACAAAGAAAGGGATCAGCAGAATGCGGGCGATGGTAACTTTGTTGGCTGTGGTCATGCCGTGGCGCCCGGCCCGGGTTTCCCCGAACAACGGGTTTATTCGAGCCGCTTGACGCGGATATTCCTGTAGCGAATGACGCTTTTCGGGTCATGCCCCTGGAGCGCAAAGGTGCCTTCGCCAAGCTTCCTCTCGAACGGTTTCCCCGGGGTGGCGCCCGCCGGCTCGTGATACTCAATTACTGTCACCCCATCAACAATGACGGTTGACGTGTCGCCCTTGACGATGATCTCCTGCGTCCACCACTTGTTGTCTTTGGCCGCTGCAATTCCCACATCCGCCAGCCCGTAAAGGCTGCCGGTCTTCCGCCAGTCCGCATGCGTGTTGTTGACCTGCGATTCAAACCCGGCGCGCGGCCAGTCTGTTGCCTGGTATTTTGTGTGGAAATAAATGCCCCCGTTGGAATTCGGCTCGGTCATCACCTCCGCCTTGAGATGGAAGTTTCTGAACGGTTTTCCATCGCCTTCGTAAAACAAATGGCAGCGGTTGCCGTGAGCGACAAATGACCCATCCTCAATCTTCCACGTGTCCTGGTTCTCTTCGGCCATCTTCCAGCCGCTGAAGGTCTTGCCGTCCATGAGCGGCACAAAACCTTCCTCGGTGGCCGCGCCGGCCGAAAAAGCGCTGGAGAGGGCAATCAAGGCTGCAACGTAAAATGTTCTCATTGCGAAGCTTTTTACGCTCCGTTATCAACTCCCGCAAGCTGAATCTTAAGAATGCGCTCGGCAGCGTCCGCCATATTATCCACGACAATCGCGCGGCCCGGAACGTCCGGATGTTCCTGCTCCGTTCGGGCGCCGTAACCGGTGCGCACCAGGATGGATCCGCGCACCCCCGCGTTCCAGCCGCACTCGAGATCAATCCGCTTGTCGCCCACCACCCAGCTTTTCGCCAGGTCCACCCCGAACTCGTCCCGCGCATCGAACAAAAATGCGGGCGATGGTTTGCGTCCGCGACTCGGCTGATCCGGGGCTTCCGGGGCAATGTAGATCTTCTCGAAGGGATTCCACCCGAGGTCGGAAAGCATTCGTTTATTCACGCTCTCAACATCCGCCATCGTGAAGTAGCCGCGCCCCACGCCGGACTGGTTGGACACGATGAACAGCTTCAGGCCGGCCTTCTGCAGGCGGCGCAGCGCTTCGGCAACGCCGGGAATGATCACCACCCCCTCCGGCTTGCAAAGGTAATGCCGGTCTTCAATCAGCGTCCCGTCCCGATCCAGGAACACGGCCCCGGGTTTTGTCAGCGCACTCATCGCGGTTCGCCGGGCAGAAGCTTTTCGATTTGCGCCGCAAGATCCCCCGAGCGCATCAACGATTCACCAACCAGTATGGCCTTCGCTCCGGCACGAGCGACCCGTTGCACATCTTCGGCAGTGTGTATTCCGCTCTCGGCCACGACCAGGCGGCCCGCCTCCCGCCCCAACAACAAGGCCAGCCTTTCCGTGGTCCCCAAATCAACCTTGAAGGTTTTCAGGTTTCGATTGTTAATCCCAATGATATCCGCGCCCGATTTTATGGCTCGATCAAGCTCCGCCTCGTCATGCACTTCCACCACCACCGCAAGGCCGGACTCGCGCGCAAGCCGCAGGTGCTTGCCAAGCTGCTCGTCCGTGAGGATCGCCACAATCAGCAGAATCGCATCCGCGCCCCACTCAGCCGCCTCCAGGATCTGGCGCTCATCTATGATGAAATCCTTCCGCAGCAAGGGAAGATTCACCGCCGCCCGGATCCTGCGCAAAAAATCCAACGAACCCTGAAAAAACTTCTCATCCGTCAGCACCGACAGGCAGCTTGCCCCCGCTGCTTCATACTCCGTTGCGATCCGGACAGGGTCGAAATCCTTGCGGATGACGCCTGCGGATGGCGACGCCTTTTTGACCTCGGCAATGAGCGCCGGACCGGGTCTCCGTGGCGCAAGCAGCGCCTGCCTGAAATCGCGCAAACCGCCCCGCTCGCCTAGCGCGGCCCGGATGGCGTCCACGCTCGCGGCCCGGCATTCGAGCACGGCCACCTCCTTGCGCTTCTGCTCAACAATGGTATCGAGGATGTTCATCGCGCGGCTAATCTTCGTCGTCCTTCATACCCTGCATGCGCTTGAGCGGGCAACCCGCGCGCAGCCAGCCGTTTACAAACGGATCCAGCGCGCCATCCATCACCTCCTGCACGTTGCTGGTTTCAACCCCCGTTCGAAGGTCCTTCACCATCCGGTACGGCTGGAAAACATAGGACCGGATCTGGTTGCCCCAGGAAATGCTCCCCTTTTCGCCATAAAACCGTTCCATCTCGGCTTTTTGCGCGTCCAGCCGTTGCGCAAATAGCTTCGAGATCAACATCTTCATCGCCGTGGCGCGATTCTGGTGCTGTGATCGCTGGCTCTGGGATGCCGCCACAATGCCGGTGGGAATGTGTGTGATGCGCACGGCAGTCTCGACCTTGTTCACGTTTTGGCCGCCCTTGCCGCCGGACCGGTAGGTATCCACCTTTAACTCCACCGGGGGAATGACAATGTCGCTCGATGTTTCCTCAATCTCGGCGATGACGTCCACGCTCGCAAAACTGGTATGCCGTCGCTTGTTCGAGTCGAAGGGGGAAATGCGCACCAACCTGTGAACGCCTCGCTCCGCTTTGGCAAAACCGTAGGCATTCTCGCCCTCGATGATGAGAGTCGCGCTCTTGATGCCCGCGGCATCCCCCGGCAACGCGTCATTGACCTCCACCTTCCATCCGCGCCGTTCGGCCCATCGCTGGTACATCCGCATCAGCATGTTAGCCCAGTCGCAGGACTCGGTGCCGCCCGCGCCGGCATTGATGCTCAGGATGCAGTTGCTCTTATCGTGGGGTCCGTTAAGAAAGACGCCCAACTCCAGCTCTTCGAGCCTCTGGAAGAATGAGGCCATGTCCTTCTGGATTTCTCCCTGTATTCCCGCCTGCGCCTCCGGCGGCTCGGCCTCGCCAAGCTCCACCATCACCCGAAAATCCTCGAGCTCCTTCTCGGCCTTGAGCAACGGATCAATCTTCCCACGAAGGCTGTTTGCTTCCGATATGTGTGCCTGGGCCTGCTCCCGGTTATCCCAAAAAGTGTCCCCCGCCATCAGGGCGTTAATTTCGCCCAGGCGTTTTTGCGCAGCCGGGACGTCAAAGAAACCTCCGCAAGTGCGCAAGTTTATCGGACGCCGTCACCAGGTCAGCTCGGATACTTTCAAACATCGCGCAAAATGTAGGTTTTGGCGGGGGTATCCGCAAGAAACAACCAACAGGAACAACCCATGGAAC
>CAYNZC010000204.1:0-3819 GCA_964401575.1 uncultured Verrucomicrobiota bacterium
CAGCAGGAGCACGTCCTTGACTTCGCCTTTGAGCACTCCGGCCTGGATGGCCGCGCCAATCGCGACCACTTCGTCCGGGTTCACGCCCTGGTGTGGGGTTTTGTTCACGAGCGAGTGTGCCGTTTCCACAACTTTGGGCATGCGAGTCATGCCGCCGACCAGCACCAGTTCGTCAATCTTGTCCGTGGACATGCCGGCGTCGCGCAGGCAGTTCTGAACCGGCCGCCGGGTGCGCTCGAACAAGTCATCGCAAAGCTGTTCCATCCTCGCGCGGGTGAGCTTCATCGAAATGTGCTTCGGCCCGCTGGCATCGGCCGTAATAAACGGCAGATTAATCTCGTAAACCTGGGAGCTGGACAGGGCAATCTTGGCCTTTTCGGCCTCTTCCTTGATGCGCTGCAGGGCATCGGGCTGCTTCCGAAGGTCCATGCCCTGTTCGCGTTTGAACTCGTCCAGGATCATGTCCATGATCTGGTTATCCCAGTCGTCACCGCCGAGGTGTGTGTCACCATTGGTGGCCTTGACCTCGAACACGCCATCGCCGATTTCCAACACTGAAATATCAAACGTGCCGCCGCCCAGGTCATAAACCGCGATTCGCTCGTCCTTTTTCTTGTCCAGGCCGTAAGCCAGCGAGGCTGCTGTGGGCTCGTTAATAATGCGCAGCACTTCAAGCCCGGCAATCCTTCCGGCGTCTTTTGTGGCCTGTCGCTGGGAGTCGTTGAAGTAGGCGGGCACGGTGATCACAGCCTGTGTAATCTTCTCGCCCAGGCGCATTTCCGCGTCAGCTTTGAGCTTCGCGAGGATCATCGCCGAGATTTCGGGCGGACTGAGTACCTTCGGCTTGCCATCGACTTCGACCTCGACGCAGGCATCGCCATTCGGACCGGACACGACTTTATATGGAATGCGCTTTTTCTCTTCTTCGATTTCGGAGAATTTGCGTCCCATGAAGCGCTTGATGGAGTATATCGTGTTGCGGGAATTGGTGACCGCTTGCCGTTTGGCTGCGTCGCCAACGAGGCGTTCTCCGCTCTTGGTGAACGCCACCACGGAGGGTGTCACCCGACGGCCTTCGGAATTCTCGAGCACCAGCGGTTCCCCGCCTTCCATGACTGCCATGCACGAATTCGTCGTGCCCAAATCAATTCCAAGTACTTTTGCCATAATAAATCTTCCTGTCTTCACCAGGCACGATTCTGGTGCCCGGATACACAAATCCAAAGCTATCAGAGCAGCGGTGATGCCAAGAGCGAATATTGTCGTATAAAACATTGTGTATGAGAAACTTAAAAGAAATAAGGCTCATTTTATTCTGGCTGGAATGGTGTGTCGGTTGTGACAGGATGGCACACTTTGCAGGGTGATTCGTGGCACATTGGCGCACTTCGAGGTTGGAAGGGTTTCCGATCCTCTGTCAGTAGAGTGAATTAGGCGGATTTCAATGCTCGCTCTTGATAGTTCAACGCCGGACGGGTAACAAGTGGCATGCCTGAGCCGGACAAGGCCTTGTCGGAATCCAGCCTTAGAGCCCGCGGCGAGTTTTTTCGCCATAGCGGGTGGATGATGATTGCGGGGATTATTGGCGGGACATTTGCCTGGGGCGTTCATTTCCTGGCCAAGAGGATGTCCCCGGCGGAGTATGGGCTGTTCGGGGCGTTGATGGCGCTGACGATGTGCGTGCCGGCGATGCCGCTGCAAATGGCTTTCACGCATCAAACCGCATCGGCAGTTGCCGGGGGGCGAGAGCGACAACTGGCCGGGTTGATCCGGGTTTTTTGCGGGGGGGCGCTGGCGATATGGGTGATTGTCGTATTGGCAATGGTTGCGTTCCGGCGGGAGATCTTTTTCCGATGGGAAGTTGCCAACCCGACGGCTTTCTGGGTGATGCTGCCGTTTCTGCTGATCACCATGTGGATGCCGGTGCTTTCGGGGATGCTTCAGGGCCGGCAGAATTTTCTGTGGCTCGGCTGGACGGCCCTCATCAGTTCCGGCACCCGGGTCCTTATTGCTGCAATTGCGGTGTTGGGCTTTGGCGCGGGAGCGGCCGGGATGATGACGGGCGTGTTGATCGGGAGCCTTGCGGGGTTGGTGCTCACGTTGTGGCAGACCTGCGATCTGTGGAGCGGATCTTCGGAGCCGTCCAACTGGCGGCAGGTGCTGCGCGAGACAGTTCCGCTCTTGGTTGGTTTCGGAGCATTTCAATTATTTTTCAGCGTGGACACCTTGTTTGCCAAGGCGTACTTCGGGGCGGAGGAGGTCGGCTATTACACAAGCGCCGGGATTCTTTCACGCGCGCTGATGTGGGTGGTGGGGCCGCTTGCCCAGGTTATGTTCCCGCGCATTGTTCACAGCCACGCGAAGTCCGAAAAAACAGACATTGTCCCTCTGGTGTTTGCGGGGACGGCCATCCTGGCGATTGTTGGAGCGGTCGGACTTTCGGTCGTGGGTCCCTGGGTAATCCACTTTGTGTATGGAAGCCAGTTTGCGACCGCCGCGAAACTGCTGCCGTGGTACGCCGCGGCGATGGTGCCGCTGACACTTGCCAACGTGCTGCTCAGCAATCTGCTGGCTCGCGGTTCTTACCGGCTGCTGCCGTTTCTGGTCGCTCTCGCCCCCGCGTATCTGCTGGGGATTACACAGTTCCACGCGAGCATGATCCAGCTTCTGCAGGTGTTCGGGGTCGCCAATACCCTGCTGCTCGCCACTTGTGCCTACGTGAATTGGCGCGAGCACAAGGCGCGGAAAGACGAGGTATCGTGAAACATTTCGCGTGACCAGGAGAAACCGCTGATTGGATCAATCCCTGCTGTTGACGGGCAAATGGCGAGTCACGGCCGCCAGGCGTCCGCGAGTCTGCGGAAAGCCAACTCGTCACTCCCGGGCGACGCCCAAAGGGCGGGATCAAAGGCGTGTGGAAGAGCCCTCCTGCCCTGCCATTTCACGTGACCATCCGTGAAGAGGGCGTTGAGTCCGGCAATGCCGTTGTCCTTGTGCGGCACCAGTGACAGCGATTGGGCCAGATCCGTGGCAATGCTTTTGGTGGGGTTGAGAAGGTTGAGTTTTACGGGACCGGAAATCTCGTAGGTCTTGCCGGACGGGCTGATCTCAATTGGCCCGCGATCATATGTGACCTTCGGCAGCAGATACCCTCCGAACGGCTCAACCTGCTGACGTTGGAAGAAATAGGTGTAACAGACCCTGATGCGCCCTGCGGTGTCCGAGGCTGGGACGGACGGCCAGGCGGCGATCTCGTTGTAGTAATTAAAGGTCATGTTCCGCGTCTCTTTTTGGCTCGGGCAGTAAAACACCTTTGCGTTGGGGACCGTTTTGGTGCGCCAGAGCAGTCCCATGCCATAAAACCCCTCTTCGACATTGCCGGTGCCGGGGGCGACATAACAGGGGAAATAGGTCAACAGCGGCCAATCGTGGTCCCAGGAGACGAAGGGGATATAGTCATTTGAATCGGTGCTGTACATGTTGATACCGATCCCGATCTGCCGGAGGTTGCTGACGCAGTTTGCTCTTGAGGCCCGTTCTTTGGCCTTGCTCAGTGCGGGCAGCAGCATGGCGGCGAGGATGGCGATGATGGCGATGACGACCAGGAGTTCGATCAACGTAAAACCATGTGTGCTCGCCGCCTGAGACACGGTTTTTGCACGAATAAACGTGCGCCGCAAAGTTGTTCTGCGGGCCGATTTCATAGTCTTCTCCCCTAAGATAATAGAAACAATCGCGGGATCAAATCAAATCTGAACAAATCTGGAAGAATCAAGGAATTCGGAGGAACAAATCCGCCTTTTCCATGCCGTGATGCAG
>CAYNZC010000205.1:0-3805 GCA_964401575.1 uncultured Verrucomicrobiota bacterium
ATGGCTTAATTTTAGCGAGCATTTTGTGCTTGCTTGCGGCGCGTTTGTATTTTTAATCGAATCGGAGTCGCAAACGACTTTAACAACGATAAACCAATCCAAAACACTACTATGGCCAAAGCAATGTCAAAAGCGCAGATCGCTGCGGCGATCGCCGATAAGCATTCCATCAGCAAAAAACAAGCGGCTGAGATTCTGGAAACCATCGCCGCCCTGGCTTACAAACAGGCCCGCAACACTTTCACCCTGCCGGGACTGGGAAAACTGGTTCTTGTCAATCGCGCGGCGCGCATCGGTCGAAACCCGGCCACTGGCGAGCAGATCAACATCCCGGCAAAACGTGTTGTAAAGTTCCGCGTGGCTAAAGCGGCCAAAGACGCAATCCTCGGGGCACGCTAGCAATCGTTTCAGGCATTCAGCACCCGGAGTCATTCGGGTGCTTTTTTATTCGCGAACCGGTTATGAAGATCGCCGTTGTGGGTTGCGGTGCGGTTGGCAGTTACTACGGAGCAAGACTCGCACGCGCAGGACACAATGTGCACTTTTTGTTGCGGTCGGATTTCGATGCAGTGTCGCGCGATGGAGTGGAGATTCGCACGCCTTCCGGCAAGTTTCGCGTCAAACCCTTTCCGGCAAAAACCCCCCAAGAGATTGGGGTCTGCGACGTCGTCCTCGTAGCGCTTAAAACAACCGCGAATGCCCAACTGGATGCACTGGTGCGACCCCTTCTAGGCGACCATTCGGTGGCTCTGACGCTCCAGAACGGCCTGGGCAATGAAGACGCGCTGGCCCGCGTGGCAAACCCCTCCCAGGTCATGGGCGGACTTTGCTTCGTGTGCCTCAACCGCATCGCGCCCGGAATCATTCTGCACCTGGCCCACGGGCAGGTGGTTCTTGGAGATTTCCTTCCGCGTGATGGTTCCAGACGCGAGAATCTGACAAGGCTTCTTGAAGCCGCAGGAATCCCTTGCCGTCCCACGACCAACCTCGCCCAGGCGCGATGGGAGAAGCTTGTATGGAATATCCCCTTTAATGGTTTGGGTGTGGCCTCGGCAGCGGGCCTCGAAGCGTTACTGTCGGGAGAGGCGGCCCCAAGCCCCATTCAACCCTGCATGACGACTGATCAACTGATAGCCGACCCGCAATGGGAGAGGCTTCTTCGAGAATTGATGGCCGAGGTGATTCTTGCCGCCCGAGCGCAACATCTGCCACTCTCGGACGACCTGATCGAGCGGCAATTGAATCTGACTCGCAACATGGGTCCTTACAAAGCTTCCACCCTGCTGGATTTCGAGCTCCATCGGCCCCTTGAGTTGGAAAGCATGTTCCTGGAACCGCTACGCCGCGCAAAAGCCGCCGGGGCGAATGTGCCCCGGTTGGAAATGCTTTGCAGAGTGCTCGCAGCCTTGGATCAAGACAGGCACGCGGGGTAGCCGCCCAAAAGAGGGACACTTCTGGACAGGACTGTCCGGAAGTCATTCATCCGCTCAGGAAGCGATTTGCCTACACTGGCGGAAGGCCCAGGCGTTGGCGTTGCGCGTTCAGACGGCGATTGCTGAGGAATTGTCGAATTTCAAGTTTCAGCAGGTAGCACACAGTGCCGACAGACAACACCACTCCCCAGGCGATGATTGGAACCATCAGGCTTTCGCTCGACATGGGAAACCCAGGAGCAGGAGCCGTTCCAGTTCGTGAAACCAACTCCGCGCACCTGGGTTTCCAAGTCACTTCGTTTGAAGGCCTCCCGCGCTTCCCCGGCCGGAGGTCGGCGCAGTCTAAACCCTGTTGGGCACGACAAACGGGGCACGGTAATTGCGCGACAGCATCGCATCCGCCTCGGCGTTTCGCACGAATGTCTCTTTCTTCGGATTGACCTCCAGGGGCATGCCCAGGCGCAGTTGTTCGCTTGCAACATCCACTCCGTTGGCATCCAAATGACCCGCCATCCGCTCGAACGCTTCCGCAAGCGCTTTGTTGCTCTTGATCTGTTCCTTGATCTCGGACGGGCTCTTCTTTGATCCCAGCCGATAAGAGATGTTCCCTGTGTGCACCAGGCCTGCCGAAAGGTGGCCCTCCACCACCTCTGACGCGAGATCCTTGGTCTTTCGCGTTCGAATCGCATGTATCCAATTTTCGTGATGCCCTCCGGAGGATCCGACAAGGCCCGTCGGTGTCTCGACATTCGCGCTGGCCTTGGCCCTGCTCTTGCCGTCGAACTTCATCATCTCCTTGCCGTCCCGATCATAGACCACGGCTGTCGTGTAGTTCGGCACGACAACAGTGCCGCCTTCGCACTCGATGACGTTTCCGATGGAAACCTTTTTGTAGCTGTCCATCTCCCATCCGCCATCCTGCGCAGCTTTGTCGCGCGGCAGTCCGCGCACTTCAAACAGCATCGGGATTTTGTAGCCGTGATAAGCGATCATGGTGTTCGGAGTCTCCGCCGAGTCCCTGTAACCCACCCGACCGCCGATGGCCATGGTGTAGGGCGCAATGGCATCCTCACCGAGGAACCACCGGCAAATGTCAACCTGGTGCGGCCCCTGATTGCCGTAATCACCATTCCCGTACTCCCAGAACCAATGCCAGTCATAATGCACGGGGCCCTTGCTCCCATTGCGACGCGGCGGAGCATCAGATGCCGGGCCACACCACAAGTTATAGTCTATGTAATCCGGCACCTGTTGTGGGCCATCCACCAGGCCAATGCTCTTGCGGCCCTTATAACAGAACCCGCGTGCGAGAAGGATTTTCCCGAGCTTGCCCGACCGCACGTACGCAACCCCTTGCTGCAACCCGACGGAGGACCGGCATTGTGTGCCGCTTTGGACAATCCGCTTGTACTTCCGCGCCGCCTCCACCATTTTGCGCCCTTCAAAAAGGTTGTGGGAAACGGGCTTCTCAACATAGACATCCTTGCCCGCCTGGCAGGCCCAGATGGTAGCCAGCGCGTGCCAGTGATTCGGAGTCGCAATGGAGACCGCATCCACTTCCTTGCTGTCCAGAAGTTGGCGGATATCAGTGTAAGCGGCCACTCCCCCGCCAAGCTCCTGCTTCTTTGCCTCGAGCAGTTTCCGGTCCGGATCGCACAGAGCCACGAGGCGCACTCCCTTTATTTTCCGAAGTGTTTGAATATGCCCGGCGCCCTGGCTGTTGAAACCAATCTGCGCCACACGAATGTCACTATTTGCCCCCTGTGCGCGGCTCCATGCAGGCATGCTGAAGCTGATTGCGGCGGCACCAAGGGCTGTTCTTTTCAGGAAGTCACGACGATTGAAATCAGTCATATAGGCCTCTTATAAGGAAAACAGGGCGAAGGCTCAACAACCTTTTCGCGGCAATGGATGGTTTGGTGTCTGGCTCCACCGATCGAACTCAGAGAGAAGCCAAGGCAAAATCACCCACCCGCCACCTTTCCGTCTTTTCCGGCGTTAACGCAGAACGCTTTCAAGCAAACGATAGGCGCGTTCGCGCTGCTCGTAAGGAAAATCATGCTCGCATGCAGGGTGCTCAACCTCCAGGCGCGCCTCGGCCCCATGCAGCCGGTAAATCGACTTCGCGGCACCGACGATCTCCTGCACGCTCTTGCACTGGAAATTTTTGTCTGCCAGGGGCGCGTTAATGAATACGTAGCGGGGAGCCAGCGCGCCCAGCAATTCATAAAAGTCAAAGGGAATGTCCTCCAACCTCCCCCGGTAATCCGCAAGCTTCGGCATGTAGCGGTCCTGACACCACCCGCGCCCGTGTTGCCAGTTCTCGGGGTTCCCGCCATAATACTCGAGGAAAGAATCAAATCCGCAGCTCG
>CAYNZC010000206.1:0-1608 GCA_964401575.1 uncultured Verrucomicrobiota bacterium
TGAACGCTTCCGCGAGTCCCGAAGCAGCCCAGGCGCTGATCCGGGCGGTGACCTACCTGAATACGGATGCCAATGTTGCTCCGCAGACCAAGACCCTGACGGTTGCGCTGGCCGACGGTGACGGCGGTGTCGCCACAGCGGTGAAACAAGTGATCATTCGCCTGCTACGCGTTTACAGCTTTCAGCAGGAGGCTGATGGCGGGTTTGGTGTCTGGACAGGCGCGGATGACTGCCAGATCGTCTGGGATCAGCCGAGCACGCTCTTCCCAAGAGGTTCTGCCACTTACAATGGAGAGCTCAACAGCGTTCTGTGGATTGATTACGATCCTGCGGACCTCATCGGCACCGACCAGTCGCAAGCTCTGTTGCGCTTCACCAACATCTTCGGAACCGGCCCCGGCCAGATTCCGCCGGGTGCAAAGATTGTTTCCGCGGAGTTGATCATGAACCTGACGGATAGCGGCCACGGCGCCTTGTTCAACCGGATGCTGCTGGATTGGGATGCGGAAGGCACCACCTATTCCAGCATCGCCGGTGGAGACAGCATTCACCTGGATGACGTTGAAGCCGTCTCGGGCACCAACTCGTTCCTGATGGACATGGCAAATAACACCACCAGCGGCGCCGGGCTGCGGCAGATTGGTGTCACGGCGGACATCCAGGCATGGCTTGATGGCGCCGCAAACTACGGATGGGTGATGAGCCCGAAGATCGGTGGCGATAACGGCACCGCCTTCAGCCCGTGCGAATTCACCAATGTGGTGCTGCGTCCGCGCTTGAAAGTCGCGTGGCTGCCGGCTTCAGCCTCTGTGGCCTCCTTCCAGCAGGACGTCAATGGCTACACCGGGACAACGGACACACAGATTCGCCTGTTGGATCCGACTTCCACAAACAACTATGCGACGGGATACCAGAACCTTGCTCCCGATTGGATGCTAAGCACGGCGCCTGGTGCTCCAGTTCCGAACCCGAACCAGGTGTTGATCAAGTTCGAGGATATTGTCGGCACTGGCGCCGGCAAGGTGCCCCCGGGTTCGACCATTCATGCCGCAGTGCTTGACCTGGTCAGCATTAATGCGGACGCTCAAGGCGCGGGCGGCCAGTTCCATGCAATGCTCACTCCGTGGGTGGGCACGGATTCCTGGAACACCTTCGTCAACGGCATCTCAGCCGACGGTATCGAGGCGGCATTGACGCCGACCGCAACTCTCCCTGTGCAGGGTTGGCCAAGCGGGGGTGACGTCCAGCCCACGAAATACGCTGTGGAGCTCACGTCGGATGTCCAGGCGTGGGTGAGCGGCAGCATGGCAAACAACGGCTGGGCAATTCTGCCGTGGCCGAATGGCAACAATGGCTGGGCGTTCAACTCGGCGGACAACACCGTTGTGGAATCGCGACCCACACTCCGGGTTTATTTCGAGCCGGGCGTGGTCCTTGGAGCCCCGCTTTATAGCGGCACGACCTTGCAGATTCCGTTCACCGGCGTTGCGGGAAGAACTTATACCGTGCAGCGCAGGGCGGACCTGGCTACGGGTAGCTGGGCGAACATCGGCACTGTCACCACCAGTGGCGCCGGGACCGGCACCTTTACGGACTCGGGTCCGTTGC
>CAYNZC010000206.1:1708-3763 GCA_964401575.1 uncultured Verrucomicrobiota bacterium
CCGCCCCTGTTCTTCACAGCATCTCAGCCGGTTGGATCGAGATTCTCCACCCATGGAGCGTGGATACAAACCTTGCCCAGGCGAATCTGCTGCTCGGCACATACAATTTTCAGGTCGGACCCGTTAACAGGGCGGACTACAGCGTCCGGATCGGGGCCGGCTTTGAATCCGTTTATGACGTGGAGCGGGGTGTGTTAATGACGTGTGTCGCCGAGAACGGGCGTGACAATTTTGGGACGAACGCATACCCCACGAGTTGCTTCACACTCAACGGCGGCGGCAGTTATCGGATCGTTACGGCGGTCGCGAACCTGGGCGAATACAACGTCAACGTGGCCGCAGCCTGGTTCCCTTACACAAATTACCTTGGCGCCTACGCCTACAACTCGGGGGCGACGAACGGCGGCGCAAATAACAGCCTTATTGCATCTCCCGGGCTGGTGTTGGGGACTCATTTCAAAACGGTGGGTGGCGGAAAGTTTGTCGTGGATCTTAGAAGCTTCGGTATTGACTCTCGAACCGATGGAATATTGCTCGTCAACCACGCGAAGGAGGAAGCCAATTTCGCGCTTTCACAGGCGAATACAAATGACGGGACCTGGAACGTGTTCGTCAGAGATATTGCTCAGACCGACTTCAATTCCTACGAGCAGGATCCCGTCGCGTTTGTGTTCATTCCGAAGACGAACACGATGGTTGTTTCCGGCAAGTTTCTTGCCGACGGCACGATCAGCATGCACAGCGGCGACAGCCCGCAATTCTCGGTGACATCACTCGGCACGGGCCGCTGGGGCCTCCAAATCACTGGTGGATCTCCCACCAATGGAGTGCTGATCATCTCCCCGGAGGGTGGAGGGAGCATCAACGCCGATAACATTGTCAACTGCGAGCCGGTCGGAAGCGGCTGGGAGATCGAGTCTCGTGACACACCGGCAAATGGACTCCAAACCCCCACCGGCGAACCCATCGTCTCGTTCGTTTATGTTCCGGCTGCGACTCCCGGTGTGACTCTCAGCAGAACCAACAACCTGACGACTTCCGGCCCGGGGACAACCACCAGCTTTGATGTCATGCTCCACTCCCGGCCGGCATCTGACGTGACCATCCCTCTGAGTTCAACGGATCCCGGCAAAGGGATTCCTGTCTCAGCATCCGTGAAGGTGACACCTGCAACGTGGCACCTGCCGAACACGGTCACTGTCGCTGGCCAAAACGATCCACCCACCCCCACAAACGCCACATTCTCGATCCTCCTCTCGCCCACGGTCAGCAGCGATACCGGTTACAACGGCATTGACCCGGCGGATGTTGCTGTAGCATTCGTTCCACCGAGGGCCGTGAACGTCGCCCCAACAAATGGAAACCAAATTGTTGGGATCTCTCCCCTGATGCGGGTCGCGGTGACCAACGGCACCCCGGGTGGACTCACCGTCCAGGTTTACGGCCGCGAGGCCCCGACGAACTACGCCGGGCCGGACTTCACCGTCGCAGTGCTTCCGGATACTCAAATGTACACCGCGCAAATTGGCGGGGGCAAAAAGGAGATGTTCATCGCCCAAACGGAGTGGATTATTACCAACCGGATTTCCAGGAACATCGCCTACGTCACGCAGCTCGGCGACATCTCGAACAACGGCGATAATCCATCCTACATCTCACAGTGGTATTACGCGACGAATGCGATGTACCGGCTCGAGAACCCGGTTCGCACCCAACTCCCGGATGGCATGGCTTACGGAGTGGCAGTGGGGAATCATGAGATGACTCCCATTGGCAATCCGACCGGAACAACCTCAAACTATAACACCTTTTTCGGGATTGACCGGTTTCTGGGGCGGTCCTATTACGCCGGGCACTACGGAACCAATAACAACAATCATTACGATTTCTTCAGCGCGAGCGGGTTGGACTTCGTGGTGGTCTATTTCGAGTATAATCCGACGCCTCAGGCCGATCTGCTGGCCTGGGCCAACGATATCCTGCGCACAAATGCCAACCGTCGCGCGATCATCGTCACGCATAACATGGGCAATACCGCCACGCCGGTTGTCGTGA
>CAYNZC010000207.1:0-3735 GCA_964401575.1 uncultured Verrucomicrobiota bacterium
CCGGAATCCGCCACCCCCTTTTTTAACGGCGTGTCTCCACTGCCCGCACGCTGTGGTGTGCCATCGTCTGATCCGGGGGCAGGCGCTGTGATTATGGCATCACGGCCGTTGTCCCGTTGATGTTCATGAACCGGGCTTTCTCCGTTACCACAAAAACCCGGGCCGGCTCGTTCGGGGCGCTGGGCGCCAGGCTCGCGCCAAAACTATCCTTGCTCGAGCGAGGGCTTACCAGGAAGCGCTCGCGCACCTGCAGAAGGCGCGCATCCACCAGGACCAGTTCGCTGTTGTGAAACACGAAGTTCTGAACCTGGCTCCGGTCTTTGCCCACGACAATTTGCCCGCGCCGATGATTCTCGATTTGCGTGGATTTCAGGAGAACCTGCAGATCGCCGCCGGAATACACGAAGCCTGTAATGTCCATTTGCACCTTCATGTAGGGGTTCGGGGTTACGTTGCTTTTCAACAGCAGGTTCAACTGCTCGTCCAGCAGGTGCAGGTCGCCTGTGGCGTCGCACGCAATCAAACGCGCCGGTTCGCCTTCCGCCCGAGGCGCAATGGCACACACGATTATTTCCGTCTGGAGCGCGTAGCGCGCCAGGATCTCTCCGTGACGGTCGAGCTTTACAACGTCCCCGCGGTTGTGGAACTGAAAGTCGCATCTCAAAAGGGCATACAGCTCTGCATTTCCCTGGGCATTGGTGAGAACGCCCAAAGGTTTGGCGACGGAAAAGTAAGGGCCGAGCTCCCTGCGCCAGCGCAAAGAGCCGTTGGCATTGAGGGCATAGAGGTAGCTGTGGCTGTCATCTGTTCCGTCCGAGAGTTCCTTCCCGTTGGAGGGCGCCTGGCTTCCGAGGATGATTTCCGGGGTTCCGTCGCGATCCAGGTCGCTGACGAGAAGCGTGTCCAGGAAAGGAGCGATCTCGAAGAACCAGTTGAGGTTGGCGGACCGGGTGTCGAAGCAGAGGACACCCCTGGGCCATCGGGTGGTGGAGTCGTTGGATCCCCAGGCCATGCCCACGGTCACAAGCAGCTCCGGCGAGTTGTCTCCGTTCAGCTCCGCAAGATGAACACTGCCGGCATGGACCCAACTATTGCTGTACTGCGGATGAACGTAGAGGGACTGGGGAAAGCGGCCGTGGACCAGCGGCCACCCGTTCTTGTTCATCGCCGCCACATGGACATAATTTGTGTCCTTCCAGGACACGAAGATTTCGTCCAATCCGTCCGAGTCCAGGTCTTTGCCCGCAAGCGGAAACACATCAAAACGCTCTTCGCCCGCGACGGTATCCATGTTCACCTGATCTTCCTCGCCGGTCGCCAGCCAGATACGAGGCGTGCGCCCGTCCGTCAGGCACAGGTCCGCTATGCGATCTCCGTCCCAATGGGCGAATACGGGGGTTGTGCGGGGTGCATCGGGCGGGAAATCCAGTGTGCTGGTTACCTCGAATTTCGGCGGCGGCCTGAGCATCCAAAGCCCCAGTGCAATCAGCCCCGCAAGGATGCAGGCGGCCGCGATTCGCAGTATTCCGGCGGGGGTTGACCAACCGGTGCGCCCGGCGGGGCCGCAGGGTTTTCGTCCGTTCTCGATGGCGCGGAGATCTGCCAGCACGTCCGACATATTGGCGTAGCGGCGCCTGTGGTCCCGCGCCATAGCGCCTTCGGCCACCAGCGCGAGTCCTTTGTGCGCCTGCGGATTCACCTTGAGAACCGCCACGGGAGGTCCTGCCTTAATCTTGTCGAGGATTTCGTCTTTTGTGCCTTCGTAAGGCCGCCGTCCGCATAACATTTCGTAAAGGACCGCTCCAAAAGCATAAATATCGCAGCGCGTATCCTCGGCCATGCCCATGGCCACCTGAGGAGACATGTAGGGCGCGCTTCCCTCGGGCCGGGCCTGGTCGGGATCAATCAACGCGTCGTTATAGAGAGACTGTGCAAGGCCGAAGTCCGAGAGCCGGACCCGGTCCGGTCCCTCGATCAGAATGTTGCCGGGCTTCACGTCGCGATGCGCGAGTCCTTTGTTGTGGACGTATTCGAGAGCCTCGGCGAGCTGAGTGGCGATTTTCAACGCCATGGGACCATCCATCCGTTGGCCGGGCTTGAGCATCCGGGCCAGGCTGCCGGCCACGTAGTAGGGCATTACAAGTTTTGGCGCACCGTCCGGAGCAAGGATCTCGAGCACGGGCACAATGTTTGGATGCTTGAGCTTCTGGAGATGTTTCGCCTCGCGCACGAACCGGGCGAGAACGCTCTGATTTCGCGCGCCATCCGGGCGGATGAACTTGATGGCGACCGTCTCGCCGGTCTTGTTGTCCCGCGCTTGATAAACCTCGCCCATGCCGCCGCGACCGACGAGGGCTACCACGCTGTAATCACCGGCGCTGGCAAGAGTGCCCGGATGCTTTGGCGGAGAAAAAAACCCCTGGACGATGTACTCGCTGACGGGATCGTCATAAGAGGAAATCGAAGGGCTGGAATTCTGCGGCAGATTTTCGTGATTCTCTTTCACTTCAGTCTGGCCGGTTGAGCAACTGTTTGGCCTGGGCAAGCAGTTGTTCCACCGAATGGGTAATCCATGAACGCCCCGCAGACCATGTGAACCCCTGCTCAAGGGATTGATCCGGCAGCGCGCTGATGCGTTTGCCGCAGTGAACCAGGGCGGCCGCGATGCTGGCAAAATAGAGAACCGTGGCCACCTCGTCCGGCAGGTCGCTCTCCGGATGTCCACGGTTGGCTTTTGCAAAGCGCTTGGTCAGTTCCAGCAGTTCGACGGGAGGGCAGGGATGTGCCAGCAGGTCTTCGTAACTTCTCAATAACAGCCCTCTTTCCTTTGCCAGCAATGCCAGCCGTTTCCGCAGGGCAGGATCGAAAGCCGACAAGTCCACCACCACGGGCGCCCGCAACTGGCTCCGAAAAATCTCGCCAAGGTCTTCCTCCGACCACGAATGCTCGAAGGCGTTGTCAATGCCCAGAGCCTCCGCGAGCCGCCGGCGGCGCTCGATGCTGTTCCCATTCGCCTGTTCCTGATCTGACATGAAAGATAACGAGGGCCCGTCACACCTCCCTGCTTCCAAAGCCATCCGCAATCGCATCCAGGGACGGAGCCCCATAAGTGATACGCAATTTACGGGCTGTTTGTGCCACGTTTTTCATTTCCCTTTGAAAGATCGAGGCGCAACTGGCGGATTTCATCCTCGACCTCGGCTGGCGGAACATACTCGCCGACAACCCGCCGGAGAGTCCGGGCGAACATGGACTTTCCCCGCTTGAGTTCGCGATGAATGTTTGTCGCGCCATTCCTTCCGAATTTTTTCGATAATTCTTTGCACGGCATCGGCTTGCATCCCTCCAGGATGCACTTGAGTATCCGGCTCTCAAAAACCGTCCACTGCAGATGCAACCCTTGCTTTTTGCACTCGCGCCGCATCCGCTCGATGGTTCTCTCCAGGACCCGCCGCGCCCACAGTTCGTCGAAGTTAGCCTCGGCGACCGATGCGGCAGCCTCGGGCAGTTGCTCGATCTGCACAAAGCCGCCCGGCGGGCGCCTTTTTTTTGCGTGGTCCTTGCGAAACTCGCTGATGGCGAATCGCTCGAGCGACGTCAACAAAAACGTTCGAAAACGTCCCCTGGCCCGGGAAGCCTCGAGGAGCATGTTTTGTTCGAGGATTTTGGACCTTATAAAGTTATGAAGAAGATCCTCGGCGGCTTCGACGCTGCCAAGCCTGCCCACGAGGTAAG
>CAYNZC010000208.1:0-3632 GCA_964401575.1 uncultured Verrucomicrobiota bacterium
GCAACAACCCGCAATTAGCATGATAAGGGTTATGATGATGATTCGCTTCATCCGTCACGCAATAGCTTGATAACTTCCTTTGCCCGTTTCGGCGTGTCCTTCCTTGCCCACTTCGACTTCAATAGGTTATCTGCCGCCGCATCCCATTCCCCTCGCCGGATCATGGGGTTGGTATCAACGAAACCAGACATGGTAGTTGCCCCCATTTGAAAAAGCATGGAGGCGAGGGCCACTTGCCTATTCTCGGATGCTTCGTCAAAGTTCTTATACAGTTTCCGTGCGTCCGCTACTGACCGTTCAAGCGAGATGTCAAGCAGTCGTTCTGCCATTTCAACAGTGATCTTCCCGTTCTGCTTAAGATATTCAGCCACATCCTCTGGGAGCGGATTATTGTCAATGTTCCAGCCCCAGCCCACAGTGAGTTTGTGAGCAGGACATCTATATGGAATAATAGAAAATCCCTCATGGCGTTTAATGAGTTTTCGGAGGTTTTCATTCATGTGTATATCTTGCTCTTGATGTCGTTGATGTCACTTCTGACTACTTCGTGTTTCTCATGGCAATGCTGACTTGACACTTTATCTTTAAGTTCCTGTGCGATAGTGTCTATCTTCTTGCATAAGCTCGCCGTCCGCTCCCTCGCTCCATCCTGCCAATCTTCGATAGATTTCTGGATTGACTCAATGGATTGGTGAAACAGTGCATCCTTGAGCTTCACTGCCTCGTCTACCCGTTGGTCATTCTTGACTATGAGATACTTTACATATAATGCCACCGCCGGAAGCCCTATGGCTGTCAGAAAGAAATTGTAAGTCATGTAGATAGGTTCTTGTACCATTAGTCCTCCTCGGCCCGCCCTATCCGCTTGTGCAATATCCCAATTTGCTTCTCATGCTCTCCAGATATCCTCTCCTGTACCGCCAACCGCTCGCAGTGTAGGACAACCTGCATGGTGATCCAGCCGCACCAGCCGAGGATTGCGGCGGTGATGATGGAGATTGAGATTGTCTGTAAAACCTTTTCAAAGTTCATCAGTAAAGTGTCATGGTGGCCCCGCTGCCTATGCTGACCCCTGCTCCCGCACCTATGGACATGGCAGAACGTACCGTGGCAGGGTCGTACTCGTAAGCACCGATGTCCCAAGTGGTGTCCTTTGGGCGGGCATTACCTGCGTAATCCTTCTCGATAGTAACGCCAAACGCAGCCCATGCCGTAGCGAATGCGTCGTATGCTGTCGCCCCCACCGGACCCTCTACATTCGCACCGATACAGGCTGATCCAACCGCAAGAGTAAACGTAGTCGGGGGATTGCTTAACCCTGGGTCTCCCGCAGTACAATTAGCGCACTCCGAATGCGCCTGTATCTCCGCCAAAGTATGATCAGATCCAGCCCACAAGAAATTATTCGCCTCTATCGAAGCATAGAAGCGATTATAATCCATATCCACGTAGTCTTCGCTTCCACTGATAATTTCTATCTCGTACCCTGCCGCATTGTTCCTTGTTGAAAAAATGTTTCCATGAATCTTGGCAGACGTTCCCGCGACTAAGTTTCCGAAAGAAACTCCGGTATCGTAGTCATAACAAGTATTATCCACAACCATAAAACTTCCAGCCAATGTACCCCTAAATCCAAAACAGGTGCCATCTAAATCATCATCGCCAGCCTTATTATCTGTTATGTTATAGATTACATTTCCGACGACATACATATCTTCTCCGAAGCTTGAACCTACTCCCATATTTACCGAGTATATTTTATTAAATAGAACCCAGGCATCTTTTACGGGCACATTGTTAGCTCCGTAATGGAGAACAATACCAGCCCCCATATTTGCTCCGGGGCCTTCTAAGCTTCCTGTATCATGACAGGTATTTTCCGAGATTATCATATGATTCGTTGATTTTACATCTATGCAATCCTCGGTATTTCCATACATTAAATTCCTTCCGATAAAATAATGATCGGAAGTTATTGTAGTCCCGTTGTTATAGTGACCTCCACCGACCGAATCTCCATCAATACAATAAATTGTGCTATCTAATAACCAGGTGTAATCAGTCCTAAAACCATTAATGAAGCCATCGTCATCAGATTCTCCCGACCCACACGTCCCAATATCATGAATGATATTATTATAGGCTACGGTATAAGTGACCACCGAGTTGGGATGAACAGCGTCGGGGTTGCTGGTCGATGAACCAACAAGTATCCCCCATCCTCCTCCGGCCGTTCCATGCATTTCACAGTTACGGATAATGATATGATTAACATCAAGTCCGTCAGAATCTTCGCTTATTTGAATGCCGAAATTATTGTTTATCTCAAAATTCTCGAAGACGATATAACTTGCATTACCCGCTCCTCCTATTTGAACGGGGTCAGTCAAGACTGGTTTTGTGGTCGGATTCCCGGTTATCCAAATAGGATTAGAGGCGGTCCCAGCTCCACGCCAATCATATGTTCCCCCTACGGCTTCTCCATAACTTCCGGCATGGACATAGAGAAACGCACCCGCTGCCAAGGCTCCTTCTGGAATGCTGCACCTTGGAACATTGGTATAACCATAAGTGTTATCGTCCGAACAAGACCCGCTGGTCTCATCAATGTAGTAGCAGCCTTCCGTTTCCGCCCCTGGCCAGTTCGGGCATTTCGTCGCTGCCGATGGAGTAGCCTGATCTATCTCCCCGAATGTTGAAAATGAATCCGCAGGATCAGGGATGCCCTTCGGTGGGGTGTAGGCGTATGCCGACGCAACAAGAGACAGATTAAGAAGGACCATTGCCAATAGACGCATCATCTAAAATCACCTTGTCAATTATAGGTTCGCTCGAATATGTTGAATTGGTATCCCACTTACCCATGAGATATAATCGTGTCGGGGTATCAGTCCATGTTCCATTAGTACATTCCGCATAGTTGTCACCGGATGTCGGTTTGGTTCCATTCTCTGAAAACGCTATTGTCGCAGTACTATTAGCCCCGGTCCCTACTGTATATGACATCCAAACGTGGTATGTATGACCGGACGATATAGTTCCGACAGTATTTGCTGGTGTCCCGCCCCCTGCTCCCACATATAGATACGTCCCAAGCCCATCTTTACTGTAACCAAAATATGCACATCCAGCACCATTGTTCTCAGTAATTTTTGCAAACATGGCTGCTCCGCTACCGGTAGGCAAATTACGGTTGTTAATGACGATATACAACCAATGCGTCTGCCCAGTAGTCCATGTAAAAGGCTTATAAATCCATGTGTCGGCTTCATCGGTAAGGGCATCAAGAAGGAGGCTCTTGGTTCCTTCTAATGGGGCGGGACTTGTCGCATACTCAAAATTGGGTGTTCCAGCAACCACGGTCCAAGTGTTCCGGCAATTTGATGTGTAAGTGTCGGCACATGATGCGCTCCCGTTGAAATCCTCGCATATCAGCCCGTTTATGCCGCCTGTCGTTGCCGTGGCAGAGGAACAGAAGGTAGAGGCCGCAGCCGCCACACCACCGCCCAATATGTAGGGGTTCATCCTTGCAACCTCGATGGGTTCTGCGCTCCATGCGAGGGAGGGGAGGAGGAGGAGGAGGATTAGTAATCGTTTCATGAGGGTCTCCTTTATGGTGTCACCGGCCATGC
>CAYNZC010000209.1:0-3595 GCA_964401575.1 uncultured Verrucomicrobiota bacterium
GATCAGGTCCGGGGGGACAGCACCCCTCCACAAAATGTAGGGTTCCACAAAATGTAGGGTCACATCTCAACATGCGACAATGTATCATTTGCGAGGCTGCACGAGATGCTTGACATCTTTGCAGTGTTGGGATTTCAATTCTGTCATATGGCACACCTACTGCGAACTAAACGAATCGGCAGTTGTCTTCACGCCGCGCTCCGGAATAATGAGCGCAAATATTTGCGCGTGATTAGAAAGGGAATTGTCGAATGTTGAGATGTGACCCTAATGTTTAAGCAGACGGCGACCATGGGAACCAGCATCATCAGGAGAAAGACCCGACCGGACCCGGGCTCAACCAATCCGAAGGCGATGATGACCTGTATCGCCAGGGGAATTCCCAAGGCCAGCCCCTGGGAAGCGCCGCGGAGGCGGGCTTGATAGGTGATGATGCCCGCGACAACTAACATGAGCACCGGCACGAATTGACCGGCCTGATTGACCAAATCGTCCGTGCTGGCATCGCGGCTGGAAACGCGTTGCACCAGCAGCAGTCCGGACAGCAAGACCGCTGCGTAGACAAGAATGCGGGGCATTTTCATTTGTCAGCGGGCGTCTTGAGGTTTGCAGCCGCTCAATTCGCAGTGCACAGTTCTGTGCTTGCTAACTTAAATTAACCCCGCCGCGGTAAAAACGCAATTTTCAATCAGCCCAATTGGCTTCCCGAGCCCCGGCATGGAACCGCAACGGGAGTCGTTCCCGAAGTAATGGATGGAGCTCGTATGGGGTTGTCATTGGCATGGGTGGTGGGACGGCCGTTGGCCTCCTCATTTCGCGGGGTGAAGCAGAAATTGGGGACGATGTGAAAATTGTCTGCCAAGACCGGGGGTGAGGCCACCCCCGCCCCTATTGCAGTCCGCTGGACCTGTGCCCGCCTCGAGGCGGTGGATGCCTCTTGGATATCGCATTCGGGCACCGAGTCAGCGACGCGATTGCGCGGCGATATGGATTCAGAAATTGCCGTTAACAAATTCTCGACCTGCGATTTTCAATGATTGAGAAATATGCAGGCCAGGGCTGGCTGCTCGCTCACCGGTCAGGGCATGAGCGCAAGCACCGCCGCTTCGATCTGCTCCCGCCACGGCTCACACAAGCTCGCAGGCCCCGGTACGCTGGCCGAGCCGGTTTGCGGGTTCGTGGCTGGTTTTGCCGGAATGGCTTCCTCAGAGCCGGTTTGCGGGTTGGTGGCCGGTTTTGGCTCCTCCGCCAGATACTTCGCCACCGTTCCACGGTCCAGACCCAGCTCCCGGGCAATCCGCCGCCCAGACCATCCCTGCTGGTGCAGGGCTATAATGCTTTGTTGTTCGTTCACTTTGAGTTGATACATCACCCCAAGTGTTCCAAAAACAGGAACACCCAGGCCAATGCTTCACCTCAGAAGTGGCTGGTTTTGACCCGCAAATCCCTGGCCGGTTTTGCCCGCAAATTGACATCATCAGTTTTCGGTATTGCTGTTTGGTGATCATCGGCGCGAGCCCAGGGCGGTCAAGCGCCGCCCCAAACCCTACCCACTGCTGACAAGCCACCGCCACAAGTTCAGGGAAATCAGCCATCGAGATCGGGACTATCTGAAATCGCAACCCCGCTTTAAATTCCGCAAAAACTCGGGAGGTTAACTAAGGGCCATTCCGGTCTGACCCCATCGAACGGTCTGACCCCATCGATGCGCAGCTTTGCCGAGAGCTGGAACGCGAAGTGAAAAATAAATGATAAACAAAACTGTCACAATCCTAGGACCGATACTACCCACCGATGCAGTCGTACGTTTCGTAGTAGGTTCTTCCAGGAGAACCGTTATCGCCGGGCACGCCAACGGTCCGAGAACCAAGACTTGCGTCGCAGAACCCCCCATGACAATACCCGCTGGTAATCGTATCCGTAATAAGCGCGCACCCTTTAGGTAAGCAACTATAGGGGTCTGTCACCGGGCTCTGTTGCTTGCAGAAAACTGGCTTCGAGTAGGAGTGGTTTGCGCATAGAGCACCCTCCGTTGGACAGTCGTCAACAGTGTTGATGATCGCAAGCTTATGATTGCATGCCGTTGTGGTAGCTGCCCGGAGCACAGGGGTGCTCGCGGCGGATGCACTTATCAAAACTATTGCGATATGTTTTTGATAACCTACTAGTTTCATTCTTTTCTCTTTCCTCTTTGTTTGTTTGAGTTTTTGAATGTTACTGTCAAGATAACCGCGAGCGTAGTCCCCACGAAAAAGAGCAGGACCGTTCGTGCGATGAACTTCCTTGTTCCATTTGGCCCAAGGTTTTGAGCTACTGAGATCGAAGGCCTTACTCCTGATTTTAGAAGGGTGTCAACACTGGGCCATCGGTTGCTGATCTGATAAGAATATGAAGCAAGAGGATTCGTGCGGCTCAATCGGAAATCAGTGACCGTCGTTTTGCCCTGGAGTTCAGGTATGAAGGTTTCCGATGCCTGCAAAAGTTGTACGTTGGTGGCGGTGAACGAAATGATCCTCGTTGCCATTAAGTCGGTCTGTGAGGAACCGCTGGGCTTGAAACTATATATCTTGAGGACAAACGAATTAGGGACTTGCCATGAGCCCAGATGGGCATAGCCAAGCACCTGGAACTCTGCGTTGGTGTAACCTTTCGAATAGACTGGGGGGTTGGGGATGACTGCGGGTAAACCTTCTTTGTTCATGGCTCTGATGAATCCATCGTTGAAATAGACTACGCGCGAGGGTAAATGCGGTTCCGCTTCAGCCAGTTCCCACTGTCCAGGCAGGACCAATCCTTGGTTGAAAAAGTACTGTCCCCCGAACCAGTAGACGGGCTCAATCAGGTTATTTGTCCTTGTAGCGAAGTAGCAGCCCGACGCATATGCAAGCCAGACCATGCAAAGGTGCTCGCCACAGTCGAAGTGCGGGACCCTTCCGGAAATGATGCGCGCGAAGCCGAAGTCTATATCGAAAGTTTTGTCGGGTGCTATTGCTGCGACCGCGCTATGGGTGGTATTACTATACGACGCGAGCAGATAAATGGTGCCATCATTAGTAGAACCCGCTTCAACATAGTCCAGCGCTTCATCAAACCGTGTGGTTCGGATACGCCAGTTACACGAATCGGCCACCGCCGTGAAGCAGCCAGCCGCCGCATATACGGGGCCATCGCCTTGGGGGCGCGTCGTCTCAAAGGTTCCGCTGACCCGGAACCCTGTAGCACCAGCCTGAAGGCAAACAAAAACCACGACACAAGTCAGGCCGATTGCCGTAGTCTCCAGCAGAGTCAGAAATGATCTCATCTGGCCACCTCCCGTGATGACTGCGGCAGCACTTTCGATAGAGAAGTTGCTGCGATTGATCGAATGTCTGGGTCCTGATCGTTGAGCGCCTCTCGAAGCCTGGGAATGGCCTCTTTTGCCGCGGGTCCGATGCGCCCCATCGCACCAAGCGCAGCCAAACGCAGGTCACGGTCTGTCGCTTGGCGGGAGGAAGACACCAACTGAGCTACAGCACCCACGGACGGGGGTCCGATCGCACCCATAAACGGGGTCAAGCCTCTATTTTGCCCTGTTTCTTTCATATGTCGAACAGAT
>CAYNZC010000210.1:0-3515 GCA_964401575.1 uncultured Verrucomicrobiota bacterium
GGACATTGAGCTTCCGACGTCCAACGGGGGGGCGCGGATCGGAGAGGCGGTGGCCCCACCCCATCAGTGCTGCGACGGCGATCACACACCCCCGGCGCCAAATGGGGGTGAGGCCACCCCCACACCTGGGATTGGGGCGGGAATGGCCTCATTCCCGTTCGCACCTCAACAAAGCATCTGCGCAATCACTCCCGCCACGCAACAAGCGGGGGTGAGGCCACCCCCACTCCTATGTGAAGCCTCACCGCCGTTCGTGCTGAAAAGGGAATCAACCCATGGTTTGGTCCGGTCGGAATGCGGTTCCATTATATAAGATCCCGGGTTTGCGGAATGCTGTTGCCGTGGAGGCAAGCGGTCGTGTCGCGCGGGCTATTGAGTATAAGCCTGGATCTCGCCCTCGGCATCCCACTTCGCGCTCCAGGAACGGGTGGATCCACCGATCTTCCATTCATCCCCGACTTTGATCATGGGTTGCACCATGACGAGGGGGCCTTTCACGCCGGGCATCTCCTCCGAAAGTTCGAACTCCTGCCGGACCTTTAGTTCCACCTTGTTCTCGGCGAGTGCTTTCCGGGCCAGGATCTGCAATCCTTTAAACAGGGGAGCCACTTTGGTTCTGCGCTGCTCGAATTGCTCGCGCGCTTTGGCGTTTTTCAACTCGCCCTCCGCCACCTCCGGACCAAGGCTGGCGAGCATCTGCTCATAGTTGCCATTCATCATTGCCCAGGTCGTCGATTCGAGGGCTGTCTCGGGAGAGGCGTAGCCTGCAAATGAGAGTTGGTCCCTCGTGATGTACTGCCCCGGAGTTGCACCAACCGGCGCCGCTGCCTTCGCGGCAACGGCCGGGCCGGTCTGTTGCGCGGCGCTCAATTCCAATCGCAAGAGGGTGACCTCGTTGCGAAGCTTGAGCAGGTCCGCATTATCCTCGCGCAGCCGCTGGAGCTCGGCGAGAGTGTCGGTGTCCGGCCCGGGATTTGAAACGACGGCTGCTTCACCCGTTTCGCGCTCAACCTGCCGATTGCGCAGGTCCGCGGTCTCGGCACACAGGCGGGCGATCTGACGCTGCTGAACCACGTAAGTGCCCGTGGCTCCCAACAAGGCTGAAGCGGCAAGGGCGGATAATGTTTTTAGATTCCACATAGAGATTGCGAGTTTTGCCGATGCCACGGTGACGCTCGTGAGAGCAGTGGCGGTAATTGTTGAAGCCAGGCCCGCCGGCAACGTGGTTGTGGCGCTGGCAGCCAGGGCGGCGGCAACAAGGGCGGAGGTTGTGGCAACGCCCCGCGTTTCAAAAACAGAACGCAGCTTGTCCAGGGCCCGGTTCACGCGCATGCGGGCCGCGTCTTCGCTGATTCCAAAGGCGCTTCCCACGGCACGCAGGCTCTGATCCTCGATGTATCGGAGGATCAGCGCATCCCGATCCCCGTCCTCGAGTTCGCTCAGCGCAGAGTCCAGGTGGTCCAGCATTGGCGCCGTGTTGCTTTCCGCCGCGATGGATTGCATATCTGCTGCGGCCTGTTCCCGCTGTTTCCGGCGCCGCTCTCCCCTCAGCTCGTGCAGCGCCAGGTTGCGTGTTGTGTTGTAGAGCCAGCCGGCCAGGATAACGGAGCCGGGGATCGCTCCGGCCTTTTGGGACAGCATGGTAAAAGCGGTCTGGGCCACTTCCCGCGCCTGTTGGTCGTTCCCGACGATCCGCATGGCAACCGAGAGCACCATGGGCAGATGCCGCTCCACAAGCTGCCGAAAGGCATCCTGCGATTGGTTCTGGTTAAACAGCCGCAACAGTTCCGCGTCATCCATACTCTTCCATCTATGCTATTCCCGCAGCATGCCGAAACCGAACAGCAGAAAATCCGCTTGTACAACAGTGGCTGCGATTCAGGACTCGAGTTCTAATGCCGGTTGCCGATTCTCAGCCCGCGCGCATCGCAAATCAATCATCAACCGCCCCGGTCAGCCCGGGGCGAACATCGAGTGTTGAAGTCGCAACGTGTGCTTGTCGATGCTCATGTTTTGCCGAACGAACAACCCGATCGCCGGCGGCAGCGGCCTGTGACGTCCACATTGGAACCAGGCTGAACTGGCTGCTCCCGGCCCGGCGTGGCGTGAAGTCAGGCATTAACCTTGTGTCCACAGGCGTCTCCCGTCTCGCCCTGCGCCGGCTGGGGCCGGGCAAGACGCGACAAAGAGCCTCCCGGACGGGCATGTGGCACGGAGATTGGAGCCGGAATGCGGCGCTGTGGTTTGGGGGCAGGCAATGGAGGCTGACGTTGGTAGAGCTGGGAGAGTTTGCCGAAGCGCTACACCCCTGCTATGGCGTTTCAGATTCTCGGCCTCCTATGTTTGCCGGCGCTGTCGGCTCTTGGCGACTCCCCCTTCATGTGCCAACCTGGATAGCGTATGAAACCGGAACTGCTAAGGCGCATTACCATCGAGGACGGCAAGTGCGGCGGACGCCCCTGCATTCGCGGCAAGCGCATCCGTGTGACCGATGTGCTTGAACTGCTCAGCGCCGGGGCAACGTTCGAAGAGATTCTCGAAGACTATCCTTCGCTCGAACGTGAAGACATTTACGCGGCCTTGGAATATGCGGCCCGACAGACCGACCACGTCGTGCTGCAAACTCCGTGAGATTCCTGGTGGATCATCAACTTCCTCCGGCTCTGGCTCGGTTCCTGAACGAGCGCGGCCATGATGGCCGATAAGTGTTCAGCGATGTGACTTTTTCACGAATAAGATGTAACGTGATTTGGCCCGGGAATTGCATTCTCGGATGTCAGTAGTTGTATGGAAGTACTGATTGCCAATGATCAACCCGTTACATTAGCGGCACTTACCTCGCTTTTGCGCAATCGGGGTTACGAGACCATTGCCGTTCGCAACGGCACGGCCGCGTGGGAGGTGCTCCAGCGCGAAGATGCCCCCTCGCTGGTGTTGTTGGACAACAACATGCCGGGCATGACCGGCACCCAGCTCTGCAAAGCCGTGCGCACGACTTACCCGGAACGCCCGATCCATATCATTATCGCCTCGGCCGAGGCTTTCGCTGTGCAGGACAAGATCGCCGGTCTCGTTGCGGGCGCGGATGACTACATCGTCTTTCCCTTCGCAAACGCTGAACTGCTGGCCCGATTGCGCGTGGGGGAACGCATCATCTCTCTTCAAATGGAACTCCGCAAAAAGATCGCCGAGCTCGAAACCACTTCCAGGCAGGTCCACCAACTCCAGGGCCTGCTGCCCATTTGCACCGACTGCAAAAGAGTCCGGGACGACACGAACTACTGGCGCCAGGTCGAGAACTACATGGCACACTATGCGGATGGCTCCCTCACCCGCAGCATCTGCCCGGTCTGCGCCGAAAAGCGATCCCGGAACGAACGACACGCGCTCTGCGCCGCAGGAGCGAGCGCGGTCAGTTTGAGCCGCGGCTAGCCGGTTGCCTTTGGCTCGTGGTTCCGCCTGTGCGGCCCACAGGGGACTTTAACCCCACAAGCTCTGAGTCATGTCCGGCGTAC
>CAYNZC010000211.1:0-3477 GCA_964401575.1 uncultured Verrucomicrobiota bacterium
CCCGCCCGGCCGAACATCTGCATGATTTCGTCCGGACGCAGAAGTTGCTCGGTCGCCTCCCGTCTGTAGGAATCCGCAGCAAGCGCCACGCTGCGAAGCGAAAAGTTGATGCCTGCCGCAAGACCCATTGTAGCCACCACCACCCGCAACTGGCCCGCTTTGGCCAAGGGCTCGATCACACCCGCCCTTGCGCCGTAACTCAATCCGCTATGATGGAATGCGACCCGGCTCTTGAGCATCCTGGCTAGGCTATCGCCCACAACCAACTTCTGCTCGGTCGTCAATTGCAGAGGATTCGGGTTGGGTAACTGCCGCGCAAACTCCGATGCAAGCGACTCGGCAACCTGCCGTCTTGGCGCAAAAACGAGCACCGGGCCGAGGTCCTCAGCGAGAGCTTTGGCCACCAGCCTCGGCCAGTAACCCGCGATCTCGCGCGGCAGATGATAGCTTAACTGGTTTGCGTGGACCTCTTCCAGGGGCACTGGACGATGATCGTGATGAATTAGAATCGCCTGACGTCCCAGGCGCCTGAACCATCTGACGATATCATTTGGGTTGGCAACGCTGCCGCTGAGCAGCAGCAACTGTGTTTTAGGTGGAGCCAGCGCCAGCGCCAATTCGTAGTTCAAACCGCGATCCTGATCGCCGAGCATCTGATATTCGTCCACGACGAGCAGAGTGGGACCGTCTCCCTGGATCAGCCTGCTCTTTTGAGTCTCGAGCGTGGCAACAAGGACCGGCGCGGAAAGATTCTCCGCCAGGTCCCCCGTAGCAATACCCACATCCCAACCACGCGCTCGCCACTCCGCCAGCTTGTCATTCGCAAGTGCACGCGTGGGAACAGTGTATATCGCCTGCCCACGGTTTTTGCCCTGATTGGACCAAAGCTCGAAAATCAAGGTCTTTCCCGCGCCAGTGGGAGCCTGGACAACCACGTCCTTTCCCTGGCGCAGAGCAGCTACGGCCTGCTGCTGCCACAGGTCCGGAACGGTTACCTGGTTCAGCGCGGGCAAATCCACCCACTGTGATTCAAACAATGACACTTTAAATCATACCCGAAAAACCACCTGCTCGCATCGCAAAATGCACGTTTGTCCGGGATTAAGAGGTTTGACTTGCCGCAAATGCAATCTTAATTTCATCGAAGATGTTTGCGGCTGATTCCAAAGACCTGTCCACCTGCCTGCACGATGCCTCTCGTGTCGGAGCTGGCCCGTCATGGAAGCAGATCATTGACCCTGTAGAGCCTTTCCTGGACGCTGTTACTCAACGACTGTGCGGGCAGATTGACTCCTTCGATCCTGAAATCAGACCTTACGCCGAGTATGCCCTGAAAGGTCAGGGAAAGCACTTGCGACCGGCCCTCGTCGCCTTGACGGGCCAGGCGTTAGGCCAAACCGGTGATGCTCACATCACGGTTTCTGTAATCATCGAGATGGTGCATTTGGCCACCCTTGTCCACGACGACATCATGGACGAAGCGGAAATCCGGCGAGGCAAACTCACGGTGGCCGCGAATTGGGGAAACGACATCGCCGTGCTATTCGGGGACTGTCTTTTCGCCCAGGCACTGGTTCTGGCCGCGAGTTTTCCAACGCCGGACGTATGCCGCGCCGTGGCCCAGGCGACTAACACCGTATGCACCGGCGAGATTCTGCAAACGCGCTACCGGGGCGACTTTAACCTGACAAAAGAACGCTACTTCAAGGTGCTGGAAATGAAAACGGCGGAGTTGTTTGCGCTGTCGTGCTCGCTTAGCGCCTACATCACGTCGAAGAATCAGGATCACCGGAATGCGTTACGAAAGTTCGGCATGGCTTTCGGAACAGCCTATCAGATTTACGATGATTGCCTGGATGTCTTCGGCTCCGAGTCAGTGGCCGGAAAGTCCCTCGGGACGGACCTCGCAAAGGGCAAGGTGACCCTGCCCGTGCTGCTGACACGCGAGCGCGCGTCCGTGGCTGACAAACAAAGGCTCGAGACGCTCGTACGCAACAGGACCCCTTCTGGTCCAAAGGAGCTCGGTGAATTGCTCGAGAAATACGAGGCCCTCAATGGTTCGCTGGAAGTGTTTCGTCGTTACCTGGACGACGCCCGAGCTGCGATTCAGGGCCTTCCGCTAAAGACGGTGGACCTTGTCAGTCTGACGGACTATCTGGCCAGGCAGGCTTCTTCGCTAGGTACGGTTTCTCATAGTGCCTCATGACGGCCAAGGAGCCCCCAAGGCTAATGGAATCCAAAGAACCCAGCCCGGTTTCCGATGACGAGCAGCTCCTGGTTAAGCGCGTGCGCCAGGGAGATCTGAGCGCCTATGATGAACTGGTGCGCCGTTACCAGGAGCGGATCTACGGCACCGTCTATCACATGACTGCGAACCACGAGGATGCCAGCGACCTCACTCAGGACGCCTTCATAAAGGGTTATCAGGCGCTCAAGTCGTTTAAAGGCGGATCCAGCTTCTATACGTGGATTTATCGGATCGCAGTTAATAAAACGCTTAACTTCCTGAAACAACGCAAGAACAAAGCCCAAATGAGTCTAAACGACCTGGACCTCCAAGTGGAGCATAATCCGGACCTGGTAAGCCTTATTTCGGAAAAAACACCCCGGCGGGAAGCCGGCTTAACAGAATTGCAGGAAAAATTGAACACGGCCATGCAACGGCTGTCAGAACCTCATAGGTTGGTAGTTACATTGCATGATGTGCAGGGTTTGTCTCACGAGCAGATAGCTGAGATTATGGACTGCAACGTCGGGACGGTGCGGTCTCGGCTGTTTTATGCCAGGCAACAGTTGCAGGGTTATTTATCGGATTATTTGAAATGAGTATGAACAACGAGCAGGATCAGTCCGACAAGTTGTGCCTGCTTCTATCACTTAAGAGATACGAGCAGCCACCCCCGGGCTTCTTTAACCGGCTCTCATCGGACATCATGTCCCAGGTGCGAGCCACCCGCGGACGCGACGAAGTCGCTTTAGAGGAGCGCCTCGCCTTCCAGGTCCCATGGCTGCAACGATTCTGGCAGATGCTGGAGTCCAAACCGCTCTTCGCCGGAAGTTTCGGAGTGGCAGTGTGTGGCCTGATGCTCGCGGGTATTGCGTACCATACGGCACCCGAACCTTCCCCTGCCCCTATTATACCCGTCACCTCGCTGGCAAGCGGCACGGAACAGAACATCTCGCCGGCATTTCCCTCCTCCTTCAACGCGCAGCTTCCCAACTCGGCGCCCGTCCCCACACTAGTGGCTACGGCTGGAGTTTGGAGCCTGGGCCCCGCGCCTGTTCAGAGGCACCCGGACGTTTTCACAGTAGGGGATCAAAGGTAACTCGCAACAGGCCTGTTAACCTCAGGGATTCGCTTTCCGCCAAATACGCGGAAGGTTTCGTACGTGGAGGGATTTGACCTTGCTGATCAGCCCCTAAGCATTGTTGGATCAATAATCCGCGTCCATCGCTCCTGCTCAGAGATAGGAATGA
>CAYNZC010000212.1:0-3466 GCA_964401575.1 uncultured Verrucomicrobiota bacterium
ACTCCAGCCGGCGCGTGATCTCATCGTGCCTCGTGTGTTTCAATCCGCGCCCCGTGAACGATCACGGGGCGACTGCGGCCTCTCTGGAGGCCCTATTAACGGCGGTATGGTAGTGGTTTTCCGCCAAGCCCGCCAGCCGGGAGACGTTTGCTAAAAGTCTGCATGTCAAAGATCGTCGCAAAGCGCCTGTTCAAGGGACGTTTTTGTCGTCCGCCAACTCCCGGCCCTTTGCCCGGCGCTGGGGGTTCGCGGATGTGGCATCACAAAACCAACGGTTCGGTAAGGTCCATGGGTCTGTCGATGCCATGATGCTCGATTTTTTGCACAGCTTTCTCGTCCAAATAGTAAAAGCGCAGGGAATCCTGATCCTGCCGGATCTCGCGGAGCAGGCGGCTGCGCAACTGGACCCACTCGGAGTGGCCTACCTGGCATTCAAACACAGATTTCTGGACGCGGACACCGTAGTCCTCGCAAGCCTGCGCCACGCGGCGCAAGCGGCGCAAGCCGGGCTTGTCCACTGTGGATACGTCGTAGGTTACGAGAATCAGCATAGGCTACTTGGGGAGGAGCGGCACGTAGTCGGCGATGTCCTTTCGCAGGCAACGGGCCAGGATGCGAGCCTGCACAAAGGGCATCTGCGCCACCCGCAGATTCTGGTCCAGCAAAGGGTGCTGCAAGGTGTCCTGCTTTCGCTGTTGATAGGCCGTAATCACCCGTTTGCGTCCTGCCTCGGTGAACTCCACGGCCCCGCCGTCACGCAGCCGGAAGTCATCCGGGCCGACCTGCTGGCGATTGATCAAGGTCACTGCCAAGCGATCCGCCAGCCACGGACGGAACTCCTCCATCAGGTCGAGCGCAAGGGCCGGCCGGTTCGGGCGTTCGCAATGCAGGAATCCGACAAAGGGGTCCAATCCGATGGCTGTGAGCGCAGCGACGCAATCGTGGCGAACGAGCGCATAAAGAAAGCTGAGCAGGCAGTTAATGCGGTCGCGGGGCGGCCGGCGGCTTCGCCCCTTAAAGGAAAAGACCTCGCGCTGCTGTTTGAGCAACAGGCGGAATACCGAGAAATACTGCTGTGAGGCCGCCCCCTCAATTCCGCGCACCGTATCCAGGTCTGGAGCCTGCTCCAGATCGTGGAGGAAGGAGGCCAGAAACTGGATGGTCTGCTCCAACTCCTTGCGTTCCGTCTCTGATTCCGCCTCACGTCCGGCCCGCAGCAGGCTATTGCGGCTGTTCTGGATTTTCCCTGCGATCACCTGCCGGGCGATCCGGCGGCATTGCGCCGGGTCATCCGCCGCCCGAAACTGTGCGCGGCGCAAGGTGACGCTTGTGTCGGCCACTCCGGTCATGCGGGCCTGAAGATAGCCGAACTCACTCAGGTAATTCACCGCGACGCCATGCTCCCAGCAAAGATCGAGAGCTGGCGGGCTTACGCTGCTGGCGCCGAAGATGCAGACCGATTCCAGGTGATGAATGGGGATGGAGACCTTGCGCCAATCGGCGGCGAGCTCGCGCTTGCGTTCGGCCGGGTCGAGGTCCGGAGGATAAACGGGGACCTCGACCTGGAGGGTCAGGTGGTCGCGCGCGACGTATGAGCCGGGGGTGGTGAGATACAGGGTGTTTTGCTGGATTTCAGGCATAGGCGCTTAAGAATCTCAAATTTCAAATCTCAGAACGAAAAAGCGTCGCGATTTCTCGCGCGATCTGAAATGTTGCATCTCAGATTTCAGATTCATGCCAGTAGTAGATCAGATGATGCCTTCTTTTTCAGCTTCCTTGCGCTTCGGATGCCATGCCGGAAGTCTGCGCAACAGCTCCTTGCGACAGGCCTCAGCCCGTTTTCTCCCCTCATATTCCTTCCGCGATTTTTCCGTCAAATGCCTGGGCCCAGTTATATCGGAGTTTTGGAGCGAGTCAGCCCAGCCGCGTAGCTGGCGGGAACAATTTTCCGTCAGCAATTTCAAATCTGAGATTTGAGATTTGAGATCAACCGGCCAACGGCCCTTTTCCGCACGGCGCAATTTCAGAGTCAGCATCGAACGCACCTCTCCCGCCGAGCCGCGCGCGATGTAAAGGAACGCGAGCAGCTCGTTCGTCGTGCCGCGCTCGAACCCCTCGGCAATATTGTTGGAGACGGAGAGGGCGGCGCGGTCCAACTGGTCCCGATAGCCGCGCGACACCTTGAACCCCTCGCAATCGAGCAACTGCTCCACCAACTCATAGAGTTCGGCTGCCTTTTGCCAAACAGGCAAGTCTTCAAATCGTTCGTAGGTCATGATTTTAGAAAGCGTGGGTTTTGATATTGCGGTGGGGGTGATCCGGGAGTTCAGGTTTCAAACAGGCTTTTGGCGAGCCGGGCTGCGCGCCGTTCATCCTCTGTGGCTTTGGGCAGGCAGACATGGAACAGAGAGCATTCCTCGCATGCCTCTCTGTACACGGCCCGGGTAATGGCCCCGGTTTCCATCATCTCGTGAACAGCAGTCACAGCCGCTTCGGTCGCGCGGCGCAACTGCTCCGTAAACACCACTTCGCGCCGGCGCTTGCTGTCCGCATGGAACACCGCGCCTTGCTCAACAACGCAGCCAAACATCTCCTCGAGACAGAGCGCCTGGGCGCAAAGCTGCACGTCATCGTTATCCCACTGCCGGCGTTTGCCGAGCTTGAATTCCACGGGGAGCAGGCGTCCGTCCGGATGCCGTTCGACGATGTCACACTTGCCGTTGAGCCCGAGCCGGTCGGACCAGACAGGCAACGCGCGCAAAAGGGTGACGCCCTCCACAACTTCATACCCGGGAAGATCGGAATGCTCGTGGACGATGTCGCCGCGATTGGTGTGCGCGTTAGCCTGACGCCAGCCCTCCACGATTTTCAACGCGGCCCGGCGGGGGCAGTAAAGGTAGTCGTTGAGCAGCGAAAGGGCGATTGCATCCACGGGTGCTACGGGTTTTTGGGGATGTGCGGGAAGCCACGCGCGCCATGCCAAATTCGAATTATTTCGACAGACTTTTCTGTTTGATTGAGGCGGTAGATAATTCGGTAGGAGCGCAGAATGGTTTCGCGGATTTCCTGGCGTTGAAATTCGGGCACCATGCGGCCTCGCTCGGGAAAGGCGGCCAAAGCGTAAGCGGCATCGAGGAGCCTGTTGGCGAGGCGGCCGGCAGCCTCCGGGTTGTGCGGCGCAATGTAGGCGACAATGCGCTCGAGATCGCTCAGGGCGTCTTCGGAGAGGAATACTTTGAAATCCATTGGGGGATTCGGGATCGGGTTTCCTCCAGCGAAACGCGCCTGCCGGCATCGAGAGAGGCGACGCCTTCCTCGACGGCCTGGCGAAATTCCAGCTCGTAGATGGCATCAGCGAGCGACGCATCCGGTGGCAACTTCTCAGCCACCTCCAACAGTATTTGTTTGGTGCTCATGCTATTGAATTATACCGCAATAGTTGTCCGGCTGCCAGCCAGTTTGACAC
>CAYNZC010000213.1:0-3406 GCA_964401575.1 uncultured Verrucomicrobiota bacterium
TGTCCTTCATGCGCGGCTTGGATTTATCAGGGAGCGTCCAGGGCGCAGGCGGCGTTGGTGGAGTGTTGGCTGTCACATTCGCACCTTCAAACCTTCATCCTTTTCCCTCCAGCCACTTCGTGTCGTATGATGGCAACGGGAATGTCGTGGCGCTCACGGATGCTGCAACAGGTGACAGCAGCGCCGTCTTCGAATACGGCCCGTTCGGCGAACACCTACGCGCCACCGGCCCGATGTCCGACCAGATGCCCCTCCGCTTCAGCACCATGTATGCGGATGATGTCACCGAGGATGTGAAGTACCTGTTCCGGGATTTGAGACCTGACGAGGGGAGGTGGACGAGCAGGGATCCGATAGGGGAGAAGGGTGGGCTTAACTCCTATTGTTATCTCTGCAATCACTCTTTGGGGCGAACCGATTTACTAGGTTTGATACGAAGTGGACAGCGGTATGTGTTCCATACTGGGGGAGGCAAACAGTGTGTAGCCAGAATAGTCTATTACTCCCCGGATCCGATGCTTGCATATAACCAACGCGATATGGGCACACGCGTTGGTGCAGCACTTGAAATAGGACTCACCTGTGATGACTGCTGCAGTAGCTGTTACAAGTGGCGACAGCACTATACGGAGTACGAGGATGAGACGCGCACCAAAGTTGACGTTCTGGATTCTGATAAAGGTCGGGACTGGTACCCAAGGCCGAAGGACTCACCCGGTGATAGTTGCACCTACACGTTTCGAGACAAACCTAACCAATATCCGCCGCCGGGGATGTTCCTAAACTACTCGGGTGAGAAAGTGGCAAGGGTCGTTGTTTCGTTCAACCTAGAGCTTGTAAAGGTGAGCGACTGTAATGCGACTTCCGGAGGAACTCCGGTCGCCAGGTTTCGCTGGGGTTTTTGGTACACCCGGGATGCTAATGGCCTGCTCAACTGGGACTGATTATGCGCGCGTGGCTAATTCTTGTGTTCCTCTTTGTGACGGAATCCTGCAAATCGGGTGTTGGGGTGCCAATCCTCGAGCACGTTGGTCGGGATAGTGTCACGAATCAATGGTTTCTCTCCCAGGAACAGATCGACCGCGCGCCGCGCTGGGATCCGCTGAAAGGAGGCGCTCCGCCGTTTTCAATTCCTGACGCCGTCAGAGTTGCTTCAGCTTGGCTAGGGGGCCAAAGGGCTACGAACAGAAGTGTCTTCATTTGGGAACCCCCAAACCGCGTGAACAAAATTGAAGTCAGATTCCTGCTCTCCGAAGATCTTGGTTTTCGCGGTGTTTGTTACTATGTATTATTCTTTGAAACAGGCAATTTCGACAACCGCGCATGCATCGTCCTTATGGACGGGCGGGTGTTGGAACCTGAGGTGAAAGGCGAAGGCCGAGGCTCTGTGCGCGAAAGCGCCATAGGCTGCCCGAGGGATGATCGAAAAAAGGGGAAATCCCAATGAATCAGGATGCCGCAAATCCAGAATGCGTCAATGCTCGCAAACGGGAGGACTGGACCTATTTGCCGGACGGCCGCTGGATCGAGCGGATCGTCTCAACGAACAACGGCAGCGCGTATTATCCCGCGTTCACAAACCGCTACGTGTGGGATGGGAAAGTGCTGCTTGCGGTGCTGGACCACACAAATGGTTTGGTAATGTCCTTCATGCGTGGGCTGGATTTATCAGGGAGCGTCCAGGGCGCAGGCGGTGTTGGTGGAGTGTTGGCCGTCACATTCGCACCTTCAAACCTTCATCCTTCTCCCTCCAGCCACTTCGTGTCGTATGATGGGAACGGGAACGTAATCGCCCTCACCGACTCCACAACCGGCGACAGCAGCGCCGTCTTCGAATACGGCCCGTTCGGCGAACTTCTCCGCGCCACAGGGCCGATGTCCGACCAGATGCCCCTCCGCTTCAGCACCATGTTCGCGGACGATGTCACGGGAGACGTGAAGTATTTATACCGGGATTTATCCACTCCTGAGGGAAGGTGGACGAGCAGGGATCCGATTGAAGAAAGAGGAGGAGAAAATGTTTATTGCTTTGTACAAAACGAGCCCTGTCGAAGCACAGATGTTTTCGGACTTAAGCGTAAGGTCGTAGGACACCTCTATCGCAATTCGAGCTTCGGTGATTTGTTTTCACTTGTGGGTCACGAATCAATGAAGTTGTTCGGAAGGGATTATGGATTCGGCCCTGCACCAGGAGAGGGCTTTATCTGGGCAAAGGGCGACACTTCTTCAAGGTGGGGCCCAGACAAATCTCTCGTTTATCCAGCGATGGTCTGGGATCTGCATGTACGGCGGTGGGGAAATTTTTGGCAAACTGGTGGCAAATGCTGTGATGCGACCGAAGGCCGCATACTTGAATGTGCCGATCACTATGCGAAGAAGTGGCACAATACCACATATTCCTTTCCATTTCGCACCTGCAGACATTATCTTTTGGCAATCGTCTCGAATTGCTGTCTTGACACCGGAATCTTTTTCCGAGTGCTGTTTGCAAAACCGGAGTAGCATTACTGGTATGAACTGGCTCAAAGCGTATCCTACTCTGGTGGTAGCCGCAGTGATAGTATCGCTCTTTGGATTATTGATTTTCTTCCATGGCGTTGCTTTGAGAAACGCTAGCCTTTCGTATGTCTATAGGAGTGCTTTATCGGCTCATAGCTTTTTCCTTTCAACCGGTAACCTCACAAACCCTGCACCCGAAGAAGCTCACGTCTTTCCCTACACAAACCGGATTCGAATTGGCAACCAGACGTATGATTGTGTCTTGGGAATGACGTGGAATCGGTACGGCATCAAGACTAGCACAGTCGTAGCGGTTACACTCAAGGGAGATCTTTTGTGGATCGACAGGGATATGCCCGCGAAATGGATCAAGGCGGAGCGCTACAAAGCCTGGCATCCGCCAGTCGCCTCTTCCGCAGAGGAGCTGCAACAAAAAGATGTCGGTCCATGATGTGGTGTAGAGCAAATCCAGAGAACCGAATGACGCGCGTGGAGAGCGCCTCGGGTGTGTCTGTCCAAGCTCGCAAGCGCGAGGATTGGACATACCTGCCCGACGGCCGCTGGATCGAGCGGATCGTATGGACGAATAACGGCAGCGGGTATTTCCAGGCTTACACGAACCGGTATGTGTGGGACGGAAAAGTATTGCTGGCAGTCCTTGACCACACAAACGGCTTGATCATGTCCTTCATGCGCGGCTTGGATTTATCAGGGAGCGTCCAGGGCGCAGGCGGCGTAGGCGGAGTCCTGGCCGTCTTTGAAATTTCAAATGCTCAAATTCCAAATGCCCATTTCGTTTCCTACGATGGCAACGGAAACGTAATCGCCCTCACCGACGCCGCCACCGGCGACACGAGCGCCGTCTTCGAATACGGCCCGTTCGGCGAACTTCTCCGCGCCACCGGCC
>CAYNZC010000214.1:0-3394 GCA_964401575.1 uncultured Verrucomicrobiota bacterium
GAAACTGGATTAGTTCCTTTTGTCTCCCTTGCCATTTGACCAATTCATCTGCGAGTTCCTGATAAATTGGTATCCAAGTAAATGGTTTTGCCATGTTCTCTCTCTTTCATGAATGGGCTAATATTCGGCTAAGAACGAATCAGACTATAGCCAAAATCCTTAAAGCCTACTTTTTATATCATTCTATCGGTTTCGGATGAATGGATTCATTGTAGAGTTCATATCTTCCATCTGGGCGAAGAAACAAGAATTTTTCGGTATGTGGATATTCAAGTCGAGCAGGAAATAAATTGACGACAGTTGCCATCAGATATCGCCAAATGGTAATTTCTTTCCAATCACCTTGTCTCTTAACCAAAGGAAGGATTTGAGAATAAGACAAGGGTTGATTTCCATGAGCAAAACACTGCTTAATTGCATAAGAACACGATTCCCCTCTGAAACCTTTTGTCATTTTAGACTCCTTCTACTAAAACGAAAACGAGCAAACCAAAGCCAAGACTTAGCTCTGAACTCCACAAATTGAGGCTCAATCTCCATCTAACTGGCTTCTCTAGACAGATTTCTATAGTGTTAGGTATTTATGGCATACTGTCATATTGCTCCGCCAAGTAGGTCATATGTTCAATAGTCAGGGTAAGAGCCTCGAAAGTTAGCCTCGACAACTCGTTGGTCAAAGCAAACAAGGATTGTTCCAAGCGGAATTTTTCTGAATAGAATGTTTCACTCTCAGATATGGTTTCAAATTTCTTCCTACTCAAAACAAGTGTCCCATATCTATCTGAAGTCTCATTTATCAATTTCACCGCCTTATCTTGGGAAATTTTGAGTTCACTATTTCTTTTCTCATAAGCTTTAATGTGCTCCCATTGCTCCCATTGTTGCTCATCAAAAATCGAATCCATGTCTATCGCTCCTCGGTATTAAGTCTACTATTTTCCCTGAACTACCCTTGAGTCATGCCTCTCCAGTAAGTTCCATTTCTTTGACAATCTTCATCGTTTCAACACTAACAGTACAAACCCTGCTAATCAAGTCGATAACTTGTTCTTTATAATCCGCAAATCTGTAGGTGTTGAATTTTTCCCGGATAGTGGGGTCTTTGGGGGTCTTTTCTTTGTATCTTTCGAGTACCCATTCAACGGCTGAATAGGTTCCTAAGCGATAATCCCAAACTTCAGATGGCACGCCTGTAAGGGTTGTAAGAGTATCGACTTCGATTTTTCCGGTGTCTTTTCGCGCAAGACACCTTGGGACAACAGCCCTCCGGTTTAATTCAGGGTCTATCTCTACTCTGGATAAAGGATATGGTGCAACCTGTTCAAAGTTGATGTGTAAGTCCATTAAGGTTTTCCCCCATTCGCTCCATTTCCAGAAGTCCGCATAAAACGGGATATGAGGAAACTCTACGATTAAGTTCTGTTTATAAGTTTTTCTATAAAGCGGATTGTGAAGAACCGCATAAATGTAGGTAAATATTGCTTCTTTGGTTATCGTTTCATCCGAATAATGAGATTTGAATTTCCTTTGAGCATCATCTTGAATGTTTTCGAGACGCTCACCGTTTTCACTATAAGCGTAAAAAGGCAAACACTGTGTCTTCTCCAGCAAATCGTAACTATAGACTCGATTTGTAGCTAACGCTGAAAAGGGTTTCGAAGAACTACCACCTGAGAAAGCGATTACTATGTTGTTCCCGGCAAAAATTCTTGGTAGCTGATATTGCATCTCGTTGAGATTTCTATCGAAATATAAATTCTGTTTGATAAACGGACGATAAAGAGAAGCAACTATGTTGTTCTCATCATATTGATAATGACGACCGTTTTGGAGGTCATTCTTCACTGCCCTTGTCCACTTTATTTCGACACCTAAAATACCATCATTAATGTCGTTTGCAATCGATTTATTACAAAAAGCTGATACACTACGGTTATAGGTTTCAATAAAGAATGAAACTTTCTTTTTCAAGGCATCAAACCGAAAATCAAACACCCATTCATCCCTAGCTGTGACCACACCAAGTGAATACAACTTAAAGATTGGTTGTTGTTCAGTTATAACTAAGCCGCGTTTGAAATCTTTTGTAGCAACAGGGATAAGGTCATCCCAATTGTTTGTCGGTTTGTTTAACCAGTTGTTACGGGAGTCCGGATGAAGATGGTTAAAGGGTAAGTCTTTAAGTTTCCTCTCTCGTAAATAATCTTTTTTCTCCTCAGCATCCAGATAATCATCGGCTTCGTTGTAATGAATCTGACAACCTGTCTTAGATTTTTTCTTTATCAGAAAGTAGATTGCGACCCCAACCCGAATCTGGTCGCTAAAAACATTCCCGCCTTCTTTCCTCCGACGTTCACCACTTGTTCGGGCATCCCCCTTCAGATTGATAATATAAATATCCGAAAATTCATCTGCAACGACTTTTCGAAAACCGTCAAAGCTTCTGGCGTCAATGAATGAATTGTTTGATACAAAAGCAACAATACCATTCTCAGAAATCCTATCACTCGACCAACGCAGGAATCTGGCATACATATCATAGAGCTTCGTTTTTTGGGCTGTACTATGCTTGATGTAGGTTTCTTTGATGCGCTTATCAATCTCAGGATACTCACGATTCTTGTTATTCTCGTTCTCATTTAACTGATTGGCATTGTAGGGAGGATTGCCAACAATGACCGAGATTTTTTTCGCGTTCTGTTTGTCGATACGTTCCGCGTTCTCATCTGACAACCAAAATATATCCATCTGATTATCATAGTTCTTTGAAAACCCAAGGTTATCGAGTGTGTCCACCAAACAGATATTCTCAAACTCTTTATATTTCCCTGTCTTCTGTTTGTAGGTATATTCGATATTTAAATTCGCAATGTAGTAAGGAAGTATCGCAACTTCGTTACAATGAATTTCGTTGGCATACTTCGACTCAAGTTGATTGCTAGGGAGATATTCAATCAAATCGGTGATGAAAGTGCCTGTTCCTGTGGCAGGGTCAAGGATTTCCACATTCGGTTCACCAAGGGATTTGTTGAAATGCTTGAAGAGGAGATGGTCGGTGCTTTCAATCATGAAACTGACAATCTCCTCTGGGGTGTAGATAACCCCTAAACGGTCTGCAGCTTTCGGATTGTAGGCACGGTAGAAATTCTCATACAAGGCTTTGAGGAATTTTTGTTTTTCGTGATGGTCAGAAATTTGAGACGCTTTCGCATTTATTGTTTGGTAGTAATACGAAATGCGATTATCAATATTTCGCTTGGTCGTTCCGGTATAAAAGGTGTTCGAAATCTCGGATAATTTGACAGCAACATTGTTCTCCCGGTGAAATTCGGCGTCATCAAAGATGCGCATGAAAATATCCTCGGTGAGAATGTGCTGGATTATCATCTCCCGG
>CAYNZC010000215.1:0-3335 GCA_964401575.1 uncultured Verrucomicrobiota bacterium
TTCGGCCCTGATGTGTCGGTTCAATCGTTCAAGGCCTCGAATAACGCGCGGCTGCTCCGCGCCGAAAACGGGCTGCAGCTTTTCCTGCCCGATCCCGGCCAGGCCGCCATAGATGTCCAGTTTGTCGTGAAGACCGGCGGGGACGTCACCAGGCGCCGCCTCGCCTTCAGCCTGCCGCAGGCTCTCGCCAGCTCGCTGGACCTGCTCATCGAGGAGCCGGACGCGGATGTCGAATTCCCGGCAGCCGTCGCGCTCACCCGGTCGTCCAGCAAGGCGGGCACAAAGATCGAAGCCGTTGTCGGCCCGGGCAGGTCCTGCGAACTCTCGTGGACGCCCCGGATCAAACGCGCCGCCGAGGTGGCAGCCACTGTCTTCGTCCAAAACACGGCCCTGGCCGCCATCGGCGCCGGCGTGCTCAACACGCGCGCCATCCTCGATTACCAGGTCAGCCAGGGCGAGCTCCGGCAACTCCAGGTCCGCATCCCGACCGCCCATCGCGTGTTGCGCGTCGAAGGCGACTCGCTCCGCATCTGGGAAGTCGCCGGCGATCTCCTGACGGTCGAGCTCCTCAAGAGCATTTCACCCAGCTACAAACTCACCATCGAGACCGAGGTGCCCCTGGAGCCGTTCCCCGCAAAACTGCAGGTCGAAATCCCGCACGCCGTGGGCGTCAAGCGCGAAACCGGCCTGGTCGCCTACAGGCCCGGCGAGGAGGTCTCGCTCGACCCCGTCACCGTCACCGGTTTGCAGCGTGTGGATTCCGAGGAGTTTCAACGCGCATTGCCCGCCGTAAAGGAGCCTGTGAGCGCTTACCGCTTCCTCGAGCCCGGTTTTGCCCTCGCCCTGAACGCCGACGCCGTCCAGCCACAGGTCGAGGCGGTGGTGAAGCAGCAGAATTCCATCGGGCCCGATGCCGCAAGAATCACCGCGCAGATCCTCTACACCATCAAGCGCGCCGGCCTGTTCCACCTCAAGGTCTCGATCCCGCTCGACTACCGGATCGAGGGAGTCGCAGGCCCGAACATCGCCCAGTCCAGGCGCAACAACGCCGACCCGTCCATTTTCGAGGTCACGCTTCGCGAGCGCACCGCCGGCTCGTGTTCCCTCGCCCTCCTGCTCGTGAAGAATTACAAGGACGCGCCGGCCACGTTCAGCGTCCCGGCCGTTCATCCCATCGGCGCCGCAAAGGTCAACGGCTACATCACCGTGATCACCGAGCCCGGCCTCGCCGCAAAAACCGCCTCTCTCGAGGGCCTCACGGAAATCCCCTTCACCGAAGCCGGCGCGCCTTCCACAGAGGGCCTGCCCGCCTCCCCCGCCGAGACCGCCCCGCAAACCACGGGACTCGCTTACAAGTTCACCTCCACCACACCGGACCAGGTCAGTCCATGGAAACTGGCCGTCAATACCGAACCGGTCGAGCCCTGGGTGCGCGCGGAAATCCTCAACACGGTCACGCTGACCGAGACGCTCATCTCCGGACGCACGCTGGTGAAATATGAAATCGTCAATGCCCCCACCCGCGACTTCCGCCTTCGCGTGCCCTCGGTTTGCAAAAATGTCGAAATTACCGGCCCGCAGCTTCGTCGCAGAGACCAGACGAACGACGAATGGCGGGTCGAGCTGCAAGGCAAGGTGCGCGGCCAATACACCCTCACCGTGACATGGGAACTGCCCAAAACCGCGGACACCCTCGAAGTGAATCTGCCGGGCATCCAGGCCCTCAACGTGGAACGCGAGACCGGCTTCGTCGCCATCGTGGCCCGTCCGCCGCTGCAGGCGTCCGAACGCGGCGCCACCGAGCTGCTCAACCGCATTGATCCCCGCGAACTCCCCGCCTGGGCCGGCTCGCCCGATACGGCGACCGTCCTGGCCTACCGTTACCTCCGCCCGGGATACAATCTCACGCTCGACGCGAGAAGGTTCCATGAAGCTTCCGTTCTCCAGGCGCTCATTGATAGCGCCCGCCTCACAACGGTCGTCGCCGATGACGGAAACATCCTCACCGAAATGGCCCTGAGCATTCGCAACAACGGACGCCAGCACCTCGAGATTCAACTGCCAAAGAACAGCACGGTCTGGTCCGCTTTCGTCGCGGGCGAACCCACACGCCCCAACACGCGCGACGGCAAACTGCTCCTGCCGCTCACGCGCGAAACGGCTTCCGACGAGCCCATCAGCATCGAGCTCACCTTCGTCGGCGAAAGCGCCTTCCCGCGCCACAGCGGCAAGATTCAGCTCGCGTCGCCTTCGTTCGATATCCCCATGAAAAACGCGCGATGGGAACTCTACCTCCCGCCGGATTATGAATACACCGGCTTCGATGGCACCATGACCAGGACAAGCGAGGCCGCCGCCGTCCCGCTGGTCCAGGTGTACTCCCTCTCCGAATACAACGAGCAGCAGCGCGCCCAGCAGGCCGAACAGAAGATCGCCGTGGGCCGCGAGCTCAAAGCCGTGCGCGAGGGCCTCTCCGCCGGCAACCTCCAGATCGCGGCGCAAAACTATTACAAGGCCAAGTCCCGCAGCGACGCCGTCGAAAGCGATGGGAAACAGGAGTTGAACGTCGCCGGCCAGCAGTTGCGACGAGCCCAAAGCAGCAACATCATCAACGCCCAGTCGGAACACTTCTACAGAAATGCCTCCAAGTACGCCGACACCACCCTGGGTTTGGAGGCCGCGTCTCTCGATCGGAGCAAGGTCTGGGATGATAGCGAGGTCGCCGGACTCCAGTGGGATAAGCTGGAAAAGGCTCAACAGGTGGTCACAACAAAAGTCGCCCCGCTGCGCGTGAACCTGCCCACCCGCGGGGTGCACCTCAGCTTCTCGCAGGTGCTGCAGACCGAGATCGGCAAACCCATGCTCGTGCAGATGAAGGCCGAGAACACCCGGACCCCGGGTTGGTTCGGCAGATTGGCGATCGCCGTCGCGGGATTCGCAGCGCTCTGGCTGATCCTGGCAATCATCAACTCCCGCCGTCACAAACAGGCAATGGCGTAACCCGGGTATTTAATACGCCCGACCCTTTGACGAATGGGTGACGGTACAATCGCCGGCGCCGGTGTCGTCAGAGGCGCAGTTGCTTGAGGAGTTCGACCGGCGTGACGATTGCAACGCCGAAGATGGGGCGGGGCGTCCCGGCGCCAACTTACAAGAGCGCCGCTGGCAGCTAAGCGGAAGGAGGGAACGATAAGGGCAAGGCGCTGGCCCGCGCCTGAGTGGCCCTCGTATTGTGTGGGAGGGTGAACTGCGCGCAGCAGGGAATGGTCCGATATGCTGCTCAGCGACGGTCCGCAGGCTGGAAGCCTGCGATACAGCAGACTCGGAGGTCTGCG
>CAYNZC010000216.1:0-3312 GCA_964401575.1 uncultured Verrucomicrobiota bacterium
CAAAGGAGTAAATTATGGAGCTTCAACGGGGCCGCGCTCAATTGAGCGCGGAGAGTAATTGACGGAGCAACGGGTGGCGGGCCGACTAACTGCTTCAACGGGGCCGCGCTCAATTGAGCGCGGAGAGATACCTATCTTAATCGGCTGAGTTACAACGTCGCAAGTTTGAGATTGCGAGTTGTTGCATTGCTGGTTTTGAGATGGATGACTCTTCAATTCTGCGAGCATTGTGACGTGTTGTGGATGAACCACATACGATATGCGAGCGGGTGGCGGGCAACCCGTATTACCCTGCCGCTCGCGGCTTTAAATGTCAAAGAGCGATGAAAGCTCAGACCACGTAGCACGGGGCATCCAGTTTTGAGTAAGGCAGCCCCAGGGCTGTGATTACCCTGTCTCCCCGGCCTTCGGCGGGACCGAGAGCTACGAAGAGCACCTGGTCCTGACTGTGGTTGATGATACCACTTAAAGCGGTTTCAAGCTCGATTTTTTCGCCCGGGTTCAAGTCGCACTCGAACACGGAGAATTGAATGTGATCTCCGAAATCTCCGCAAGTCTTGAACACCTTGCGCAGGCGTTTATCGTCCGCGATGTCGTAACAGACGAGGTAGGTTGTGCGCATGGTTTATCTTGTGGTTAGCGGCACGTAGCGGGCGATTTCTCCGGTCAATGTTTTTGCGAGTAGCCTGGCTTGCAGCTCGATGGCGCGGCGATAGCTGACTTTGTAATCGAAGAGGGGATGAGTGATGAGGGTGGACATTCGCTGCTCGTAGATCTGGAAGAAGCGCTTGCGTGCCGGGGCGTCGAGGTTGACGGCCTGGCCTGCGCGTATGAAGTCATCCTGGCGGATGACGCGATTATTCACGCAGGTCAGGACCACGGACTCGGCGATGAGCGGGCGGAATTCTTCCATGAGATCGAGGGCCAGGGCCGGGCGTCCGAAACGCGGCTGATGATAGAAGCCGAGATAGGGGTCGAACCCGACGGCCAGGAGCATGAGGGTGCAATCCTTTGAGAGCATGCTATAGGCGAGTGAAAGCATGGCATTCACGGGGTCTGTTGGCGGCCTGCGATTTCGGTTTGTGAAGCTGAAAGTGAACCCCTCGGGCTGATGGGGCGTGGATTGCGGCGCTTCGCGGGCGGGATCTGCGGGCTTGAGCATGCCGGCGAAGTGCTCGAAATAGACGCTGGCGGCGGCGCCCTCGATTCCGAGCAACTCGGGCAGAGACCCGGCCCTGGTGGCCTCATCCGCCAGGCATTTGAGTTTTCCGAGGCTGTGTTCCGGGGGTTCGATGTGATTGCGCATGAGCAGGGTTCGATGGTTTCGGATTTTGCCATGCACGAAGAAGCGCGCGAGGGCGAGGCATGTGTCCTCCCGTGCGGCTTGCTCGAACTGCCGGATCCGCAGGAAGATATTCTTCAGGCCGTGGCCGCGAGTGATGCCGTAAAACCAGCCGCCCATTGAGAAGCAGGTTATTGGCACCTCCTGCTCGCAGAGTGCCTGCACTGCTTGAGTGGAGACCTGCACGTTGCCAAAGAGAGCCACATGCGAAAGATCCCGAATGCGCACCTCGTCCACGAGGCGGTCCTTTTCCTTTATTTTGAGCACGCCGCCGGAGCAACCGACGCGCACGCCCTGGGTGTTGAGATAGAGCGAGCGCTCGTCGTCCCGCGCGGCGATCAACCTGCGCGGTATGGCGGTGCCGGGGGTGTCCTGTTCGAGCATGCGGGTTTCGTCCGGCAGGCATACGGGCGCGAGGGAGCAGCGTCCGCACTTGGGGGAATGTTCGAGCGGGGCGGGAATCGGGCCGCTGGTGACGCGCCTGGCCCCGGCGATATTTTCCGTAATCCACGCCTCCAATTCGGGTGTCATCGGCAGCGTGACCCGTTGTTTTGTTCCGCGATAATAAATGACGCCTTCGTTGCAGGTGTAGCCGTTGTGGCGCAGTATCAGCACCTGCAAGCCAAGCTGCATGCGGTCGGTATCCCAGAGTTCGTTGCCATTCTCCCCTTCGCGGGGGCTGCCGGCCTTGTAATCCACGGGCCGCACTTCCAGGAGATCAAACAGATCGGGATCGGTCTGCGCGGAGGCATCTCTGCGGGCTTCTACGAGGTCCATTTTAGCGACGACGCCGAGCTTTTCGGATCCCATTTGCACGGAGCGGGAGTGGATGATTTCCGGGGCGGCTTGTGGGCTGGCTGCGGGTTCGGCAGGGCCGGCATCATCGGCTTTGGCCGGTTGCGGCAGCGCGCCGCTGCCCGAATCCACACGGCGATGCAAGGCATCTCCGCGGAGTGTGTCATGGCTGGCCAGGAACACGCCTTCGACGTATTCGTAGTAGAACAGCCTGGGACAATAAACGAACTCGTTGAGCATCCTGGCCTGGAGCGGTTGATCGAGAGGCGCGGCCGAGGGAATGGTCGAGGAGCCGCCGTCTTGATGCCGGGGTGCGGCGGCGGACGGATGGGTGACATCAACGACGAATGCCGGCGTGGCTGAATGGGCGGCGGGTTTGACGTGGATTTCCAACGGCCGGGCGGGGTCGCCCGCGCTGATGTTGGGGGCGGGTGGCGCATCGGCTGGGGGTGTTGGCAAAGGTTGGGCACACGGTCCGGTGGGGGAGGGGGTGCTTTCTTTATCGGGCGCCGGCAGTGGGCGGGTGGTAATGTGTGTGCGGAGGCTTGTCCCGGGCTGAGAGCGCCGGGTTTCGTCTGTTTTCATGTTGCTATTGCAGCCATTTGGCAGCACATAGCGGGCCATGTCAATTTGCGGGATTCTTCATCATTTGGTAATGACGCTTGAGCCGTTCCACGTAGGCCGGATCTTCGAGGAGCACCCATTCCACCAGCGCCATCAATGGCCGGCAGAGGGGTGACTGCGGGCTTATTGGCTCGAACGAAAGCCCGGAGAGGATCCGGGCGGACTCATCCCCGTGCAACCAGCGGACGTAAAAGTCCCCGCTTTCCCAACCGAAATTCAAAGTGGCGAGCGAGACGCCCGGCTTCTGTTTGCTCCACACCTGGAGGATCACCTTTCGGCAATCGCACTTTGGCTTATTGCAATAAAACTCGACCAGGGCGTATTCATCGGCTGGCAAATCCATTGTTGCCTGTGGGAGTTTAATCACCCGTGTCTCCGCCTCGGCGACCTTTGGAAATCGCTGCCAAAAAGGAATTATTTCCATCCTGGTCACCATAGACTACTCGATGTGAGAACCGCGAGCCGGAATCTCCATGTGTTGTGCGAGCCGATTGCCCGGAGAATCCGGGTGGCCCGGGCGGGCTTCATGGGCTGCGTTTGTCATGAGGGAA
>CAYNZC010000217.1:0-3302 GCA_964401575.1 uncultured Verrucomicrobiota bacterium
GAAACAGGGTTTTCATAGTGATGACGGACAAGTCCCTTTCTATAAACAAGCCGTCTGGAACGACATTGTAATAGCGCTTTTGCTAATTTCTGTCCAACCCATTTTTCGAGGAACTTGTGCAGCGATCCATACCACAGACTTTGCATAACTCGTGGCAAAAAAGGTAAAACGAGAGCGAGGGTGAGGTGCGGCGAATTGTGAATGACTTTCCCGGAAATTTCTAAGGGGGTGTCTCTATTGGCCACGCCCCGTTTGATATGATGGCGTCGGTTAATAGCTCAGGGGGGAGGGGTGGCTCAAAGCCGGATTCGTCGGCCGCTCCTTCCCCTGGGAGCGCAGGCCAAAACAGTGGCTGTGGACGTGGAAAAAGAATTGGACGCGCCCCTGGCGCAAAAACAGGCAGAGGCATTGGCCGGGAGGGTGAAGCTGGATACAGCGAAGGACGAGGTCGCCGGGGTCGGCGGCGTCAACGGCGTCCTGGATGTTGGTGGCGGCGGTGAGCCAGTTGGTGTAGGGGGCGGAAGGGGATGGGTTCGCGGCATCGACGTAATGAGTCGTCGGGGCTGCGAGCGAAGCAGCAGCCCACAGGAGGACGGCGCTGTCGGCAAACAATCTGAAGCCCAAACTGCACTGAGGTATGTCACAACGCCTCTGTGACCCCTTCGGACGCCTTTATCGCAAGTATTTGTGCGGCAGAGATATCTGCGGTGCAATTGACAGGGAATGAAGGTACAAGTACGGTTTGAGGTAGCAGCCTAAGCTGTCGTGCCTTCCTGCGCGGCAGCGCGGGGGAACCAAATCCTGATGCTGAAGCGTCAGGACGGGGCGTGGGCAACGGCAAACCCGTTGCCAGGTCACTTCCGAGACCTAGCCCGACAGCTAACCTCGCCGGCATTTGGAAGGGCGAACCTCTGCCCCCGCCGCGTGGCGGGACTTCATGTTCCCCATTTTTCGAAGTGGTTAGGCGCGTGCTCTGGAAGCGCGCCCTCGAATGCATTGGTGCGGTTATGAAGAAGCATCGTTGGGGGAACTGGATCAAATCTCTGGTGATTGGTCGTGCCCGAGATATTTCTGATCAGCGGCTCTTTCACAAGGTGTCCCTGGTGGCGTTGCTGGCCTGGGTGGGCTTGGGGGCGGACGGTTTATCGTCTTCATGCTACGGACCGGAGGAGGCGTTTCGGGCGTTGGGAGCGCATCCAGCGCTAAGCTTGCTGGTGGCGTTGGCGTGTGTGATCACGATCGCGGTGATCTGCGTTAGCTACCGTCAGATCATCGAGCTGTTTCCCAGCGGCGGTGGCGGATACCTGGTCGCCAGCAAACTGCTTTCGCCCACAGCGGGCCTGGTTTCGGGATCAGCGCTGTTGGTGGATTATGTGCTAACCATCACCATCTCCGTCGCGAGCGGCGCGGATGCGTTGTTTTCCGTGTTGCCGCCCCACTGGCTGATATGGAAGCTGCCGTTTGCCTGCGCAGGTTTGGCGCTGCTCACCCTTGTGAATTTGCGCGGGGTGAAGGAATCGGTGTTGCTGTGGGCGCCCGTGTTCTTTGTGTTTGTGGGCACACACGCCCTGGCGATTCTTATCGCGATTGTGGGGCACGGAAGCGAGTTGCCGGGCATCGGGGCCTGGACCGTAACGGACGTCGAGGCGGCACGAATCGAATTAGGCTGGTGGGGGATGCTGGCGTTGCTCCTGAAGGCCTACAGCATGGGTGCGGGCACTTACACAGGAATCGAGGCGGTGAGCAACGGGCTGCCGATCTTGCGCGAACCGCGGGCGGAGACAGGCAAACGAACCATGAACTACATGGGAGTATCGCTGGCTGTGACCGTGTTTGGGCTGATGCTGGCGTATTTGATCTACGGAGTGCAACCAGTGGAGGGGAAGACACTCAACGCCGTGCTGTTTGAGCGGATCACGGCGGGCTGGCCGGGGAGATGGGGCGCGTGGTTCACCGGGCTGAGCATGGTGGGGGCGACAGCCTTGCTTTTTGTGGCGGCCCAGGCTGGATTCATCGACGGACCGCGAGTGCTTGCGAATATGGCGCTCGACCGATGGTTCCCGACGCGGTTCGCCTCGCTGAGCGACCGGTTTGTAACGCAGAACGGGATCTTGCTGATGGGCGGGGCGGCGCTTATCGCGATGTTGGCGACGCGCGGGGCCGTGGGCCTTCTTGTGGTGCTTTACAGCATCAATGTCTTTATCACGTTCTGCCTTTCGCAATTGGGAATGGTTCGGCATTGGTGGCAGGTGCGGGGCAAAGACAGGGCCTGGAAGAGGAAGCTGGGGATCAACGGTGTGGGGCTTGGGTTGAGCAGCTTCATCCTGGTTTCGCTTTGTGTTGTGAAATTTGATGAAGGTGGATGGGTGACCCTGGTTGTGACCGGGGCGTTGATTGCCGTGGCGTTTGCGGTGAAGCGGCATTACGGAATGGCGCTGCGCGACCTGACGCGGCTGGAGGGACTGGTGGCTGCAGCGGAGGCTGCAGTGGATGGGATGGGGAGGACGGCGACGAAGGGCCGGACAGCGATTGTTCTGGTGAATGGCTTTAACGGGCTGGGACTCCACACGTTCCTGGGCATACCCCGAATCTTCCCGGGAACATTCGGACATTTTGTGTTCTTGCAGGTGGGCGTGCTGGACGCGGGCAGTTTCAAGGGCGCGCGGGAGTTGGAGCGGCTCCGAACGGAGACGTTTGCCGGCACGCAGCGATACGCAGACTTCGCCCGGCAGCATGGGTTTACCGCCGAAGCCACCATTGAGATCAGCCACGACCTTCTGGGCACAATCGAGAGCATGAGCGAGGCGCTGATGAAGCGGCATCCGGACGCGGTCATCTTCGGGGGGCAACTGGCTTTCGAGCACGAGACGGTGTGGACTCGCTGGTTGCACAATTACGCGGTCTTCGCGCTCCAGCGCATCTTCTGCCGGCAAGGTGTGCCCTTTGTTATCGTGCCCGCGCGCATTTAGGGCAACGCCTTCCGCCCTGACCCCCTGCTCGACGGCAGAGGAGAGGGAGAATTCATACCAGCGAAGGGCAACGCCCTGGAACATGCAGGCAGAACAAGGTTGCGGGCTGAGGGCCTGCCTCATCGCTTTTCCGGAACGTTCTTGTGCCGCAATCCCTGAGCCGTGTCGTAGTGCATCTCGTGTTCAGCGCGAAAGCGCGCCGACCTCTTATTGGCTTAAAATCAGATCCATCCATCGTCTGGCGAGGGCGCCAAAACCATTAGGGGCATCTCACGCGTCATTGCACAGAATAGACTCTGGGCCTTTAGTATTGCCGAATGTTGGGATGTGAAC
>CAYNZC010000218.1:0-3289 GCA_964401575.1 uncultured Verrucomicrobiota bacterium
CTGGTGGACTAGCAATTTCGTTGCGCGTCCGCCAGCATTCATGCCATCTATCAGTAATTACCCTTTGACACCCCGCGCTCGCCCCTCGTAAAATCATCGCATGCTCGGTGAGGCCAAAAACCAATTCCCCTTCACCCGCGTAGCGCCTAGTACATGCGAACGCCAAAAAAGCAATCTATCAGTTAAGGCCAGAAGGAGCCTTCGTAATCGCTGCTCACCCTGCTTTCTTGCACTCGGGAGCATCATAATCCGCCTGCCAGTCCATTCTGCATGCTCCCACATCCCACGTGTCTGACTCTTCTGGAACTATTGGTGTCGGAGGAGATGACATGTCGCAGCCTATGGGAGCGCCTTCGTCATTTTCAATGAAGGGATATTGCACGCGAACACATGCCCAAGTGGACAACGCATAATAGCATTGCTTCGTCGATTTGCCGATCTTGCAGATTTTGGAGTCTGGAACCGCGGCAGTGCAGGTCTGCTTCACACACTTTACAGGGTTCTGAAAACTCGCATCAAAATCTGATGGAGCACACTTCCCATTTGGCTTCACTTCTGGACATGTCCCCTCAGCTCCTTGCAGGGCAACAATGGACAGCCACGTTGCGGCAAAAAAACAATGTGCTTTGATCATTTTGCTTTTCCTTCCTTTCTGATGTTTTCATTTTGGATCGTTTCAGAGCATCCGCGTAATAGCTTCAACCTGCCTTCTGGCACTTGGTGGAATCTTCGGCACCCTGCCAGTCCATGTCGCATGTTCCTGCATCCCACGTGTCTGACTCTGTCGGAATTATTGGGGTTGGAGGAGATGACATGTCGCAGCCTATCGGTTTGCCTGTCTGATCTACAAGAAAACCATATTGTACGCGGGCACATGCCCAGGTGGACAACCCATCAAAGCATTCCTTCGTCGACTTGCCCTGCTTGCAGATTTTGGAATCTGGCACCGGAGCAGTGCAGGTCTGCTTCACACACTTTAGAGGGTTCTGAAAACTCGCATCAAAATCTGATGGAGCACACTTCCCATTTGGCTTCACTTCTGGACATGTTCCCTCAGCTCCTTGCAGGGCAACAATGGACAGCCACGTTACGGCAAAAAAACAATGTGCTTTGATCATTTTGCTTTTCCTTTCTTCTGTAGTTTTGTTTTTTGTTTGTGAGTAATGGCAACAATTACAACGAAAAGTGCGGTGCTTACTCCTAAGGACGCCAGGGCAATCATTCGTCGCCTTTTGCTCACGGCTGAAACCTGGGCAAGCTTAGGACGATGACCCGAAGTGATCCTTAGAAGCTCCAACTCGGGAGAGTTTGTCTCATACCATCTATTTGTGGAGAAATAAACCGCATAATTCCGGTTCTCAGCGGATGGAACCCTGTAATCCGTTACTCTGAACAATCCATTTGCATTGGGCTGTCCAGAAACCGGATCAGGTGTGAACCTAATTGTATCTGCCTCTCCATGTAAAGACCACACGCACTTTGTCATGCCCTTTGGTCCCTCATTGTAGGCTCTGAAAACAAAACTCATAGGAACAATCCTGCCCAGAGTGTTCGTCGACTCTAGTAACTCATACTGTAAAATGAGGGGACCCTTTCCACCACTCAAATCTCTCTTAAAAGCTTCAGCTGAAAAGACGGTCAAGCCGTCGTCCCCCAAAATAACTTTGGCTGGGAGCATGCACTGAGAGTTATTCGTGGGAAATGCCAATACACAGGGCAACGCGTCGGGCACTTTTACTGCACAACGTGAGCCATAGACATACCAGAGATGTACGAAGTGATTAAAATCGAACGGCGGGATTGTCCCATAACTAACAACCCCACTTTTTACCACATCGAGATCAGCATGGGCCTTGAGGAATGATGACGAAAGTGTTTCCAGGTAATAGAGCGATTCACCATCAGATCCATAACTGATTTCCTTAAGATGCGGCGCGATACGGCTTTTTTGAATTCCGATTGTCCACTTACAATCATCTGCCTCCACCCGGAAAGGAAGTGCGTACGCTGCTTTAACCCTGGGCTTGGCAGGATCCAACACTAGGGAAATTCGCCCCTCGATTATCATAGCGGCTTCAGAAGCCGAGGGCCACAACCACAGAAAGCACTGAAACAGAATGAGGCAGACCGCAGTACCTGGCGGAGTTCCCTGAACTGCGGAGTCCTGTTTTGCACCCCTCCAAACAAAAAGCAACCCTATGCCCGCGAGCACTACTAGTCCTATGATAAACGCTCGTTTCCAGCTATGGCTTGCCGTCCACGGGCCCGTATCCGTGGGTATGTTGGCGAGCGCTTTCTGATAGCCTCCACCGTCCAAGGACACCTCCGGGTTTTGACCTTCTCTGATCAGTCGGTCGGCATTCGGGAATAGTTTTAAGACCCGTCCCCATTCAATTGCCCAATAGTTGCTTTCCCAACGACCCGCGCGCATGCTGCCTGTCGTTATATGGTCCAGCACAGCATCGGCGGGGCTGCCAATTTCTCGCATCAGAAAGGCGTCCTCCTGGTATCTCGCCTGGTATAGGTTGGTGTGATTGCCTGAGGAAAGGTTAATCCGCTCGAAAACACAGTTTTCAATGACCAACTTCGCTTTGAAATGTGCCTTCCACTCAAGCGCGAGGGGCAAGTCTGCTTCCTTCGCCCAGCAGGTGGCTAAGAGACTACTGACGACCAGCAACATTACAATTATTCTTGTCTGGATACTACCAGAGAAAGTCACGTCCGCAGGTGCTTTAGCCTCGCCCTTATGTTCCATACGCCTCGCTTGCCTTGCCTTCCGCCACGCGCAAAGCAGCAGCCCGTATGATGAAATCAGCAGGAATGCCAGAATTACCTTCGCGATGTTGTCCGCCGTTTCCGGCTTGATGTGCAACGCATCTGTGAGGCTGCCCATGCAGCCGCATGGCTGCTTCCAGCCGATCCAACAAAGTCCTATCCGATACAGCAGGAAATTGGTGGAAAGCCATGCAACCAGTCCTACGGAAAAGAGCCTGGACCTTCCAAGGAAACAGATCGTCGCCACCACAATTTCAACCACGCCAACGCTCGCGAGCAGATACTTAAACGGGATCCCGCTCAGCGGGTCAGGGGCCATGAGTGCTCTGGCCGTGCCCAGAGCACTCCACAGTTTGGCAAACCCGGTGACTGCGAGCAGGGCCCCAGCCGTTACGAGCACAAAGAAAAAGCACCGGTTTTTCACTTGCTGTCTTAAGATAAAGCAAGAGTTCATAATGAAAGGCAAGGCACTTCAACCTACCAAAATGCGAAGTGCACTTAATCCCCCCCCCCC
>CAYNZC010000219.1:0-3263 GCA_964401575.1 uncultured Verrucomicrobiota bacterium
AGCAATTAGGCAGGAATGACAGGGATTACAGGATAATGTTGGCAATTTGCCGGCTCTTGCTCCAAAGATTTATGCCACTTACTAGTGTTGGACAGTTGCCCCTTCCATCGATAGACACTTTTGGTCTTTTGTTGCATCACGTTTACGAGTTATTTGTTGCCAATTTTTACAAGTACCACCTGCCCGATTGGCAAGTGGAATCCCAAAAGATATTGGGATGGAATGAAAGATTCGAGATTCCATACCTCCCAATCATGAAGCCAGATTTGGTTCTTGAAGAGAAAAGCTCAAAGCGCACAATCGTTCTCGATACAAAATTCACACCTCAAACTGTGCGGAATCAATTTGGGGGTGAACGTTTTCAATCCGGTCATCTTTATCAAATGTATTCTTATTTGAAGTCACAGGAAGAGCTCTCTGACCATAAAAGGGTCGCCTCAGGGATACTCTTGTATCCTGCGAGCAGATTGAATAGATTAAACGAGCGTATTGAACTTCTCAATCACGATATTCACATATCCTGCATTGACCTGTCCGCTCCATGGCAAGATATCGAAAGGAATTTGCTGCATTTAATTTGAGAAGAGGAAGACTGGAGGAAAAAATCTCAAGGTTTAAATAATCAATGATATTCTCCCACTAAAAAATTGATTATTAGGGATTGTGGCTTCAGTGTTTAGAACAATGAAAATCGTCAAAAAGCTGGAATTTGCCGGGAACTAATCCACCGTCTTTCGGGTTAATTCATTTCGTGACCGAGTTTTCCCATTTCTTCAATAAAATATAAGAAAAAATCCATGCTTGCTTGACCAGTAGTGAGAATTTTATCTTTTGGCGCATTTTCAAGAATTAATGCATAGTAGTAGGAGTCAGTAACCATCCAATTGCACATCAGTTCCTTTGCCTTACTATAACGCGATGTTACAGCAAGTTTCTCTGCACTACTATAGATTTTTATCCCTTTCTCGATTTGACTTTCCAGACTGCTCCAATCTTGTTCAAGAAAATTTCTTATCATTATTTCCGAGACTTCTCGATACTGGTCAGCATAATCTAGTATCGCGTACCCACTTTCATAAGGGTCTGTTGTTGCTGTTGGTCTTATTTGTTCAGTCACATTTGCCGAACAGCCAGTTGTCAGGAAAACCATAACAATCAATCCTAATGCTAATAATCTTATGCCCTTGTTTTTATACTCTTTTTGTTTGACTTCACTATCCATTTTTTATCCAAACCTTCTTTTCAAACCGATGATTCTCTACGGCTATCCTTGCCAAAAAACATTATTCGTAGGACTTTCTCCAACCATTTTCTATTGCCTCATCCTCTGTGCAAAACCATCGTTCACCATAATTTGTGTTGATAACGGTTTCACTGTAATACTTTTGGTATGGCAAATGATAAATCTTTTCTCCGGAATCAAACGCTACATTTCCTTTTATGTCGCAACCTTCTTTGTGAAAATTGCAACCAGAGGGACAACCCGATTCTGGTAAGTCGCTAAAATTAAAATCAGTATCGTAGGGGCTTTTGTTAGTCAAACTTGAGGGGATTCCAGCTTCCGTTCCAAATTCCATTATGTCATAAATCTTTTCCGAATCCTGAGCAATTGTGGCGATATTCTGGTGACCTGATATATACAATGTTCCGTGTTCTTTAGCCTTATCGGTTGAAATCAATTCAATTCTCGAAAGATTCCAGTCTGTATCACCTCCAGCATCGGAAAGAAGGCAACCTCCATATAACAGGTCAATGGCGAGCGATAAAAATTCCTCATAGGTTGCTGGTGATTTACTGAGATAGAATTTCAATTCATTGTCAGTATCATCAATTTTTATGTAATCAAGATACTTATGAATTTGCATGTTGCTAGTGTCGTATCTGGGGTCAGCAATAATAGATTGGAAAAAAGCCTTAGCCCTTTCTGCTCTTGAGCTGATTGTTTCTTGTTTAGTGTTTACCTCGACCTCAGGTAGACGAAGACTGTTTCCATTTATGTCAAGAAAAAAATCTTGAATCCACCCTTGTTGCCCAAGATAAGAAAATGTTACCCATGTTGTCCCACTTCTGCCCGTTAGTGAGATATTTGAATAAGCAGGCAAAGTGCCGATAACTTCGTAATCTACTCTAGGACCTGAATAAACATCATGCACCTCATGAGAGCGAGCAGTTAAATAGGTTACGGGTCGGTTTGTGTAAGATTTGTATAAATAGAAAGCCACTATGATGGCAATTACATAAACAAGTGTCGGAATTCTCGGTTTGTCTTCCATCTTTTTGGTAATCTCCTCGCTTGAGACTCAACCGCTATGCCGTGTCACTTACATTCTATCATTTTATAGCTAGCATTCTCCTGCAATTACTTAGGGCAAGGAGGTTAAGACGACTATCGAAGCATAAAGACTAAAGGTTACTATATTGGTTGGGTTGTCCAGAATTTATCTGGTGTTCACCATAAAACCTGCTATGGCTCCCCCAAATATTCCCAATCTCCACATTCTTTTTCTAACTGAACTTGAAAGGCGGTTGATGGTATGTACATAGTCCCACCTGTCATCCCGATGTAGTTGTCAATGATTTCACCTTTACTGTCAGTGATTTCCCAATAACAATTGTCACTTTCTCCTGTGTTACGCCAAATTCCGGGCTGGATTTCGCTACCTACAAGATAGAAGCCATATTGTTTCATTGTCGTCAGATATTCGCTGGTAGGCTCTACGTAGACAAAATTTGCAAAGGATGCTTCTGAAGAGTTCACCAGTTTGGCAGTACTAAGCTTATCGAAGATTATGCGGGCAAAAGTCTCAGCAATATCTAGCTTTGTGGAATCAAAGAACACATAAACCGTTGCAATCGAATTCTTATAAATGAAACTTAAAAGACCAATATTCGAGTCTGTTGTTGTAAGTGATAAACTTGACTCACCAAGATTCGAATCTTTTTTCACTGTTACATTATCTAAAATCTTGCTTTCAAAATCTAGCCATTGCATTTTTGCACTATCAGCAGTCTTATATAAAGTAATATTGCACATTACCCACTCCTTCGATGCCTCAGGCTCACTGTTCTTAAAAATTATTGAAAAACTAGATACGGCTCCAAATTCGCCTATCCTCGCGTCAAGTTCTATTTCTTCGGCTTCACCCTCTGAACGCCATGTGCTATATCCCTTCATGGCAATTTCCTCGTCGGTCGGAAAGAAATATTTGAGCTTGTCATCAATAATTGCTGTGGCTAAATCAGGTGTCGATGTTGGGGTTGGT
>CAYNZC010000220.1:0-3263 GCA_964401575.1 uncultured Verrucomicrobiota bacterium
TTATCAGTAGGTCGGCGCCCTGAATGGAGCGAAACCCGTCATCATCGCGCACCGCGACGGGGCGCACACGGTGCTCCCGGAATAAAACTGCGTGAACCGCATCCCCTCGGCAGCCATTTTGTCCAGGTTGGGCGTCTTGATCCTGCTCTGCCCGTAACAGCCCAGATCCCCGTAACCAAGGTCGTCAGCCAGGATGAGCACGATGTTGGGACGCTCCGGGGATGGAACGGCGGAAATGCTTGCTGCATGGACGGTTGCACACGCAACGACCATCGGCGCCACCACTCCCGCCACTCTCGCCAATTTCAGAATGAATCGCGCATTCAGGACCATAAACTGCAATTTGATCGAAAAACCTCCGCCGGTCCAACGAATTCCGGACAGTGAATGCGTCCCCGCCGCCATCGTCTATATTATTGAGCAATGTATGCTATATTCCGCAGGTCCTGGGACGCTGCGCACGAGAAGCAGGCCACCAGGTCACGCGGTAATAGCTCACAAAGCAACAAAAACTGAAAAAATGAAAAAGCTGACAGCACTTAGCGTAATTCTCTTCACAGCCGGAGCATTGTCACTCTCCGCGGCGGGCGCAAAGGATAACTGGGCCAAACATTGCGCCAAGTGCCACGGCGCCGATGGCAAAGGCCAAACGGTCATGGGCAAAAAGCTCGGCGTCAAAGACTACACCGACCCCAAGGTGCAGGCGGAATTCAAGGACGAGCAACTCCAGAAAGCGACCAAAGACGGCGTCAAAGACAAGAATGGCAAGGTCACGATGAAAGGCTTCGCCAGCACTCTGTCCGATGACGAAATCAAAGCGCTCGTCCAACACGTGCGCTCGTTTAAGAAGTAACCGGGGCGACAATCACACAGTAGCCGGGAGGAGCTTTTACTCCTCCCGATATTGTTCTGTACATGGCAAGTTTTGTGTGCCATGGTCTCAGGACCCTCAAATCCCCTCAGCAACGCCCAAAAGGTCCACATCCCCTCTCAAGATATCAGAGCAATAGATGTTGTGAGAAGGGCAATTTAGGTGAGGCGGATTTTTCTCCCCCAATTATTGTGATGTGCCGTTATCAGGACGGGAACAAAGCAGCCCCGTTAAGGCTGCGGAAAATCGCCCGGACGGAAAACGGAAAGTGCGCCTCCAGGACGCTGGTTGTGCGCAGTGTGAAACAAACAGATCGATCAAAAATGATATGAAGAAACTCGTTGCAGTATTGATAGCAATGGCGGCCACTGCGGCCCTGAGTGTGAACGCAGCGGACGGCAAGGCCCTCTACACCAAGGAATGCGCCAAGTGCCACGGCGCCGACGGCAAAGGCCAAACGGTGATGGGCAAGAAAATGAAGGCCAAGGACTACACCGACGCCAAGGTCCAGGCGGAGGTCACGGACGAAGAAATGGCCAAGGCCATCAAGGATGGATTCAAAGACAAGGACGGCAAGGTTTTGATGAAACCCAGCCCGAAACTCAGCGACGCCGAGGTTCAGGCCATTGCTAAATACATGCGCACTTTCAAGAAGTAAGCTCCCGTTTTCAGTGGCTCGACCCCGGCGTTCACCAAAATGTGGATGCCGGGGTTTTTTAATGATTGCTTCTCGATCCAGTAGCGCATAGGAAAAGCAGGACGCTCTATGACCACGGCACCAACACAAGAACCCGGGCAAAGACCAATCTCCCTCTTTCGAAACGCAGTCAGCACTGCGGGCCTCATCATCGCCGCAGGCGGCGTCTTCTCCTTCCTCCTGTTGATGGTCCAGGACATCACGTCAAAACATTCCAACCCGTACGTTGGCATCCTGACGTGGATGGTATCCCCGGCATTTATTCTCTTCGGTCTTTTCCTGTTCTTTGTGGGCGCCCTGCTGGCTCGCCGGCGCCACCGCAGGCAAACCGGCCAGACGCTGCCGCTGCGCATCGATTTGTCCCTCCCACGCAGCCGCCGGGCGTTCGGCCTGTTCCTCGCCGGCAGCGCCGCCTTCCTGCTTCTCTCGGCTATCGGCAGCTACCAAACGTATCATTTCACTGAGTCGGTCACGTTCTGCGGCCAGGCCTGCCACGAGGTGATGCAACCCGAGCACGTCACCTACCTCCAGGGACCCCATGCGCGCGTAAGCTGCGCCGAGTGTCATATCGGGGCCGGCGCCGGCTGGTTCGTCAAATCCAAGCTCAGCGGCACTTACCAGGTCTATGCCACTCTGGCCAATAAATACCCGCGCCCCATCCCCACCCCCATCAAAAACCTCCGGCCCGCCCAGGATACTTGCGAGCAGTGCCACTGGCCCGCCAAGTTCGTCGGCAACCTCGAACGCGTTTACAATTACTTCCTGGCCGACGAAACCAACACCGCTTTCACGGTTCGCATGCTGATGCATGTTGGTGGCGGCGATTCCTCGCAAGGACCGCTGGGGGGCATCCACTACCACATGAACGTGGCAAACAAAATCGAGTTCTATGCCACTGACAACGCACGCCAGCAAATCCCCTGGGTCCGGGTCACCAGTCGCGAGGGAGTCGTAACCGAGTACAAAACCCCCGATTTCACAAATGCGCCGCCGCAATCCGAAATCCGCGTCATGGATTGCATGGATTGCCACAACCGCCCCGCACACCGCTACCAGACCCCCACCGCCGCTGTGAATCTTGCCATGTCCCTCGGCAGGATCGATCCCGCACTCCGCTTCGCCAAAAGCAACGCCGTCTTTGTGCTCACTCAGAAATACAAGACCCGCGACGATGCGGCCGCCAGCATATCCTCCCACCTCTCCGCGTATTACAAGGACGACCCCCGCGCACAGGCAATGATCAAAGCCGTGACGGAAATCTTTGACGCCAACTTCTTCCCTGCCATGCAGGCAAATTGGTCGGTTTATCCCGAGAACATCGGCCACAAGGATTGGCCGGGTTGCTTCCGCTGCCATGACGGAAATCACACCACAGCCGACGGCGCGAAAACCGTCGAGGCCAGCAATTGCGAGGCATGTCACACCATCCTCGCCCAGGGTTCAGGACCGGAACTGCTCGAATTGAGCCCGGCCGGAAAGAAATTCAGGCACCCGGACGGCGAGGAAGTCACAGGCTCCTGCAACGATTGCCATGACGGAACTTTTTAACGACCACTCGAAACCCAACCACTCAACCCGATGAAGCTGAAATCAACTTTCCTGGCGCTCTCCACCGCGATCGCATGGTTGCTTCCCCTACCCTCTTTTGCTGCGGAATCTGCCTCGCCACCGGCAGCCGAACCGGCCGCTCAGACC
>CAYNZC010000221.1:0-3153 GCA_964401575.1 uncultured Verrucomicrobiota bacterium
ATCCCAATCCGACCATCTCCTCCACGGGTGCATCCATTCAGATTGCTCAGCCGCCTTGCTCCGAGGGCGGGCCACCAGCGATATGAGGATTTCCAGAATCTGCATCATTTCAGGGCTGTGACGTCCCAGAAAGGAAAGCAAAGTTGAGAACGGCTTCCTTCATCCGGCGCTCCAAATAGAGAGTGTAAAGGCCAACTCGGCCAAACTAAGCAAGCCGGGAACAAACAGGCCAACTGCTTTCAACGGCTTCATTTTGCCAACGGCAAAAAGCTTCACAAGGGCGGCCAGCGATACACATGGGCCTATGGCCAGCATCAACAGTTCGCCAGCGTTCGCGTGCGGGCTCGATGTTGCGCTCATGCCCCAGCCCATCAGCGCAAAAAAGTAAAAGGGGATGGCGAGGAAAGGCGCTACCCAAGCAATGACGGTGAGCGCCTTCACGGTTGCAGATTCCGCGAGCCGGAGGGATTCAGCCGCGTTTCAAAGAAAATCGCGCTCTTCCCGTCATACTCAGAACGAATGCTCAGATGCAGTAGGCCATAGACTGCCCCCCCTCGCGAGCGGATGAAAAAGTCCTTGGTTAAGCTGTCCGTCCAGTCCGTATCGGCTGCTTGCAACCGAATGCTGACCTTCGACTGATAGCCGGTTTCCGGGGCTGTGTAGCCAAACTCATCGACAGCTTCAACCAACCCGCCGTTGATTCCATTAAGCTCCAGCACCCAATCGTATTTTTGCCGTGGCTCTACTTTCGCTGGCCGAGTCAACTTCACCAACAAATCACCCTCCGGCTTCTCTCCCTCAAACTTCTTGTTGGCCAGTAAGTCCATCGTGTAACCGCGTCCGTCAGGGACAAAGCCAAAGAGGGTGCGGAATGAAACGAGGTTTTCAGGTGGCGTTAATTTCCACATCCGAACGATAACCGGATTTGCCGCATCCGATTGAAAGGAGTCACCGCCGCGACTGTAAACGAAGCCTGATTGAGTTTTCGGCGAAAGGCGATAGCCCTCCTTTGTCACTGATTCCAGTTCAAGCGAATCGCCGCTGACTCCAGTCCATTCAAACTTTCCTTCGGTGTTGCTCGTTGCTTCCTGTTTTGGCGAGAGCGTGCCCGGTCCGCTGTTTGTATTGTAGAACCACTGGCGAATACGCATCACGACTCGCACGCCAGCAAGCGGCTGCTCGTCCTGGTCAACCACCTTGCCCCAAAAATTTACCGGCACGTTCTTCGCGGCAACTGCCGCTTGGAGTTGATTCGCTTTGGCTATTTCTTCCGTAGCCGGATTGGTGGCTGGGGCTGACGGTGGTTGCCCGCGCTGGTGCTCGTCAGTTGAAACATGCCCCGCGACATTCGGGCCAGTGTTCGGCTCGTTTTTGACGGGAACGTTTGCAGCCTCGGTTGCCGCTTCGGTCTGGGGAGCTTCACCGCGCTGGGGGCGAAACAACCAAACGATCAGGAACAGTGCCAGCACCGCTAGCACCGCCAGAGCGATGATTCGGAAGCGCACGGTCTTCATTGCGCTGCCTTTAATCCCATCGTGAACAACACCCGTTCCCAGAACGGCCAGCGTTCCATGTTCGTCGAACGAAATTCACCGCTATGACCTTTGTGCAATTCGCCAAAGTTGTGAGGCGCAATATCCAAGTTCACTTGCGCCGAAAGCGTGAACGGTCCGGCGACATTGGTTTGCGCTCCTACGGCGTAACAACGGGCTTCGGTGATGAATGAAAAAACCTCGTAGGTGTCTTGAGGGAAGTTGAGAGCGCGGACATTGTTAAAAGCATCCGTGTAGTAGTATCGCTCGTTTTCGTTTGGCACCGCCACCCACGAATAGCCAAAGTCCAGCTTTGTATCCTGGTCTGTTTCCCACCAACTCAACGCCCAGTCTCTGCGATTGAAGAAGTTCGCAAAATGAGCGGCTCCCTGCACTCCGTTCATATAGCAAGGTGCGCCGTTCGTCCAATACTCTGCGTGACGGTCGTAAGTGAAGCTGTCGAGGATGCCGAGCGAACGCTTTGCAGTGGTGGGGTCGTAAGCGTGTGAAGCAATGGCTGCCTGCATGGCAATATACGTGTTCACAAGCTGGCCGGCTCCCGCTTTCCGCAACGCCTCTGCTGCGACGATGTTCCCCATGCTGTGAGCCGTGAGATACACTCTGCCCGGATAAGTGGCGTTGAGGTTCGTGAGCACCCGATACAACCCCTCTCCTGATTTCCAAGCGTTGAACTCGCTGGAATCAAAGGTTGTGAAACCCGTCTTTGTCGGCCAACGGAAACTCCCAAAGCGCCCCTGGTAACCCTGCAAGTAAAGGCGCTTGAAAGCCGTCTCGGCGTAGCGGTCCTTATCGTAGCGGCTCATGTTCCAGCCGTGAACGTGGAGGATGTAAGGCGTGTTCGTGTCCGAGGGCGAAGTGTATTGGAACTTCGATATGCCCATGGGCAAATCTTCCACTGCACAGTAAGCGGTGTTGGTCGGTGGCTTTGAGCCGTTATCCCCCACAGTCCAACGCCCATACATTTCCTTGATGTCCTTGAGGTCCAGCCAGGCTGAGGTCTCGGCCAGTAGATTGGAGCCGTCTTTGACTTGCAGCACCAGTTCACCTTTGCCCCGTCTGGCTCCGCACCAGATGAAGTGTTCGGCACCAGTGCCGGGATACAGCGCCAACTCAAAAAAGTCGTTCAGACGAATCGTATTATGTGGCGAGATGCGCCCGATACACTTTCCGCTCGGCAAGCTGATTTGGTCATTCGCGACGCTGGTGTTGGTGAGGTAGCGGGTGCCCCCATCTGACTCGACGGCCAAAACGAGGTTAATGGCCGGGCCGTCGGCGGTGTCGTTGTTGCGGATGCTCAGTTCAAAGCTCAGGTTGGTATGGGTCTCGTAGAGCTTCTTTATCCCCGGCAGCCAGAGCCGTGTGTAGTCCTCCAGGTCGCGCTTGCTTGGGATGGCATATGCCCCATCTGCCCACTGATAATCGCAATCCGGCGTGACGCCTACCGTGCCAGGGCTGCCGGCTGTTTTGAGGTCGTCTTCCTCCTGGTCATGAACTTGGTTCCAATCGGGTTCGTAATAGTCATGCCAACGGTCGTAGTCATTATTGACCCAGAACCTGAAAGGGCGACTCCATGGGGCGGTGTCCGGGCCTGTGTAGCTAA
>CAYNZC010000222.1:0-3101 GCA_964401575.1 uncultured Verrucomicrobiota bacterium
CGCCGGAAGTCATGCCGCCCAAATGATTATTGACGGCGATAAGCGCTGCCGTTTTGCCCATGCGCGCGGCCTGGACTGCAGCGATGACGCCGCCGGAGGTGCCCCCATAAATGCACACATCTGCATGGATCTCCTGGAGGGCGGCGTCACAAGGGGCCTTGAAGAGAATTGCCACGGCCAGCAACGCAAGCCGGGCGAATTTAGTTAAACCGCTAAGCTCCATGTCACCTCCTTAACCGACGCCCACGATCTGTGCAACCTATTTCGCGAGGCCAAGGCTTCTTCGCAGGCTCCGGCTGCGCATTTGGCGGAGGCAACTGCGGGGTGGCAGCGCCCGGGTTATGTCACCTCGTTTGGTAATACTTGCGCACGGCTTCCATGGCAGCATCAGGAAAATCGGTGGCAAAGCTACCGACACCCAGGTCCAACAGCCGGTGAAACACCCTCTCGTCCTTTTGTTTCCAGGGCAGTGTCTGGAAGAGAATGCCATGTGCCCGGAGTTCGTTCCCGATTTCACGCAGGAAGGCTTCGCTTGGATAAAAGACGCCATTCGGGCTGGTATTGACGTGAATTTGCAACTGATCGATGTCTGCGAAGTTGACAGCGCGGAGTTTTGCGATGCGCTCGGCGAGCTTGGCCTGGGGACCGCCCGGGGCGTCGTGGGGGCCGCTGATCCAGCTTTGGGGGCCGCCCATCCAGTGGAGAGTGCGCGACTTTGGAGCGACACGGCGCCAGAGCTTGATTTCATCATGCCTGGTGCTGGCCAGAATTAATTGTGGATGAACGGCCTTTGTCTGCTCGGCGAGTTTTTGGAAATCGACCTTTTTGATGTCGATGTAAAGGGATCGCCTCGGATCCGCCTGGAGCAGTTTTATCATGTCGGTGAGGCTTGTCATTCTCTGACCTTTGAACTTCTCATGCCGGAAGCTGCCGACATCCAGTCGTCTGGCCTCCTCGAACGTCAGGTTTTCAACGCCCTTTTTCTTCAGGTCTTCCGGCGCGTCGGGAAGAATGCGCGCGAAATTGTTGTCGTGGAACGAGACGATGACGCCGTCCCTGGTTTCGCGCAGGTCCGCTTCCGGGATGCAACCCAGCTTCCAGCCCAGTTCGAAGGCTTCGAGGGAACCTTCGGGGGCGAGATCTCCTGCGCCGCGATGTGCCTGCACTGAGAATTCGGAAAGGGGGATGTGGTTGCGCACATTCCAGTTCGTGGCGCCATTTTTGTAATAAGCCCGCAGCGCGCTCAGAGCGATATCGGGTCGATCCGTTCCAAACCCGCCGGTTCCGAGGTCGAGCAGGCGGGTGTAAATCTGCTCGGTGTGCGGAACATCCCAGGGCATGGTCTGGAACTCGATGCCGTGTTTTCGCACTTCGTCGCCGGCGCGCCGGACAAACTCATTGCTGGGCACCATTCGATCATTGTTTGTGTTAAAATGGCAGTGAACCTGCAAGCGATCGATGTTCGCAAACTTGATCTCGCGAAGCTTCTCAAACCGCTTTTCGACCTTTGCATCATTGGTGTCGCCCCATGTGCCGACCCAGAGGAAAGCCTCGCTGCGCGGGGCGACAGCTTTCCACCGGGCGCAATCGGCCTCGGAGCCGGTGGCAAGAATAATCTGCCCGTGCAGCCCTTCGGTCTCCCGGGCCATCTGGGCAAAATCAACGTTCTTTACGTCAATGTAAACGGAGCGCTTGGGATCTTTTTTGAGTGCCGCGCAGATTTCGCTGAGGCTTACCATCCGCTGTCCCGCGAATTGAGGGCCGCGGAAGGAACCGATATCGAGTTGCTTGGCTTCTTCGTAGGTGAGGTCCTCGAGCCGCTTTTTCTTCATCTCGGGCGATGCGTTGGGCATGATGCGAGCGAAATTCTTGTCGTGGAACATCATCAAGTGTCCATCCTTTGTGGTGCGCACATCCACTTCCGGTGTGCAGCCCATGCTCCAGGTAAGTTCCAACGATTCCATGGCGTTTTCGGGGGCAAGGTCGCCTGCGCCACGATGGGCCACGACGGACACGCGCTCGATGGGCGTGTTGCGAATGTTCCACGGAGGATCCGCTGCGAGGAGGGAGGCTGTGGTAATCGCGGCGCACGCCGCACCGATTGTAATTCGAGTGCAATGTCCTTTCATATAACTCATTCCACAACGACAATACGGCCCGAAGCGGATATTGGAAACGCAAATTCGTGAATAAACATGAAGGTGATGCATGTGTGCCCTTCGTGATCAGGAGTTGCAGGATTCGCAACTCCGGGGGGGTAACCATATTGGCTTTCAATCCGCCTGATCCATTGGTAATCCATCGTACATGAGATTGTGTGGAAGTGGTTTCCTTGTCGGTTTTGCTCTGGTGATTGCCCTGGCCAACCCGGTGGCTTACGGCGCCGGCCTGGTGACGAACCGTGCGGGCGTTTATGGTTTCAAAGACACTCCGAAGCTTCCGTGGTGTGAGTGGCTGGTGCACGACCCGGACAGGCCGGCTCCACCGCGCGTGGATCCGGGTCCGCCAGGCGCTCCGAGCCCGGCGCCTTCCGATGCCATCGTTCTGTTCAATGGGACAAGCGCGGATCAATGGCAGCCACTGGATGATTGGAAGGTGGAGAACGGGCACCTTGTTTCGGGTAACCGGAGTCTCCGGACCAAGGACGATTATGGCGATGTGCAGCTTCACGTGGAGTGGATGGGGCCTGCGGACTTTGACGGACCCTGGCACGACCGGGGAAACAACGGGGTCACCTTGATGGGGATGTACGAGATTCAGATTTTCGACTCGTTCAACGAAAAGATTTATCCGGATGGGCAGTGCGCTGCAATTTATGGACAAACGCCGCCGCTGGTGAATGTGACACGGGCGCCCGGGCAATGGCAGAGCTTCGACATTGTTTTTGCAGCGCCGCGGTTCGAGAAGGGAGCGCTCCGGTCGCCAGCGCGTGTTACCGTGTTCCATAATGGTGTACTGGTCCAAAAGGATGAGGTAATTCACGGAGAAATCAGCTATCGCGGCCTGCCTGCCTACAGAAGCAGGAAGACTTCCGGTCCGCTCGTTCTTGCGGGGCACGGTTGTCCGGTTCGGTTCCGAAATATATGGCTGAGGAAGCTTTA
>CAYNZC010000223.1:0-3079 GCA_964401575.1 uncultured Verrucomicrobiota bacterium
TCACAGAGGCAACAGCCTGGACCAGTTCCTCGGGCTTTATCTCCTCTTCCTTGGCCAGATCCTCAGGACGTGGCTCGTCCTCTTCGGCGGACTTTGGACGAATCGCGGAGGCCTTCTGGCGAGGGGAAACGGCAGGTGGCACCGGCGGTCCGATCTTCCGAAGGGTTTTGCGGCGGCGAGCATGGCTTGCCGGCGGCAACTTCGCTTTCCGTCGTCTCTTCTGTTTCGTTTGGACTACCATAGTGACTGATTTCAGACTGAGTCCTTCAACGCCTGTTGGCAATCAAAATAGGACGCAGGCCACAAATCTTTACTTATAGCAAAGGACAGCAATTGGTCGATATGGGTATAAACCCCAATACAGCAATGGTTTGCTATTGCCACCGTCAACGCAATCATCACACAGGCGGCCCGGCATTTACGCCGGGCCCCCTCGCCAAAGTATTATACCGTGTAGGTGCTCGATGCTGTATCGCCGCCACGGCCGGTCCAATTCGTGTGGAAGAATTGGCCTCGGGGCTGATCCAGCCGCTCATAGGTATGCGCGCCAAAATAGTCGCGCTGGGCCTGGAGCAGGTTCGCCGGCAGCCGTTCGCTGCGATAGCCGTCGTAGAACGCCAGGGCAGTGCTCATGGCCGGCACTGGGATGCCCTTTTTGACAGCGGCAGCCACCACATTTCGCCATGCCCGGTGCGAACCGTTCAGCGCCTTCCGGAAAAACGGGTCAAGCATCAGATTCGTCAGTTTTGGCTGCTTCTCATAGGCATCTTTGATCTTGCCGAGAAATACGCTGCGTATGATGCAACCGCCGCGCCACATCAGCGCAATGCCACCGTAATTAAGATTCCAGTGGTTCTGCTGCGCCGCGGCGCGCATGAGCATGTAGCCTTGCGCATAGGAAACGATCTTCGAGGCATACAATGCCTTGCGTATATCTTCGATGACCTTGGCGCGATCTCCCCTAATAACGGGATTCGGGCCCCGCAGGCGCTTCGCTGCCGCAACGCGCTCATCCTTGAAAGCAGAAATCATTCGTGCATACACCGCCTCGGCAATCAAAGTGATGGGGATTCCCAATTCCTGCGATGAAATGACGGTCCATTTGCCGGTGCCCTTCTGCCCCGCAGTGTCCAGGATTTTGTCCACGAGCGGCTGCCCATCCTCGTCCTTAAAGGCAAGAATGTCGCGGGTGATCTCGATGAGGTAGGAATTCAGCTCTCCTTCCTGCCATTCCACAAAAACTTTGTGCATCTCGTCCGCCGTCATCCCGAGCCCGGTCCTCATCAGGTTATAGGCCTCGCAAATAAGCTGCATATCGCCGTACTCAATGCCGTTGTGGACCATCTTCACATAATGGCCGGCGCCGTTCTCGCCCACCCAGTCGCAGCAGGACTGCCCGCCCTCAACCTTGGCGGAGATCTTCTGGAAGATGTCTTTAACGTGAGGCCATGCCGCCGGCGAGCCCCCAGGCATGATGCTCGGACCACGGCGAGCTCCCTCTTCGCCTCCGGACACGCCGGTCCCGATGTAAAGCAACCCCTTCGATTCAACATACTTCGTGCGTCGAATGGTGTCCTCAAATAGCGAGTTGCCTCCATCAATGATGATATCCCCGGCCTCCAGGTGCGGCAGCAACTGCTCGATGAATTCGTCCACAGCCGCACCCGCTTTGACCATGAGCATCACACGACGCGGACGCTTCAAAAGAGCGGCCATTTCCGCAAGGGAATGCGCCCCAACAATCTTGGTGCCCTTAGCCTCCTTTGCCAGGAAGTCATCCACCTTCGATACAGTGCGGTTAAAAGCAACAACGGTAAAACCGTTGTCGTTCATGTTCAAAATCAAATTCTGGCCCATGACGGCCAGACCAATGACAGCAATATCACCTTTAGGTTCCATTTACGCCCGCTTTCTTATCATGAACAGCGCAACCAGCAAAGACGAATTTGGCTCCCTGGAGGCCCATCAGAATCATCACTTACCGGGCAATTTTTCCCATGAGGCGACACCCAATGATCGGCAGAAGCCCGAACGGAATCCCAATGCCGCACTTGTCCGGCCACAATGCGAACGTTGCCAGGCCATCTGTCCTACTGTCCCGCGTTAGCTGTTCACTTTGGCTTGATCCGCGGGACAAACCGCATAGTTTGACCGTCGTGTTCCGTAAAACAGTGCTTATCATTTCTTTGGTCTGCGCGCAGAACCTGATTTCTGGCGGCGCAAATCTCGCTGCGGCGCAACCCTCGCCCACAACACAACCCGCCTCCATGCCCATGCTGGGGGATTATTGCCTGACGGGACTTCGAACCGCCGACGGACGGACGGACATACCAAGGCTGATGGAGGTCTTGAAAGAGATGGGCGTCACGGATTACATGCACCTGGTGTGGCGCGAGAAGAGCTATCCCAAAGCATGGGAAGATTTCAAAGCCATGGCGCCCTTATTTCAGCAAGCTGGCATCCGGTTGTGGCTCTACCTGACGCCTCCTTCAGAAAAACCTCCCGAGCCTTTCGGCAACGATTATGTTCGCTGGGCAAAGGAATGCGCGCTGATCGCCAAAAAACACCCCGTCGTGCGGGGGATCGCGATGGACGACTTTAACGGAAACGTGAAAACCTTTACTCCGGAGTATTGTCAGAAAATGATGACGGAAGCCCGAGCCATTGCGCCCGATATGCTCTTGTACGTGATTTGTTATTACGGTTACGCCGATCCGTTTATAAAACCGCATGTCCAGGCGAGGGCAATCGATGGCGTTATCTGCCCGTACTACGCGCCTCACCGGAACCACTCCAACACGCAGGATCTTTATCCCCAGGCCGTCAAGTTTCGCGGCTGGCTTGATGAGCAGACGGCAGGAGCCGGGCGGATGCCGATCATTTGGATGGTTTACGGCACAAAAGTGGCCAAGGCTCCCGATGCCTGCACTCCTGGTTATGTGAGGGACTGCCTCGCCCAGGCGCTCAAAGCCACCCGCGAGGGTTATGCGGACGGCGCAATGACCTACTGTTTGCCGAAAGACAAAAAGGATTTCGTGGATGCGGCAAGAACCAGTTTTAGTGAATTCCGCAAGGCGAG
>CAYNZC010000224.1:0-3030 GCA_964401575.1 uncultured Verrucomicrobiota bacterium
TTCAATTTTGGCAATGGCAAAAGCTAAACTCTGGGCAGTTTTGATGGGGGTGTTTGTATTCTTAACCGGTCCCGGGGTAACTGCGGCGAGTGCGCCATTGCCGCCGGAGATCGAGAGTGTGCAAGTGACTGGAATCAACGAGGAACCGCCCCATGCCACCCTCATGCCTTACCGGGATTTGGGGGAGGCTCTTCGGGGGGATCGGCGAAAATCTTCATTTGCACGGGATTTGAATGGGAAATGGAAGTTTCACTGGGTGGGAGACCCATCAAGACGCCCCGTGGACTTTTACAAGCTGCAGTTCGACATTTCGAATTGGGGAACGATACCTGTGCCGTCCAACTGGCAGATGCATGGTTATGACACGCCAATCTACTCCAACCAGGGCTACACCTTCCGCAGGAACTGGCCGCATGTGATGGACGAGCCGCCTCTGGAATGGCCCGCCCATCGCGACCGAAATCCGGTAGGATCCTATCGCCGGAATTTTACTGTGCCGTCAGACTGGGATGGCCGGAGGGTATTCCTCAAATTTGACGGTGTAGATTCTGCATGTTTTGTGTGGGTGAACGGAAGGAGTGTTGGCTACAGCACGGACAGCCGGATTCCGGCGGAATTTGACATTACAGCGTACATCCAGACGGGCAAAGAGAACGTGCTCGCCGTTGAAGTGTACCGCTACAGTTCTGGCAGTTACCTCGAATGCCAGGACATGTGGCGGCTGAGCGGCATCTTCCGAAACGTGACATTGTGGAGTGCGCCACAACTGCATGTGCGAGACTTTTTTTTGAGATCGAGTCTGACAGGCGATTATCAGGACGGTACGATGGAGGTTATGGCCAGGATAAGGAATTACGGCGCTGGCGAAACCGCGCCTGCGAGGTTGCAGGTACAGTTGTTTGATGCGAGCGGGAAGGCGATGGAAGGGATCGTTGCGGAGGCTGCGGTGCCGGTACTGGCGGCGGGGCAGGAGACTGCGATTTCGCTCGTGATGCCCCATGTGAAGAACGTTGCGCGGTGGACGGCTGAGACACCAAACCTTTACACGGCGGTGATCACGCTAGGGGGGGAGATTCTGTCGGCGAAAACGGGTTTTCGAAAAGTGGAGATCGACGGGCCCGTTTTTAGAATCAATGGAGCGGCGGTAAAACTGAAGGGCGCAAACCGGCACGAGAACTGGCCGGATACAGGCCACTATGTGAGCGAAGAGCGCATGGAGAAAGACCTGAAGTTGCTGAAGCAGGTCAACGCCAATCATGTGCGGACAGCGCACTACCCTAATGATCCGCGGTGGTATGAGCTGTGCGACGAGTGGGGCATTTACCTGGTTGCGGAAGCGAACATCGAGTCGCACGGCTACGGCTACGGCAAGGAATCGTTGTCGCACCCGGAAGAATGGGAAAGGGCGCACGTGGAAAGAAACGTGGCCAATGTGGAGACCTTCAAGAACCATCCGGCAGTGGTGATCTGGTCACTTGGAAACGAAGCCGGGCCAGGACGGAACTTTCGCTCAGCCTTGCAGGCGATCAGGACACTTGACCCTTCGCGCCCCACGCACTACGAGCGTTTCGGCATTGGACAAGACAATCCCTGTGACATCGACAGTGTGATGTATGGGGGACACGACTGGATGGAGAGTATCGCGAGGTCCAGTCGCAAGAAGCCGCTATACCAGTGTGAGTACGCGCACGCGATGAACAACTCGATGGGCGCGATCGGTGAATACAACGACATTTTTGACCGTTACCAGAATCTGATGGGTGGTGCGATCTGGGAATGGCAGGACCAGGCGATCTGGAACCGTCGCGATCCCGGGCAACCGTTTCTCGCTTACGGCGGCGACTTTGGGGACAAGCCGAATGACGGCGTGTTTATTCTAAAAGGTGTCGTGTTCGCGGATCGCGCGCCCACTCCGAAATTTCCCGAGGTGAAGAAGGCATATCAGTGGGCACGGTTTGCCCTCGATGATGATGCTGAAGGAAAAATCCGGATTAGGAATCTCTATGCCTTCACAGACCTTTCAGAGTTCGACTGGGCTTGGAGCCTGAGCGAAGACGGTCGGGTGATTGCCGAATGGACGCTCCCCTCCACATCTGTGAAGCCGGGCAACTCCGCTGTGGTCCCCGTGCCCTTCACACCGAGCCCGCGATCCGTGCCCGGCGCCGAGTACAGCTATCGTATTTCACTTCGGATTAAGAAAGATGTGCGCTGGGCCAAGCGCGGTCATGAAGTGGCGAGCGAGCAGTTTGTGCTGCCGCGCAAAGCGCACGCAGGCTCGATGTCGGAGGTTGAGGGCATGGTGAAAGTAGCTCAAACAGAGACAGATATCCGGGTTGCAGGCGATAGTTTTGAACTGATATTCGATAAGGTGTCGGGATTGATCGCCGGATGGACCGTGAATGGGAAGTCATTGATCAAGTCAGGGGGCGGGCCGCAGCTCTATGCCTACCGGGCACCCCATCTCAACGATGATTTGTGGGCATCAGGGGGGTGGAAATCGCGCGGGTTGCACCAAATGAGATTCCGGCCATCCGGGATGTCCGCACGGTTGATTCCTCAGGGAGCGGCGCAGATCCGGGTGCCGGGTGTGTCGAGTGGCGGCGGAGGGTTTGAGTTGCCGCACTGCATGACCTACACGGTGTTTGGTGACGGGAGAGTGGCTGTTGATGTTTCTGTCGGGCCGACACCTCAGAGGTTTGTTTTGCCGAGAATAGGACTTCGAGTATTCCTGGATTCGTCCTGGAATCAAGTTACGTATTACGGACGCGGGCCGTTTGAAAACTATCCAGACCGGAAGCGCGGATCGGATATTGGCTGTTACAGCGCGACGGTTCGGGAATTGTTCACCCCTTATGTGGCCACGATGGAATGCGGACAGCACGAGGATGTGCGGTGGGTAGCTGTGAGCGGGGCGGATGCTGGATTGCTGGCCGTAGCCGCGCAGGAGGGTGGCGGAATGTCAGCACTCCCCTATACCGACGAAGAGTTGGGCACCGTCACTCATCCACACCTTTTGCCGCCGTCAAGGGC
>CAYNZC010000225.1:0-2998 GCA_964401575.1 uncultured Verrucomicrobiota bacterium
CGATCGTTGTCATCGAGGTAAATGAGTTTCCGACGGTCGCCGCGATTCATGACGTGGTATATCGCTCCAGGATACTGAATGCGTAGCGGCCTGCTCATATGCTTCAGAGTACCAGCTCCGACAGCGGGACACAACACGCAGATGGCGGAATAGAGAACCGACCCTTTTCAGACCCTTTTCCCCTTGTCCCTCAATGGTGGTTTGAGGTTTCCCGACTCTCCCCGTGAAGTTATGCTGGGAACATGAATCTGTTCTCCTTCCGGCTTTTGGTGCCTGCCGGGGCTTTGGTCATGGCAACAATGTCTCCAGCGCACGACGCGTCCTTTGATGCCCGCTATTTTCGCGGGACCGGCGATGCCGAGTATCTTCGTTTGCTCGATACGGCGCGTGGCATGTTTGATCCTGGCGCCGAGTTGCAGAATCTATCCATGCTATACATGCCATCCTGGAACGGGTTGGTGGAAGGCCCGACTTGGGATGCGTGGTGGATTCAGAACAGCTACGGGACTACCTATAGCGCACTGCCTTTTCTGCAAGAGCCTTTCACAACCTTCCTGCAGAACTCACAAGATCTTTGGTTCGACCAGATGGGTGACGGGAAACGGGTGGGTGCCGCACCGCCCTTTGACTGGGTGGCGCCCGACGGTTGTCTTTGCGACGCCGCGCGCCCGGGTTGGATTGTTTACAAGCAGGGGGACGGGCGCACGCATCTGCATGATTGGGGCATGGAGTTCACGGCGGCGGGAATGCTCATGCAATGCGAGTTGCTTTTGATCAGCAGGGACCCGGCAGCGATCTCAAAATACCTGCCGCGCCTCGAGCGTTGCGCGAAGTTCATCGAATCGCGCCGTGATCCCAAAAACGACCTGTTCCTGGCCGGGGCAGCAGGGAACCTGTTGGCTCCGAGCTTTGCGGGCTGGAAAAAACCTGATGGAACATTCGACAAGTCGTATCTCGCGGGCCTATCGATAACTTACTTGGCGGCGCTCGACCGGCTTATTGAACTCGAAAAGATGGCCGGGCGTATCCATCAGGCGCGGGCCTATGAGGAACAACGCTCGTCCGCCAGGAAAGGGCTCGCCCTGCTGACAACGGATGAGGGCTATTTCATCAACTCGATGGATCCGGACGGGAAACGGCACGGGGTGTATGGCGCCCCGGAGCACGGTTACTTCGAGACTTCGCCAAACCAGGATGCGATTGCATTCCGGGTGGTTGATGACGGGCAAGCCAGGACGATATTTGAGAAGATCGCTTCGATTCCTCAACTTCGACCCCACCACTTCATCCTGCCGAACTATCCGTCTTACGACGACATGTACGAGAAACCGGAAGGGCTCTGGGCGTATGGCACATGGGTCAACGGCGGACATTGGTCCACCTGTGAGGCGCGGATGATTCTGGGTTACTACCGCTTGGGCCAGTTTGAGCACGCCCGGAAATCAATGGAACAACTGCTCGGCTTCGCCAGGCGATTCCGGATGGATAATCCGCTTGTTAAATTCGGAAGCGATGTTTACCAGCCGAACCAGCCCATCAACCTGACCTACGACGCGTTTGGTCCGCCTGCGGCTTTCGTGCGCGGCTTGTTCGAGTATCTCTACAGTGCGGACGGGTTGCGCCTGGCGCCTCATGTCCCAAAGGGCATCGCGCATCTTGAACAGCGGTTCCCAATTCGCTTTGGCACAAACCGGCTCTTTATCGCGATCAGCGGGACGGGTGCGATTTCGAAAGTTCGCGTGAATGGCAAGGCATGGAAACAATTCGATTCGACTTCGGTTTTTCTGCCGTATGGCAAGCTGCCTCGCGACACGAACGTCGAGATTGTTTGCGGCAAAGCGTCGTTCAGGGGTCTCAAACCAAATCACAAATCCTTGGAGATTTCACCAGTTCCGGCAGGCAATGATCCGATCTGGAAGCGGGTTCAAGCGTTCCACCGAGCGATGACCGCGAAACGATTGGGTGAAACCTATCCGGCGCAACACGCCCGGCTTGCGTTGGAATGCCTCCATATCGCCAATGCCCGAGCGGGACTCTTCGCGAGTGGAAAACTCGAAAAGCTACCATCAGCCCAGTCGCAAGCAGCCGCCGACCAGCTCTACGCTGATACCGCAAAGAAACTGGCCGAGGGCCTCGCCAAAGCGATGGCGAAAGCGTCGAACTCTGTCGCGGGAAAGGTCTGGTCCGGGAATTGACCAAACGCCCCAGCCGCAGGATTAAAAATGCGCGCCAGCCATGAAGGAATCGCATGAAAGGGCCCTGTAATTGTGACAGTCTTTGTTTTCATGCGTGTTCCACCTCTCGTCCCAACTGCCTGCAGAGTTGCGCGAGATGTTTGCCCGGCTTCCGGCCTGACCGCGACACCGCTTGGCTGACCCTGCTGTAATGCCCCATCTTTAGCCGGTCCGCCACCCAACGCAAGGAAACTGTCGTGTGCTTGCGCAACCACCAGGCCAGCGCGACTTTCTCACTACAGCCCAGCGGCAGATCTTTCAAATCGGCTTCTTTCAACCCGAGCAGTTTCATGCCTTTGCCCAGGAGGCGCTCCGCCGCCCTCTCGCCATGCGTTGACTGTGTTCCCTCAATGCGGCTGGAGTACACAGCCTCGCGGCGCACAAAGGGGCGGATCAGGACGTGCGGATTTGGCAGTCGCTTCCCTTCGCCCGCCAGCTTGCCAACCAGCGTGGAGGCGTTCGCGAGCGCCACGGCCAGTGGCTGCGTCCACTCAATCCGCGGCGGCAAGGGATTGGGATGGAAAGCGCGGTAGCCTTCCAAGGTCTTAATCCACCGGCCCGCCCGGGTCACTGCTTTCTGGCTGTGTGTGTCGCAATTCACGGCTGAAACAAAGAATGCGCCTATTTCATTTTCAAGGCAACAACTGCAATAGTGGGAAGAATCAGCCTGCCGCCGGCGTGAATTCGGGCAAAATATGACGGGGTCGATCCTGTAATTGTGACAGATTTCGTTTTCATGCAGGCTCCAGCTCTCGTTACAACCG
>CAYNZC010000226.1:0-2948 GCA_964401575.1 uncultured Verrucomicrobiota bacterium
TTAATCGGCGCGCCTGGCGCGGTATCCGCGATGGGTGAGGTTTGTCTCGGGATCAGTGTAATCAAAGGTCTCACTGGTCGTTACAAAATTCGTAAGTTCCAGCCAGGATTGAAAATTGGTGGTCGCCTCGATGGCGTAACTGCCCGGAGTGCCGCGGACCTGGAATTGGAAGCGGCCATCCGGCAAAATCAACGTGGATTCAATACGGACAGCAATCGGCTCGATCACGACCAGCATGGCATTCGTGACGCTGTCGCCACCCGAATTCGCGATGAGAACGCTATACTCGCCTTCATCCACCTTTTGAACAGCCTGGCGGGTATATGTGCTGTCGGAAGCGGAGGCGATATTGGTGCCGTTGAAGCGCCACTGGTAGGTGAACGGCACGGGGCTACTCGCAGTCACTGAGAAGGTGGCATCCTCGCCTGCCGTGACGGTTAGGTTCTGAGGGCCGGAGATAATCACAGGAGGAATTACAATGCCGGGTTCGATGTGAACCTGCGCCGTCGAGGTGCCACCCCGGGCATCCGTGACTGTGAAATCGAACCTGTCGGGAACGTTCGCCGGATTTTGGTAGAAGATGTGCATGGGGTCTGAGAAAAGCGGCATGCCATTTGTCGAGACGGCGTCAAAGGCGGCCAACGAGATGGGATTTCCGTCCGCATCCGTTGCTGCGCCGATAAGGCTGGCGACCGGAATTTGCAGAACTTCTCCGGGGGTGTTCGTCACAGTAATGCTTCCGGCAACGGGTTGCCTGTTGACGATGATCGCCCCGTTTACGGTGAGATTGCCGGTGTACCAGTTCAGCCCTGCGGAGAGGGTCGGCAGATGACTGGAGGCGAAGGAACCCGCGTAGGCAGGCGCGCTGAAAATGGCAAAACTTTCGCCACCGGAGAGCGCAGCACCCGAGTTGAGGACAGTGAGCGCGCCCCCGTAGGTCAGAGTCCCGCTGGTAAGCACAAGTCTGTCGGAAATTGGCGAGCCACCGTTCCGGTTGATTTTCACGGAAGTTACGCCTCCCAGGCTTGGCGCAGTCCCTAGCCGAAGAGTCCCTGTCGAAGCGGTAAGACCCGGGGCGAGAGTGCCACCCGCAGCCAATGTGACAGCGCCGGAAATGATCCCCGTGCCACCGAGGATACCGCCACTTACCGTCACAGGGCCAGGGCCCGTGCCCGAACCTGTGGTGTTATTCACGAGTAACCGGCCATTAGACACAACGGTGCCGCTCGCATAGGTGTTTGCCGCTGTAAGCGCCAGAGTTCCCGCTCCGGATTTAGTGAGACCACCGTTCACAATCGGCACGGCAACAGCCAGGTCCGTATCGGAGGTGCCGTTGCCAACCAGTAGCGTCCGAACACCCGCACCCAGGTCAACACTGGGTGTTCCGCCCCCTGCGCCGGCGACTATGAGTGCGGCCGCATTGGCAAGGGGATTAAGCATCGGGTTGCCGTTGATCAGGATTTTCGCAGGGCTGGACGAGTGCGGCATCAGCTTGACGGTGTTCCATGTGAAATTGCCGCCGGAAATGGTAAAAACTCTATTTGTATCAACCTGCAACGTGTGAATGCTCAGCACGCCGCTGCCGCTTAAAGTCACGGGACCGGAAAACTGGGCTGAAATGGGTCCCCCATGCAGAACAAAAGTGGAATCGTCAGCCCGGTATGCCGGGTCGTAGTTGACGGTAAGAGATCCCCCCGTGATGTTCAGCGTCTCGCGCATGTACAGCTTACGAATGTTGTGGGAGCCTGTAGAAAGCGTAACCGTAATGTTTGCGGCGGGCCGTTCCAGGATCACCGTGTCGTATTGGCCGGACGTGGGACCCGTCCCGGCGGCGCCCGGCAGCCGTGCCGCCGGCAATCCACCGGTTGCAAATGGTTGAGGCTGGTCTGGTGGAGTCACGGGCGCGACGGGGGTTTGGCCACTGTTCCAATTGGCCAGTGTGCTCCAATCGCCGCTCGAGTCGTTCCACCAAACAGCGGGAACAAGGTGGTTCCGCACGTACTCAATATCGCCGTGGGATACGTCAGCGTCGCATGTTGTGTCAGGAAACCCGGGAATCGCCACAGTGCTGGCATACTGCCAGAAAGACCACGGCTCAGTGTTTCCATAGTCGTCCCAAGGGCCGTAATAGGAGTTGACCGTCGTGTATGTGTATTTAGGGCTGCCCGTCTGTATGGGGATTGCGCCAGGATTTACGTTGTCTGAATACCGGGCATTCCAGAGCACCGGGAAGGCAGGGCTGACGACACTTGGGGTCAAAGCGGCTGGTTTAGCCAGCGCATCTCTTCTTGCCTGGGTGGCTGCCTGCAGAGGTGACGAGTAATTCCCATTGATGTAGATACAGGGGCGAATCCTCAGAACGTCGTAAAGCCGCGCTGAAAAATCGACGGAGAATTCAGCCAGCACGTCGCCTCCCCGCGCCAGGCCCGCCTCCAGGTCAAACATCGGCATAATGTAGCCGGGCCGCATCCATGCCCCCGCCATTTGAATGAAATGATCGGCTTCATCCGTAGCCGTGTTGCTGACAAGATCGGGGCGGCCGAAATGGTAGGGACCAACGTGCAGGCCGGCAGCGGTTGCGCGGATCAGGTTTTGCACGAAGGTGGGATCATCATACCGCTCGGAAAGTGTTGCGGGAGCAGAAGTGCCGCCGCTTGGCGAGGTTCCGGTTGTTCCGCCGCGCGTAGCGCGAAGCTGGGCAAATTTTAAGCCTCCGCTGCTGTAGGCCGTGTTCCACGCGGTCTGGGAGATCCCATTTGCGCCCTGATTGCCAATGTTCCAGTAGGACACGTCGGTCCCAACCACTCGCTGGGGCTGCGCATGGGTATGAAGTCCTCCTGCAAACAGAAAAGCCGCGGAGAACCCCGCCATGAAAAACGCTTTCAGAGTAGTGGAGTGGCTTGCCCTCCCCCAGGTGCACGCTCCTGCCGGGGGGAGGGAGAATAAAA
>CAYNZC010000227.1:0-2918 GCA_964401575.1 uncultured Verrucomicrobiota bacterium
GTGACAACCGTGTAGCCGGAACCTTCCGTGCCGCCCGTGCCGCTGAAGCTGAACGTGCCGCCGATCAGGGAGACATCGCTGATGTTTGGCGGCGTCGTCTGTCCCGCAATCTCGATGGATCCGTTCTGGTCCAGTTTGTTCACCCAGCTCATGCCCGAAGGCAACGCCGGCAACGTGAGGTTGGCCGGGGCGATGCTTACCGGATGGTTGAATAGCTGGTAAACGCCCGGCTGTGCAGTGAGCACAACCACGGTCAACTTGCCCGGAAAGGTAATGGACCCCGCCACAAGCCGGTCATAGTTGGCCGTGCCGTTGAGTTCCATCACTGCGGCGCCTTCGATGTTCGCATTGCCCTGCACCGTGAAGGTGCCCACCGGATTTCCAGGGGCAAGCGTTGCCGCGCTCAGGATCGTGAGATTTCCCTGGATCGAGCCGCCGCCGGCGAGAATCACATTTGTGATCGTGGTCGGTCCGGTGTAGGCGTTGGCCGCGTTCAGATGCAGAATGCTTCCATCTACCCCGGAAACAGTGAAGGCACTGGCACCCGTGAGGGGCCCGTTGAAAAGGGCCTTCGTCGGTCCTTCGAAGGAGAACAGAACGGAACCGGACATTTGAACAGTTCCAGTGTAAACATTCGTGTAGTCGGTGGGCTGCCCGTTTGCGTTAAGGGTTGCGTTTGTTGCATAGATATTGCGCGCTATAGGATTGTCAAACCCCAGATTGAAGAGCGCAAATCTTGCTCCGGGCCACACTGCGATAACTTTGTCGGGATTATCCGGATTCACACGCTCTGCAAAGGTTAATCCGCCTTCTTTAACCACAACATCGCCCAGATTCATGTTCCAGAATTTGGTGCCGGTGGCCGCAATACTAACCGTGCCGGGTCCGACCTTGTTCAGGTTGTAGCCGCCGCCGACCAGCCCTGGTGCCGTTGCCGATCCACTACGGACGTCCCATCGGGCGCCAGTTAAAGCTCCGAACGATGTCTCTGCCGCAAGCGTCACATCCGAGAAATTCCCCTCGGCGCCACCGCTAACATATGAGTCAATGATGGCACCCTGGCCTGTGCTTCCATTCCCGGAGACTACCACGCGACGCGCGCCGAACTGATGGTCATTCACGTCCAGGGTTGCGCCCGGCAGGATGGTTACCACACCCGTGGTTGCTGTTTTGTCGCCCAGAGAATCCGTATGCCCCACCTTGACGAGGCCTTGTTCAATTCGAACAGCGCCCTGGTATGAGGCGTTTGTTGAGTTCAGGAACAAGGTCCCGGTTCCCGTTTTCACTAAAGTCCCTGTGCCCCCAGCGGCATCAGTAAGCTTCACAGTAAGGGTTTCATCGGCCGCTCCTCCGACGATGAACGAACCCTCGTTCAGTTCCACACCGCTGATGAAATCACCGTTCGCGGCAAATCCACCGGTGCGGGTGAACGAACTCGAACCGTATTTCTTGATCAGAGGTCCGTTGCCGGATCCTATCGCGCCGCCTGTGAAAGTGTACGGCAAGGTTGAATTGCTGATAACGATTACCGACGGGTTCGGGATGATGCTTCCATCCAATTGAATGTTCCCGGTGCTGGCTCCATTTCTGAAATATGTTGGATACCCGTCCACGAAAGTGGTGGGATTGCCCGTTTGCATGTCGATCCAGTTCTGTCTGGATCCGTCCCAGATGTTATCGACAGCGCCGGTCCAGAGCAGCCCCGGCACACCGGTGATCACGAGGTCAATCCGCGTCTCTGCCACATTATGCTCCAGGTAACCGGAAACACCGCTCGGCAGGACTGGAATGTTCGCCAGGAAGTTTCCGATGCCGCCTCCCACAGTTCCCTCGTAATCAATGAGAGGAATTACGCCCTCACTCAGCCCGAGCAGAGTGGATTTGGTGAGCTCAAGCGTGACCGGTCCAGTGGCTGACAAGCTTGCAACCTTGAGCATTGCATTCGTTTGAGGATTGGAGAGCGTTCCCAACTCGAAGGTGACCGTGCTCCCATATCCGAGAGCGAGGCTGGCATTGGTCACGAAATTGTCCTGACTGTTAACGAGAATGCCGAGAGTGGCATAGTCGTTGACCAGCAACGCGCTGCCGAAACTGCGCCCGGTGCGAAGCACCAGTTTGCCGGATTTCACATAGGTGTTGCCGGTGTAGCTGTTGTTCCCGGTCAGTGTCACTACGCTGGAACCAGAATTATCGTTTGTGATGGATCCGGCGCCTTTCAGTGCCGCACTGATGGTAATACTCGCAGAACTCGCAGAAGCATCGATCGTCAAGCCGCCTGCAAGTATTTCCGCCGTATCCACAGCCATGAATGCATTGGTCGAATCCTGAAGCGCACGCAACATGGCATTGTCGAAATATATCGCGGAAGTTCCAGCTCCGGTGTTTTCCCGGATTTGATACGCTTCCAGGGTTCCGTTCTTAATCGTGTAAGTGCCGTCTCCCGCTCCGTTCTCGCTGAAACTGATGACCGCTTTTGTAACCGTTCCGCCGACCTGCGAAACAACTGCCGTGCCTCCCGCTGCATAAGGGATTGCGATATACCCTCCAGCCAGTTCCACCGTTCCATTGTTTATGATAAGGCTATTGTTGGCGTTCGTTGCATCTCCAAGGCGCAACCGCGCAATATCACGTGTGAACCTCAACGTGCCGTTGTTTGTGACCACAATCTGCGTATCTTCGGCGGTGGCGCCACTAGTCCCCACCCGCACGCCGCCCGCAGTGCTGAACAATCCACCATCTACCATGAGTTCTCCCCTGCTTATATTGAACAAGGGCGTAACCGGATCAATAGTCATCGAACCTTTGATCCTCAATCTGCCGCCACCGGAAAAGCTATGATCACCGCCTTTGTCCACGGTTGTCGTGTTATTCAGCACAAGCTCGCTGCCGGAGGCAATGTCCCAAATCTTCGATGAGTT
>CAYNZC010000228.1:0-2893 GCA_964401575.1 uncultured Verrucomicrobiota bacterium
TTAGCTACACAGGCCCGGACACCGCCCCATGGAGTCGCCCTTTCAGGTTCTGGGTGAACAACGACTGGGACGTGCAAGATGGCGGGGACAAGGAAGCGCTCGCCCGCCAAAACTGCGACAACGCCCGCATCGACTACCAAAGGGACCTCGAGGACTTTGCCCGGTTGTGGGTGTGCGGTCTGCCCGCGATCCGCTCGGCGGATGGCTACAGGGTCGAATTGAGCATCGAAGGCTACAGCGGCAGTCCATCCATAAACCTATTCAGGGCCTACGACAGCGGAACGGGTTACCTGATCGACACCAACGCCGCCGCAGCGCAGTTCACGAGGCAATACCTGGGCGAGCAGTTGATCATGGACTATGGCCAAAAGGTTGCGACCGTCAGTGCCGGCTCTAGCTACGCCATCCCGCTGGATTTGATCAACGGCGGACTCAGTTTTGATCATTTCCTTTTTGAGGGCGCCGGCAGGGGCACGGGCAGGCTGGTGCTGACGATCTACAAGGATGAGACGATGCTTGCGCAGGCCTATGCATACATCGATCTGCGGGGTATCAAAGAGATGTACGAGCAGGCGCTGGTGACGAATGTTCAACCGGAATGGCCGGAGATGGTCGAGGAGAACCGTGTGAGTGGATTTCAACTTCACCGCGTCCCGGATCCCGGCTTGGCTGAGGCCAAGGAGGTGGCGGTTTTCGTGCATGGGTGGCGCATGCCCAACTGGGAGTATTTCAATTTTTCGGAGACGATGTTCAAGCGCCTGTATTGGCAAGGCTATCAGGGGAGATTTGCAGCCTTGCGCTGGCCCACACGTTCAGGAGATACTGATCCGTTCTTCGGATTGGACTACGCTACATACAACCGCAGCGAGCATATCGCTTTCAAGTCGGGGACAGGGACGGCGACGTATCTAATCAATCTGCGACAGCGCTTTCCTGACCACACCATCAGCGTGTGCGCCCACAGCATGGGCAACATCGTTATGATGCAGGCATTGAAGGAGTTGGCCGCTGCCAGCCAGGCGCCAATAGACAACTACGTGCTGATGCAAGCCGCCGTCCCGGCACAGTGCTACGATACCACGATGACCAATTTGCCCTCCTTAATGGCGGCGGAACAAATGGCACCAACGCCGAATACATATAACAACTATGCTTCGGGGATTACGGATGCATTGCGTGGAGACGGACAAATCGTCAACTTCTTCAATCCCGATGATTTCGCGCTTGTAACTGGTGTTTTAGGAGGTTTGGGGTCTTGGGAGCACAATCAGCGTCTCTACCTTGATGATACGAACGGCCCTGTAACGATGAAGCCCAACACTCTATTGGGCTACTACACAGACGGCGCGAATAGCCTGTTGCGAACGAATCACTGGAATCAGCAATTGGCAGCGGTGTTGTACGGCGGCTACTATGGCAGTCATGTGACGCGTGCCGTGACAAGCAATCATGAGATTATGCCGTTTGTGGCGCGCTCACGAAGCAAGGCTGTGGGAGCACAAGCGGGTGTCGCTGGTCAATTGACCGGGAATCAAGTCAATTTAGGTACCCCGTCTTATAAATTCACGAACAAGGACTACGATCACAGTGGGCAGTTCCATAGAAATATTCAAGAACAGCCCGTATGGCCATTCTACACTATCTTACGATCGTGTCTCTTTCCATAGGAGCCTTAGCATGAAAAGGAAATTCTATACCATTATCGCAATGGTGGCACTTTGCTGTTTGCTGCTGATCTGGATGATGTGGCCTGCCAACGAAACAGCGGTTGAGTCGCAGAATTATTCAACCGGTAAACCTTTGGTCAAACTGGTTTCGCCTACGATCAGCGCACCCGAAAAACGCGAAACAACTCGAAGCGCTTCGGTCACTCCTCAAACAAACACGGACGCAACAACCTCATTACGTCTTCGTATGCGTGAAACCGTGCTTCGGGATTTCGAGTGGCCCATCGAGTTTTACGGCAAAGTTCTGGACGAAAAAGGTCTGCCTATTAAAGACGTAATAGCTCATATGATATGGACTGACACTTCGCCGGCTGGAACCTCTGAAGCAACGGCAAAAACGGATTCCAGCGGAGCATTCAGTTTAGAGGGAAAGCGCGGCAATACTCTTCAAGTCTGGTTGAATAAAGCTGGATATTATACGATGGAAACAAATAGCATCTCATTTCACTTTGCGGAGTATGCGCATCGTCCTGATCCGAATCATCCCGTCCTATTTCGCCTTCGCAAAAAAGGAGAAGGGGCCGAACTGATAACATCGCAATCTGGGTTTTCAACAAAACTTGAGGTTTCAGTACCACGCGACGGGGTGCCCGTCCGGGTAAACCTGATGGAGAGAAAGGTTAACGGAGATGGGCAGCTGGAGATTAGCCAAGTCAAGCCCGAATACCTCCAAGTCAAGGATGCCAAGGCGTGGACCTTTCAAATGGCATTGCCCACAGGTGGATTTGTGGAGCAAAACGATGAATTTCCTTTTGATGCTCCTGAAACAGGCTATCAGTCTGTTCTGACCTTTCACTTCAATAGGGATGACGCACATTGGTCAAGGGAAATCAAGAAAGGCTACTACATTGTTTTTGGGCGGCCTCCTCGATATGGATGGCTGACTGTTCAAACGGCGATCGGGTGGGGCGGGGTACGTTTGGAATACGCCATTAATCCTACAGGTTCGCGCAACCTGGAACCAGCAGAGCCCAAGCCTGTGCGTCGCGAGTTGCCGCCTGGCGTCCGAGAAGTTATCCCCGATGCCGCAAGATGACCGAATCCTCGTATTCTCTCTGGCTCTTTGGTTGGCCTTTACACTCTTTATTTGGAGCGCCGGATGAAGGAAGCAGTTCTCAACTTTGCTTTCCTTTCTGGGACGTCACAGCCCTGAAATGATGCAGATT
>CAYNZC010000229.1:0-2876 GCA_964401575.1 uncultured Verrucomicrobiota bacterium
GGCGTGTTTTGTCAGGAAGTCAACCGCTCCGTGCCTCATTGCCTTGACTGTTGTGATAGGGTCGGTCCTAGAAAAATGACAATGCCAAGAAATACGACGCTGAGCAGGCGAAATGGAAGAAAGCACGACTCCGCTTCCCGGCTCCAGAGCGTGAGAACCGGAACCAATAGCGCTGGGTATTCGTATGTTGCCAATTCGCCGCTGGTGGGGCAGATTTTCTTCACAAACGGCAGCGCCCTGCGAATGACAACTACCAAGACATTCGATTTCCTGAACCGTCTGACGAGTATTTCATCTGTGCCATCCGCGGCATCTGCGGTTAACTTCGAGTATTCCTACAACGCCGCCAACCAACGCATCTTGCGCCGTGAAGCCGATGCCAGCTATTGGCGCTTCGATTACGACCCTTTGGGTCAGGTCCGATCAGGCAAACGCTATTGGCAAGACTTCACCCCTGTGGCAGGCCAGCAGTATGAATACACCTTCGATCAAATCGGCAATCGGCTAAGCACCAAGGCTGGTGGTGATGAGAACGGGGCAAATTCCAGGAACGCTCTCTATTATCCCAACATCCTGAACCAATACTGGAGCAACTCGGTTCCGGGTGCGGTGGACGTGATGGGCGTGGCCTTCGCCACGAGCACCGTCACGGTCAACAACCTGGCCGTTTACCGCAAAGGCGAATACTTCCGCAAAGAACTGCCCGTGAACAACAGCGCCGGCCCGGTGTGGACCAACATCACCGTCACCGCCACCGGTCAGGCCACAGTCACCGGCAACACCGCTGTCGCACCTGCCTTGCAACAGTTCGTGCATGATGAAGACGGCAATCTGACGCAGGATGGCTTGTGGGAATACACTTGGGACGGCGAGAACCGACTTATCGCGATGGAATCGGCGCCGGGCCTTCCCGATGGCGCGCGCAAGAAACTGGAATTCGCGTATGATTACCAGGGCAGGAGAATCGAGAAGATCGTTTCTACCAATCTCAACGGCACCTTCTATCCCGCTTACACCAACCGCTTCGTTTATGATGCTTGGAACCTGATCGCTGTTCTGGATGGAAACAACGCTCCTGTCCTGTCATTCAGTTGGGGTACCGACCTCTCGGGCAGCTTGCAAGGCGCAGGTGGTGTGGGCGGGTTGCTCAGCATCACCGTGCATTCTGGACCGCAAGCTGGCACTTACTTCTATTGCTATGATGGCAACGGAAACGTTGTCGCACTGGTAAACGCCACCGATGGCTCTATCGCCGCACAATATGAGTTCGGTCCCTTTGGCGAACTCCTTCGCGCCACTGGGACAATGGCGAAGCTCAATCCCTTCCGATTCTCGACCAAATACCAGGACGATGAAACGGACCTGCTTTACTACGGGTATCGGTATTACAACGCCAGCACGGGACGGTGGTTGAGCAGGGATCCGATTGAGGAACGAGGCGGGCTGAACCTATATGCAATCGTTAGAAACGATCCTATTGGGCTGATTGACTTGTTCGGACTTATTGATGTGAAATTCGAAGTGGTCAGGGGTGATCGCACCAGCGATAGCTCAATTCTGGGCGGATCCGGGACTTGGAGCGATCCGTGGTGGTGCACACTGAAAGGAGACTACTCCGTCTCTGGCAACCTCGCCGATTCAACATTGACAATCAAATCACGGGACGGTGATGGTGGATCCTGCAATACTGTGGATAAGGATGAGCCAGCAGGAACGATATTGCTCTATTTAAAGGACAGATGCGGAGGGGAATTTGATGTCACGGTGCGAGCACTGATAAGTGTCAGCGGAACCGGGCCCCAAGGCGCAGCACAGGGCCAATTTTATACTATCCGCGATCGAGTAGCGAAGCACATTTTTAACGTAATCGGCACCACGTCCAGTCCCAAGACCGAAGCACGCGAGGCTCAGGTGCGTGTGCGTTTGAACAGCCGTTATAAGCTAGTTGCAAAGTACACACCCACCATCTCCTTTCCTCGGGACTTCGGCAAAATGAATACAGGCACTGCGTACGGATTAGTTCAGTACATAACTGCAACGCGCGCTGGTAAATAAAACTATCTACCTCGAATGAAAAAAGAAACCATTGTAGTTTCTCTTTTGCTTTGCATGTTCGCCGGGTGTTGGAAAGATAATAGGGCAGAACTGGCACTTGATGCGGCGGAGAGTGGAGATGTAATAAAGCTTCAATCGCTAATTCGCCAAGGTGTGGACCTGGACCAATCCTCAGATAGAAAGTTCGGGTGGACACCGTTGATGGGCGCGATTTTTCATAATCAGACGAACGCAGTTCGTCTTTTAGTCGATTCCGGTGCGAACGTTAACCTTCGCGCAAAAAACGGACAAACTCCTTTAATGATGGCTGTGATGCAAGGAGATGAGGGGCTGCCAATAGTCTTATATCTCCTTGAGCATGGGGCAAATTTAAACATTAAAGATTTTGCTGGGGATACTGCGCTACACTATGCTCAATCCCACCCGAAAGTTCTTGCCGTGCTCGAAAATGCCAAGAAAGGAATAGATAGATGAACTTAACCATCGAGTATAGCCGGCTCTGCTCCGGAAGCAAATCGGGGTCACATCTGTGTCCTGACTCTTTGATAATGTCCCTTTTTGGACTCGATGAAAATGTCCCCTTTTGTGCGCGGTTGCTGTAGCAAGTCGCGCACAGATGGAGATTTTAAGAATGAGTCAGAAGGAACGGGTTCGTATAAGTGTGATGAAGCAGGTTCAAGAGGATGAACTGAAGCTCGTAGAGGCTTCGGAGATTTTGGGTCTGAGTTATCGACAGGCCAAGAGGGTTTGGCATCGGAAAAGGGGTCATATATTTTTGATCAAAGGAGCTAATTGGGGTTGACTACATAATTATTTTACCT
>CAYNZC010000230.1:0-2862 GCA_964401575.1 uncultured Verrucomicrobiota bacterium
AATCCGGACAGCGACGTTTTTTTCCGCTTGATTAGTGCCCTAATGGGCGACCCCGTCACGGCACTGGATTTTCCGTGGGAGGAATGCGAGCACCCCAGCGCCGATGAGGTCAGCGGCTCTTTCGGCAACTGCCAAGTGCGCCAGCCTCCAGCGCAGGGACTGTGCCGGTAGCGCGGCACCGGGAGCACCCGCAGTTTTTTCTCTTAGCCGTTGTCCCCGGCTCGCTCGGGAGTTTCTGCAAGCCGTGAGTGAAGCGGAGCGTTTGGCCTGGCCGCCCGCTTGGGGGTGGTGCTCCCGGGCAAGCGGATCCAGCGGCCAGGACAAAAAGCGCAGTGGAGCGGCGGCGCTAAGAAAGCTCACGAGGGAGCCTCCCTCAGGCGAGCGGAGTCTGTGCGGGCCGAGGCGTAGCTCTTTCAAGGGGAATCGACCCGCTCAGTCTCCGCGAAGGGGGGGGCTGTGCGGCAGGCGCAGGTGCCGACCAACTGCTTCACCAAAGCCTAAGCGGTGCTAAATTGCCTCACTCCCTTTGTCCGGAGCACCTTCTGTGAGCGTCCTCACTTCATCTCTCCACCCGGCTCGGCTAACAGCACCCCATCAGGTGCCAACCCTTCGAAAGCGACAATTCGAACTATCGGCAGCTCTGGCTTCGATGCCCTCCAGTTTAACTCCACCCATGCCTGTTTCGACTGGCCACGAAGCCTCAGAAAGTCCGCATTGTGGCGACCCAACCGATCCCATACAAACTTGTAACCTCCAATCGTGCGATTCGTGTAGATAAAGCTCACGTAAGTATGTTCGGGTCTGCCCATCGGGGTCTCCCCTCTCAGGACTTCAACTGTGAAGTCCAATTGATTGGATGCTCCTTCCAAAGTCAACTCATATACCCGTGCCAGATCGCCAGAGCTTTCCTTCATCCATTTCTGATAATCCTCCAATACCCGATTCGCGGGGGGTAGCGGCCTCAGCTCGAGTGGTCCGCCAACAGGAGTCGGTTTCCAGGTTTGAACACCAAGTTTAGGGGGTGGCATCGCTGGCTCACCACAACCGCAGAGGCAAGCGACGAAAATCAAAGAATTAATATGTCTCCATGCAAGAGACTTCGATATTGCTGCACTGGCCCTCATAGCCCACGCGGATAGGGAATACGGTCGAACGGTTTTTTCGTTGTATAGGCCCCAACTGCACTGGTTGGGGAACAACTACTCGCAGCATGACGTGGCAGTTTGCTGAGTATCGAACATATATCGCTAGATCCACTCTCAAAGAGCTCTTGGCCCAGAGGAAACACGTCATGATCCTCATCAATCTTGATGCCAAGAGCGGCGTATATTATAAACCCCACCTTTCCAACGTCGCCCTCACCGTCACCATCAGTGGCCTCCGCAGCGTCAGCACCTAGTGCGCTTATTAGCTCAGGTATCCCCACAGCGGCGGTTGCAAAGCCGAACATGATATTACCCGGAACGTCACTCCCGACACATCTCCCACAGAGAGTGATTGTACCCTGGCAATCGCGAGATGGGAATCCCACCAAAGGATCAGCGGTTGCACCTATTCGATCAGCCTGGGCCGCGTAATCTAGTGAGCCCAAGACGTTCTTGAACCACCCAAGCAGAAACAAAGGCCCCATCCCATCCGTGTTGGGTCCATTTTCTAGATAACGACGAAAGCTCGCCATCTCATCGTTCACTGCCTGTGTATAATCTGGACCACAGTTCCTACGACAGAACGTAACGACCTGAACCTCGTTTACTGCCAGACCCAAATAGTCACGCCTATTTAGGGGGTTGTTGCGAACAAAGTGATAAAGATTTGGGCCATCCCCACGCAGTGACGCACGCTTGCGTCGAAGCGTTTCAAACCCAGGTTCACCCAGCGGGTCGCGGCTTAGCCACCTCCCCGTGCTCGGATTGTAGTAGCGATGGAGATAGCAGACCAAGTCGGTTTCATCGTCGGTGTACTGAGTCGAAAATCTGATCGGATTAGCCTTCGCCATCGGCCCTGTTGAGCGGAGCAGTTCGCCGAAGGGACCGTATTCATAACGAGCGGAGATCGAGCCATCCGCCGCATTCACGAGGGCGACGACGTTGCCGTTGCCGTCGAAGCAGTAGAAATAAGTGCCAGTGTTTGCACCCGAATGGACCGTCACTGAAATCAAGCCTCCGACTCCTCCCGCCGTCGCCGAAGCTATGGCGGGCAGACCCGCACCTTCCAGCGAGCCGCTCAGGTCAGTTCCCCAAGCGAATGACAGCACGGGAGCATTGTTGCCGTCCAACATCGCGACTAAGTTCCATCCATCATAAACGAACCGGTTTGTGGATTGCGGAATATAATTCGACTCTTGCGGATCCCACGCATACACCAACTTCTCGATCCTCCTGCCCTGGTGGTCATACTTGAATTCAACTCCCCTCTTTCCTGCCTCGGGAACATTCGAGGCGGATACCACAGCAACCAGCCTGTTCTCCGCATCCCAGGTGTATTCCCACAAGCCATCCTGCGTCAGATTGCCGTCTTCATCATGCACGAACTGTTGCAAGGCAGCCGCGACAGCGGCGTTGCCGGTGACTGTTGCCTGGCCGGTGGCGGTGACGGTGATGTTCGTCCACACCGGGCCGGCGCTGTTGTTCACGGGCAGTTCTTTCCTGAAATACTCACCCTTCCGGTAAACCGAAAGATTGTTCACTGCGACTGTGCTTGTGGCAAACGCCACACCCATCACATCCACCGCGCCGGGAACTGTGTTGCTCCAGTATTGGTTCAAAAGGTTCGGGTAATATAAAGCCGTGCGCAGGTTGGCTCCGTTCTCGTCCCCGCCAGCTTTGGCGCTGAGGCGATTGCCGATCTGATCAAAAGTGTATT
>CAYNZC010000231.1:0-2750 GCA_964401575.1 uncultured Verrucomicrobiota bacterium
GCCGGTGAGCTTTTCCTGCTCGGCGCGTTCGGCGTTGAGTTTGAGAAGGCGGGCGAGGACTTCGTCGCGGACTTCGTCGGGCCAGCGGTAGCGATACGGTTTCTTTTTCCTCCGACCGCCGTTCTCTCCGTCCTCGTCGTCCTCTAGTTCGATGATGCCGCCAGTTACAGGGCAGGAAACCTTAAGCAGCTTGCTGTGTGACAGCTCGCCCTGCCATTGGCGGATGGTGCCGTCACAATGGGGGCAGACGAACTCGGCGCCCTCTTCCAGCTCCTCGACAAGGGCGACATCCCCGGTCTGAGGGCACACCACTCCCAGTCCTCCTTCATCAAGGCCGGCGACGTCGGCCGCGAAGCACCCGACATGGGGTTTGAGGGACGACCGGCGTTTCTCCGAATACCGGGCGTGCCGCCGACCTCGGGCTAACGTTTTCCAGGAGGGCTTCTTGGGCGATACTTATCCAGCGCAGTTTTGTCGCGCAGACCTTGGGTCGATTTATCGCTAACGGCAAAGCGCCTCTCGCGAAGAGTCGGGAGCCATCCGCGTAGGTTCAAAGGCGATGCGCTAACGTTCAAACCCATTCTGCTAGTGTTCAAAGTGCCCAAATCCGGCCCGTCTGATGAGGATATGCCTAGAATTGGGCATTCGAAGTCGGCGTTCGGATACCATTGCAAGCTGATGATCTTCAGCCATCTACAAACCAACCCGACCGGATTGTCAGTGCTGTCAGTGCGTCAGTGGCCACTTCCGATGCATCGAAGCGTGTCGTGGTGGGCCACACACAACGAGTCGCAGCTGTGACTATGGAGTCCACACGTGGCCAATCAGGGCTGGCTCCGCAGAGAGTGGGGGGCACGCACACCTTCGGATCCGCGAAGGGTCGGAGCGCCTCCGCTAAGGGTCGGAGCGCCTCCGCTAAGGGTCGGAGCGCGTCCGCCAACGTTGGGAACGGCCAGATAACGGCCGAAATCGATGAGGTTCCGGGACCGCGACGCTGCCAAACACAGGATTTCTCGTCTTGGGCAGAAGAACTGCACTGGAGTGTTTTAGATTGATGAGTGTGAGCTACAAGCACTTGTAGCCGCTAAAGCACGTTCCGATTGGTTTCTGCCAGTGTGTCAGTGGAGTCAGTGGGTACACCGAATGCATTCAGCTGCAGCGATGGCAAAACGGAATGCACCGGGTGCGATTAAGAGTGTCGGTCAGGAATGATGAAAGTGTGCCACAAAGTGTGCCACGTCTATGCCTCAAAATAATTTCTGCAAAGTGTGTCATTTTGGCATTGTACTTTTAAAAAATCTGTATAATTAGAGCAGTTCATGAATAGTGAACTGCCATCTGAATTACCGAAACGGGAACAAAGCCTGGATCAGCGCTACGCCGACAAACCACACATGCGGGAACGCCTGTTGGAAATCGCTGACATGATCGAAGAGTTGGTGGCGCAAGGTTGTACGGCGCATGAAGCCGAAGCGCGGGCCATTGAGGAGATCCGTAAATTAGGCAACGGGATTCTCATCGAATGGGCCGAGAAGAGCGAAGCAGCGGCAGTAACTAAAGCGCTTGCCCAGGATGCCTCATTGCAGCGGTACCGAAAAAAAAAGCCCTGAGCTGGCACTCAACCTACGGAGAGATTCGGATTTCGGAGCAGAGGCTTCGCTGCGGACGACGAGGGGCGCAAGTGCGGCCCTTCTGTATGCAGGCCCAAATCCGCAACCGGGAATATTCTCTGCCCTTGCAGAGGGCTCTGACGGATTTTGGGGCCGACCATTCGTTCGCGGTGGCCAGCCAGAAAATGCGGGAGCATTACGGCGTTGAGCTTCCCGCCAGCAGTGTGCGCTCCTGCACTCTGAAGCATGCCAAAGCCAGTGGCGCCGTTGAACACCAGGCCCCGAAGCGTCCGGTGCCGACGTTGATAACAGAAATGGACGGCACGATGTTGCCCATGGTCACCACCAAGTGCGGACCGGGCTTGGATGGCCGCAAGGACAAAGAACTATTCTGGCGGGAGGCGCGGCTGTGTCTGGCCCGCCCACTGGACGCGGTTGATGCGGTTTATGGGGCAACGTTTGGAACCGTGCAGGTCGCCGGCTGGCTTTGGCAGCAAGTGGCCAGAAGCGCAGGGTTGGGGCCGCACACCCGAGTCCATGGTCTGGGTGATGGCGCTCCTTGGATTGTGAACACTTTTGGAGAACAGTTCGGCGCGAGCAAAGACTCCAACGCGGCTTACATGATCGATTTTCATCACGTCAGCGATTACTTGGCTGCGGCGGCACAACGAGTAGCTCCTCAGAACAATAAGCAATGGCTTCATCAGCAGCAGGAACTGCTGAGACAAAGCCAACTCAGTGAGGTGCTGCGGGCATTGGATTCGCACCTGGAACCCGTAGAGCAGAAGGAAGCGCCTGTCCGTAGCGCCCAAAATTATATCAACGAGCGCCAACAATACATGGACTACGCCGGTGCCCTTGCCACCGGGTTACCCATTGGCTCCGGGGAGGTGGAAGGAAGCCATCGACATGTGCTCCAGCGACGACTCAAAATCCCGGGAGCTTGGTGGCTGGAGCCCAATGCCGAGGTGATGCTGCGACTCCGCACGCTCCGGGCCAATGGGGATTGGAACAATTACTGGCAACAGATCGCAAAAAACTGACCGGCAGTTTTAATCGCACCCAATTGTCATTGTTATAGGACCGACCCTTTCAATGACATTGTCAGAGTACTAGCCTCGGACAACCTTGCCCCTCAGA
>CAYNZC010000232.1:0-2727 GCA_964401575.1 uncultured Verrucomicrobiota bacterium
ACGGCTACCTGCACATCGGCCACGCCAAGTCCATCTGCCTGAACTTCGGCATCGCGCGTGAATTCGGAGGCGTCTGCAACCTGCGCATGGACGACACCAACCCGACCAAGGAAGAGGTCGAGTATGTGGATTCCATTATTGAGGATGTGCGCTGGCTCATCAGCGGTTGGGCCGATGACCGGTTGGGCCTCAAGCCCGCTCGAAAGACGCCCGAACAGGCAACCCATAACGGACACGTGGATTTTTACCTCCCGGCGGAGACCCCGCGACTGGCCCCCGGCCCTATCCGAGGCCACGAGCCGTTCTACGCATCGGATTATTTCGATCAACTCTACGAATATGCCGTCCGCCTCATCGAGAAGGGCGTCGCTTACGTCTGTGATCTCTCACCGGCGGACACGGACGCCTACCGCGGCGCGCCGGATCGCCCCGGCAGGGAAAGTCCCTGGCGCAGCCGTTCCGTCCAGGAAAACCTGGATCTCTTCAGGCGCATGCGCGCGGGTGAGTTCCCGGACGGCGCCCGCACTCTGCGAGCGAGGATCGATATGTCCTCCCCGAACGTGTGGATGCGCGACCCTGTTCTATACAGAATCCGCCATGCGGAGCATCACCACACCGGCCAGGACTGGTGCATCTACCCGATGTATGACTTCGCCCATTGCCTGAGCGATTATATCGAGGGCATTACTCACTCCATCTGCACCCTCGAATTCGAGGTCCATCGTCCCCTCTACGATTGGGTGCTTGAGCAACTGGACCTCCCGCGGCCGCAACCTCGCCAATACGAGTTTGCGCGGCTCAGCCTCGGCTACACCATCATGAGCAAACGCAAGCTCATGCAGTTGGTGACTGAAGGTTTGGTTTCCGGCTGGGACGACCCGCGCATGCCGACCATCAGCGGCCTGCGGCGACGCGGCGTCACCCCGGAGGCGTTGCGCAATTTCGCCTACAACATCGGCATCACAAAATACAACGCCATCACGGATGTGGCCGTGCTCGAGAACTCCATCCGCGAGGACCTCAACAAACGCGCCCTCCGCCGCCTGGCCGTGCTGCGCCCCCTCAAGGTCGTCATCACCAACTATCCCGAAGGCAAAACGGAAAGTCTCCCTGCTATCAACAATCCCGAGGACCCTTCCACAGGAACACGGGCGGTTCCCTTCTCGCGCGAGCTTTATATCGATCGCGATGATTTCATGGAGACGCCGCCACCCAAATACTTCCGCCTCAAGCCCGGCGGCGAAGTGCGCTTAAAGTACGCTTACATCGTCAAGTGCGAGGAGGTCGTCAAGGACCCAGCCGGCCAGGTGATCGAGCTGCGTTGCAGCGCAGACCTCGAGAGCAAAACCGGGGGCGCCACGGCCGGACGGAAGGTCAAAGGCGCCATCCACTGGGTCAGCGCGCCTCACGCGATGGACGCCGAGGTTCGCCTCTACGATCGGCTTTTCAACGTCCCCGAGCCCGACGCCGACGGCGATTTCAAGCGCCATATCAATCCCGCCTCGCTCGAAACTCTCATCGCAAAGTGCGAGCCTTCCATGAAGGAAGCCTCTCCCGACGCGCGCTACCAGTTCGAGCGCCTGGGATATTTCTGTTTGGACAAAAACTCACCGGCAGGCGGGTTGCTGCTCAACCGCACCATCACCCTGAAGGATTCCTGGGCAAAAGCGGCCAAAGGCTGAGTAGTGATCGGCACACAACAAGAATTCGAATCTTTCCTGGCCTCTCTCGAGGCATCCCCATGGGTCGCCGTGGATACCGAGGCAGACAGCCTCCACGCCTATCCTGAAAAGGTCTGCCTGATCCAGATAAGCACGCCGTCCGGCGACCGCCTCGTGGACCCGCTCGCAAACTTCGATCTCGGACCTCTGTTCGCCCGGCTCAGCCGTCACGAGTTGATCATGCACGGCGCTGATTACGATCTGCGGCTTTTGCGCAAACATCACAATTTCGTGCCCCATGCCATCTTCGATACCATGGTGGCTGCGCGTTTGCTCGGCATCACACAGTTCAGCCTCAGCAGCCTCGTGCAGGCCATGTTGCAGGTTAAACTCGAAAAAGGCCCTCAAAAAGCAAACTGGGCCATTCGCCCTCTCACCGAACGGATGGAGATCTACGCCCGAAACGACACCCGCTACCTGAGACCACTCGCAGACCGCCTCGCCCATGAATTGCGCGCAAAAGACCGGCTCGAATGGCATCGCGAGTCCTGCGAACGCCTCATCGCCGATTGCAGTCGCGATTCAATCCCGGATCACGATCAGGTTTGGCGCATCAAAGGCAGTCGCCGCCTTTCCCGCCCCGCCCTGGCGGTTCTTCGCGAGCTTTGGCATTGGCGAGAGGCTGAAGCCACTCGCGCAAATAAGCCCCCCTACTTCATCCTCAGCCATGAAGCCCTGGTCCGTATGGCCGAGCTCGCATCGGAATCAAAACCCATTGTCGGGCTTCTCCCCAGGGTAATGTCAGACCGGAGAAAAACTGCCGCAATGAAGGCGATCGAGCGAGGCATGAAAGTGCCCCCGGAACAGCACCCCCGCATTCCGCGCACCTGCTCCCGCAAAACGTCCGAGGCCGAACGCGCAAGATACCACCAGCTTCAGGATATCCGCGATCGACAAGCCGCCACGCTCGGTATCGACCCAACTCTCATCGCAAACAAAACAACCCTCTCGGACCTCGCATTCGACTGGGAGAAAAACGCCCCGCAGTTAATGAACTGGCAGCGCC
>CAYNZC010000233.1:0-2706 GCA_964401575.1 uncultured Verrucomicrobiota bacterium
AAATCCCGTCGCCGCAATGCTGGCCACTTCGCGCTCGTCATTGCCATCCGCCCGGCTGCGATCCTTCACCAATCCCGTTCGCGGATGGGCGCACTCCTCGAAGAAACGAAAGGTCGCGCGTTCCAATTCCTCAAGAAAGGCGTCATCCGCGCACGACAGAACACCCTGCCTTCGGCAGAAAATGCCTGTTCGACATCCGGCACCCCCAGCCAGGGCGAGAATCGCCATTCGCTGGAGCCATGCCCGCCTCGTCAAGTGAACGCGCTTCAAGTGCTTTAACGTTGTTATGATGATTGCGAACTCAGACATGTCAAAGACGAAGTCACCGCCTCGAAGCATGCGCGGAGTCCTGACGGTCCTGCTGGTCTATGCCGCAGGGCTCATTCCCAAGGGCCGAAGGCCCAATGTGTTACCCCGGGCTGAAGGCCCAGGTATCCCGACGGCAACGGCCAGCGGCCTGTAGAGCCGGGATAACCCTGCGCCACCATGTCCCGGCCCGGTCCCTGCCAGAGCCCCTGCAATCCCATCCCCCTCACCCCCATCCCCTTCTTTGCCATCTTTAACTTGCGTCGATTCAGAAGCCCAAAAAGCCGCAAAAAACGCACTTTTTGCTTGCTTTCGCCCAGGGAATCAAATAGAGTAGTTACAGCATTAACCACAACAAACAAAGTCTATGAAGACATTGCGCGGCCTCTTTGCGGTTTTCTCAATCGGTCTGCTCTCTCTGGCACCAGCCACGCTGCGGGCGGATGGTGTCTTCTACGTCCTGCCACCGACAATCCATGGAGATATTGTTTCAATACCGGGAATGGGAAGTTTTCAGATGGTAACGCCCTTGCAGGAGTACGAGGTGGGGAGGGGAAAGTGGAAGCTAAAAGGCGGTTTCACTCAGATGGGCATTCTGAATGGCACCGCAAATATGACGATCGAGGAGATCGAATTCGACCCCGATCCCACCATTCTCTTCAACATGAGTTGGCAGAATGCCACTACCACCTTTCAGACTTATAGCTTTAATCTAACGATCCCTGCTCTGTTCAACGTCTCTCCGAACATGATCTACGGCGCGATCACAACCCAGGTCATTGATCACGGGACTGACGGCGCCACGGTTGCCGCTCCCGCCGGGATGTCGATCTATAATGCTTTGATTGACGGAACGCCGGTGCAAACCATGCAGTCGGATCCCTTCTCTATCGTCGCTGCGCCAATGGGTGTGGCCAATGGCCTCCAAACCTTCGGGTGGATCGGCAACAACCTGCCCGTCACTACCAGCATAGGGATCACCCTGAATTTCACGCTCAGCCCCGGAGACACAGCCGCCTTCCTCGCGCGTTTCGACGTGGTCCCAGAGCCCGGCACAGGCGCTTTGCTGGCTTTGGGGCTTGGCGCTTTGGCCCTCGTCCGGCGCCGCGCATAACGGTTTCAAAATTCTGAAACCGCTCAGCAGCAACACGCCTCTTATCTCCGAGGCGTGTTCTCGCATTTACCTCCGTTCCTTCGGCCAATTCAGATCGGCAACTCGATGCCACCTCATTCACGAAACCTCGCAGCAGGGCTGGGCGTTCAAATGCCGGGACGGACCCGACAACCTCTCTCAAGACCCTGACAGACGGCTATACACCGTAACATTCGCCCCCTCCAGGTCGAAACGCCCGAATAAAACAACGCCGCACGTGTCCCTGACGCGTGCAGGCTGTCGCCTTCCCACCGGGGCCAACGCTGATTGAAGCGTGACAGGACTGAAGGACTTTGTGTAATTGTCTGCGATGCGACGGAACAGCACTTCCACTCTGAACCACGGCTTCACGCTAATTGAATTGCTGGTGGTTATCGCGATTATCGCGATTCTGGCAGCCATGCTCTTGCCGGCCCTGAGCAAGGCCAAACAGGCATCGCAACGCTCCGCCTGTCTTTCCAATCTCCACCAGATCGGGTTGGCAACCACCATGTATCTGTCAGATCACGGGGGGAAAATGCCGCATGTCTCGGATTCCGAACTTCAGTTAACCCCGCCCGTGGATGCGTCCGGAAAGCGCTATAATTCCATGGGCTCGTTCATGCCATTGCTCCATTTGAACGCGCCGAACGTGAAAATGTGGCTCAGCCCGCCGGTGCCCGTCGCGCAGACAAACCAATGGCAGTCCCATTTCCTCAGTCCATGGCGGCAAAACAGCACCAATGCCCCTCAGCGTGGATGGGCCAACTACATCAGCGACAAACTGGCTGAAAAGAATCCCGACGCCGCCCGGTACCTGCGCGGGCGAACCCCCGAAAGTGTAGCGCTGGCGCGCAAGGCAAGCGTTTCGGATGAGGAATGGCTCATGAGCCCCTTCTTCGAAAAGCCCTGGTGGGCAGGCTTCAAAGACCAGTGGACGGTCGGCGCCAGCGTCCCACCTCCAGGCGGTTGGTCCGCACACAACGGCGGACGCAACCAGATCTACCTCGACATGCACGCAACCTGGGTCCGCAAGAACATCGACCGTTAAGCTCCGCCTCTTCCCGCTACAGCCACCCAAAGCCGTCGCTCAACCCCGCGCACCATCCGATCACATCCCAAACCCCAGTTCCAGCTTTCAGGTTTCAGGTTTCCGCCCTCAGCTTTCGGGCCTCAGCGCGCAGTGCGGGCTTGAAGGCCCGCAAGGAGGCGGGGCTCTCAGGGGACTTAAGGGCCGAAGGCCCGCAAGGAGGCGAGGCTCTCAGGGG
>CAYNZC010000234.1:0-2558 GCA_964401575.1 uncultured Verrucomicrobiota bacterium
GAGGTCATCGATAACGCCATCGACGAGTTCATCATGGGGCATGGCCGCGAGGTGCGTATCGAAATCCAGGATTCCAGCGTGTCCGTGCGCGATTTCGGGCGCGGCATTCCGCTCGGCAAGGTGGTGGATTGCGTCTCACAGATCAATACCGGCGCCAAGTACAACGACGACGTCTTCCAATTCAGCGTGGGTTTGAACGGCGTGGGCACCAAGGCCGTCAACGCCCTCTCGCGCGAGTTCGTCGTCCGCAGCTTCCGCGAGGGCCAGTTTGTCGAGGCTTCCTTCAAGCAGGGAAGGCTGAAAAAGGAAAACAAGGGCAAAACCAGCGAGCCCGATGGCACCTTCATCCGCTTCGTTCCCGATCCCGATATCTTCAAGCAGGTGCAGTTTCTCCCGGAGCACGTCGAGCGCAGGCTCAGGCATTACAGCTACCTCAATAGCGGGCTCAAGCTCGTGTTCAATGGCAACGTCTTCCAATCACGCAACGGCCTGATGGACCTGGTCATGGAAGATCTCCAGGCCGACGGCAGCGAGCCCATCTATCCCCCTTTGCACTACTCGGAAAAAACTCTCGAGTTCTGTTTCACCCATAGCAATAGCCGTTATGGCGAAACTTTCTACTCCTTCGTGAACGGCCAGTACACCGCCGACGGCGGCACCCACCTCAGCGCCTTCCGCGAAGGCCTTCTCAAGGCCATCAACGAATACGGACGCGAAAAGTTCGACGGCGATGACGTCCGGGAAAGCATGGTCGGAGCCGTGGCCATACGCCTCAAAGACCCCGTGTTCGAGTCCCAAACCAAAAACAAGCTGGGCAACACGGAAATCCGCACCGATCTGGTCAACAGGGTCCGCGAGGAGCTGCTCCAGTTCTTCCATCGCAACAAGGACATCGCCGACCAAATCCAGGCAAAGGTCCAGGACACCCGCCAGTTGAGAAAGGAACTGCAGGAGGTCAAGAAGCTCGCCCGCGAGCGCGCCAAGGCCATCACGATTCGCATCCCACAGCTCCGGGATTGCAAAACGCACCTCGACAAGACAAAGGGCAAAGGGCGCGGTTCAATGGTCTTCATCACAGAAGGACAGTCCGCCGCAGGCTCCATCGTAAGCTGCCGGGATGTGAACACACAGGCAATCTTTGTGCTCCGGGGCAAGCCGCTCAACGTCTGGGACCTCAAGCGCGATATCGTTTACAAAAACGACGAGCTCTACAATCTCATGCGCGCTCTCGATATCGAAGATAGCATCGAGCGGCTCCGCTACGATAAAGTCATCCTGGCCACCGACGCAGACGTGGACGGCCTCCACATCCGGAACCTGATGATCACTTACTTCTTCCGGTTCTTCGAACAATTGGTGCATGAGGGTCACCTGTTCGTGCTCGAAACACCCCTGTTCCGCGTGCGGAACAAGGACCAGACAATCTATTGCTACTCGGAACAGGAACGTGACACCACCGCGCAGTCTCTCGGAAAAAATTGCGAGATCACCCGGTTCAAAGGCCTGGGCGAAATCTCGCCCGCCGAGTTCAAGCAGTTCATCGGAAAGGATATGCGCCTCAGCAAGGTCGAATACGCCCCCAAAATGGACGCCTCAGGCATCCTGAGTTTCTACATGGGCAAGAACACACCCGAAAGAAAAGATTTCATCATGGAACACCTGGTTGTGCCCATCGAGGAGTAGGCCGCCGGATGCCCACCATTCCCTAACATGGCTCACAAAGATTCAAACAACCCGAATCAGCCCGAGCTGCCCATCGAGGGCATCCCGGCCACCAGCGGCAACAGCAAGGCTAAAACCAAAAACGGCAATGGCCAGCCTCATGTGCTGGCAGAATCCCTGCCCGCCACCGCCACCGCAAAGCCTTTTGTCCCTTCCCGGATGGAACTGCCCCTGCATAAGCGCATCAACCGCAACTTCCTCGACTACGCTTCTTACGTCATTCGCGACCGCGCAATTCCCAACCTCGCAGACGGCCTCAAGCCCGTCCAACGCCGCATTCTCTATGCCCTGCACCAAAAGGACGACGGACGCTTCATCAAGGTGGCTAACGTCGTGGGCCACGCCATGCAGTTCCACCCCCACGGCGACGCCTCCATCGGCGACGCCCTGGTCGTGCTCGCAAACAAACGCTACCTCATCGAGGGCCAGGGAAACTTCGGCAACGTGTTCACGGGAGACGTCGCCGCCGCTTCACGCTACATCGAGTGCCGCCTTACCGAACTCGCCAGAACAGAAGTCTTCAACGACGAAATCACAGAATTCGTGCCAAGCTACGACGGGCGCAACAAGGAACCTGTCGCGCTGCCATGCAAACTGCCCCTGCTGCTCATGCTGGGCACCGAGGGAATCGCCGTCGGCATGTCCTCGCGCATTCTTCCGCACAATTTCCCCGAACTGCTCGAGGCCCAAATCGCCATCCTCAAGAAACAGTCCTTCAAGTGCCTGCCGGACTTTGTCACCGGCGGCCTGATGGACGCCCGCGAATACAAGGACGGCGCCGGCCAGGTTAAGGTTCGCGCAAAGATCAAGGTCAAGGACGAGTCCACCGTCGTCAT
>CAYNZC010000235.1:0-2550 GCA_964401575.1 uncultured Verrucomicrobiota bacterium
AGACTCAAAATCTGGTAACCGTGAGGTTGTGTGGGTTCGACCCCCTCCATCGGCACCACTGAAAATCAGAATTCCTCCTGCGAGGTTTTAATAAAGTCCGTTTGTTCTTAGCCCTTCAACGGGTGTTGTCGATTCTTTAGCGGAAACTCAACGCGGCCTTTCGCCAGACCTGCCGCAAATACGGCCATTGCCATTTCCAGGGCCTTCGTTGCGGCAGATGCGCTGCAAACAGGCTCCCTGCCGGTGGCGATTGCGTCCAGCCAATCATCCACAACACGCGCATTTGCCCTGGCAAACCCACGATCTGCATCCGCCATCCCGATAGTCGGGTCCTCACTCCAGCGTTGCCACTCATCGCTCTTGCCCTGGGTGCTCCAGTTGTTGGATTTCAGGATGTAAATTCGTGGGACCATCTCCATATGGACTTTGACGGAACCTTTCATGCCGACAAGTTCCAGACCCCAGGGTCCGGCAGTATCGCGATTGCTGGCGCAGCTTCTGAACGTGCCGTGAACACCCCCGGGAAAATGAAACTGGCTGAAGATGTCGTCACCCGTCACGGGTCCAATGTTCTCTGTCGCCGCGCGCGCGTCGGCCGAGGTGATTTCATGGCCGCCCTGGAGAATCCGGGCAGAGCACCACATCGGCTCTCCTGCGAAATACTGCATCAGATCGAACAGGTGGACGCCAAGGACAATCATGTCCTCGCCACCGGCACGGTGGTCCTGCTTGCCGTGGGCGTTAATTTCAAGCAGTTCTCCGATGAGCGAGTGGATCTCCGCTTTTAACGCGGGAATGTTTGGCGCAAGCCGCATCTGGTGAGCCACAACGATCTTTAAGCCCGCCTTCCTCGCCGTGGCAATCAGTTCATCGGCTTCCGCCAGGGTCTGCGTGATCGGTTTCTCCAGGTAAACGTGAGCGCCCGCCCGGAGCGCCGCCAGGGCCATTTCGTGGTGTTGCTCGCTCCAACGCGGCGCAACGCACACGAGATGCGGCTTTTCTTTCTGCAGCATTTCCCGGTAATCCTCATATTGACTCAGGGCGCCGCAGCGAACTGCGGCTTTCGCTCTGCCGGTCGGGTCCGGATCGGCAACGGCAACGACCTGAATGTCCTCTCTTCCTCGAAAGATGGTGTCATGTTCATGACCATAGTTCCCGCGTCCCGTGTGTCCGATGATCGCCGCTCTCAGTCGGGGGCTTCGAGCTGCTTGCGCGAGGGTTGGCGCACTTGCGGACAAAGCAACCGAACATGCCAGGAATGTTCGGCGCGATATGGACATTCCCGACACAGATCTGTTTTCCGGACGGCTCATAAGGACGACAAGAGTATGACCGTTCCCCTGTAACAAGTCCAATACGCGAAGTCCAATACGCGAAGGGCATCCGCCGGCGCTACTTACTCGCGTAGCGCCCGGAATAATCGGGCGCACACAGGTCGGATTCCTCTCCGTTCCTGGCAGAAACTGTTCCGCAGCTCGCTACCTCAGGCTTTCGGGTTTCTGAATGGAGCGATCCTGCCGAATGAGGTTTCTTCCGCGCGTTTAAGCCGTGGAGTCTTCCCAGTCCTCAGGTTTCTTCCCTGACATCTCAGAGCTGGCTTGCAGGAATGGAGAAGGTGTCTCCCTGGGCGATATCCCCGGTTTCAAACCCTTTGCGAAACCATCGGGATCGCTGTTTGGATGTCCCGTGGGTGAAGGAGTCGGGCACCACCCGACCGGTGGACTGGCGTTGCAGGTTGTCGTCGCCGATGGCGCTGGCCGCGTTGAGGGCTTCGTCAATGTCGCCCGTTTCGAGCACATGTTTGGCCCGTTCCGTATGATGCGCCCAGAGTCCCGCCAGAAAGTCAGCCTGCAGCTCGAGACGGACGGAGAGTTCGTTCGCCTCGACCTCGCTCGCTTTTGCGCGCAGGGCATTCACCTTATCAAGGATTCCCAGAAGCTGCTGAACGTGGTGGCCAACCTCATGCGCAATCACGTAGGCCTCCGCAAAATCCCCCGGAGCCCCGAACCGCCGCTGCAGTTGATCATAAAAGCTCAGGTCAATGTAAACCTTCTGATCACCCGGACAGTAAAATGGTCCCGTAGCTGAAGATGCCTGGCCGCACGCCGAGTGAACCACGCCGCTGAAGAGCACCAAATGCGGCTCCTGGTATTTGCGGTTCATCCGAGCGAATTGTTCCTGCCAGACGTCCTCGGTATCCGCAAGGACCACCGAGACAAACTGCGCTTTTTCGTCGTCGGCGGGATTTGCCCCCGGTTGCACCCCGCCAACCTGTGCGCTGCCAGTGCCGACGTCCCTGAGCAAAGCGGTCGGGTCCGCCCCGGTAAGTAACGAGATCGCAATAATGATCAGCAAGCCGAGGCCGCCGCCGGCAACGGCCATTCCGCCACGCCCCCGGCGATCTTCAACGTTTGTGCTGCTGCGTCGTCCCTTCCACTGCATAAGAAGATCTTCGCGCAGGTTAGCATTACGTCAAGCCGGACTTGTGCTCGAATAGGGGGAGACCTGCGGAGTATCCCTGGTCCACCCGAATCCCCCGCCCCGTTTCAG
>CAYNZC010000236.1:0-2527 GCA_964401575.1 uncultured Verrucomicrobiota bacterium
GCCAGGTTAAGGTTCGCGCAAAGATCAAGGTCAAGGACGAGTCCACCGTCGTCATTAAGGAAATCCCGCCCACAACCACGACGGATTCTCTCATCGCCTCAATCGAGGACGCCTCTCGAAAAGGCAAAATCAAGGTCCGCAGCATCAATGATTTCACCTCGGAAGAGGTCGAGATTGAAGTCCGCGCCCCCGCGGGCGTCAGCGCCGACCAGCTTGTGGACGCACTCTACGCCTTCACGAATTGCGAGGTGGTCATCGCCAGCCGGATCGTTGTCATCCGCAACAACCGGCCGGTCGAGATGACGGTCTCGGAGGTGCTCCGCGAAAACACGGCTCAGCTCACCGATATCCTCAAGCAGGAACTCACGCTCAAAGAGGCCAAACTCCAGTCGGAACTCCATTACAGGACTCTTGAACGAATCTTCATCGAGGAGCGCATCTATAAAAAAATCGAGCAGTGCAAAACCAACGAGGCTGTCATCGCCGCGGTCTATGACGGCTTCAAGCCTTTCAGAAAGCAAATGGTGCGCGACCTCTCCGACGCCGATGTCGAAAAGCTGCTGCAGGTCCGTATCCGCCGCATCTCGCTTTTCGATATCAACAGGCATCGCGAGGAGATGGACAGAATTAAGGCCGATCTCGACGAGACCAGAAAGAACCTGAAGAATCTCACCCGCTACGTCATCGCGCACCTCGAAGCCCTGCTCGCCAAGTATGGCCCGATGTACCCGCGGCTAACCAAATCCAGCCGCTACGACGAGGTGGACGCGCGCGAGGTCGCTTTCAAAGCGTTTAAGGTCTCCTATGACCGCGAGAGCGGCTACGTGGGCCACAAGGTGACAGGCGAGGAGTTTCGAATGGAATGCACGAAATTTGACAAGCTGCTCCTGGTTTTTCGCGACGGCCATTACCAGGTGATCGAACTCCCCGAAAAGCTGTTCGTGGGGCCCGACGTGGTCTTCTGCAGCCTTCCGGAACGAGACCGCATTTTCACCCTCGCTTACACAAACCGCGAAGCAACATTCCTGAAGCGGTTCTCTTTCGGCGGAAGCATTCTCAATAAGATCTACCATTGCATCCCGCCAAAAAGCCGCATCCTGTTGTTCGAGCCGGACACCCCCGAGGAAATCTACATTCGCTACAAACCGGCTCCCTACCAGAAAATCAATCAGCAAACTTGTGTTCCCTCCCAGGTCGAGGTCAAAGGGCCCAAGACCCGCGGACGGCAGATTTCAATCAAGGACGTGGCAGCCATCAACAGCAAACCGCCACGGGGCTGGGATCCGGAGGCGCCCACAACAAAACTGCAGTTTGTCTAAACACTAAAGCAATTCATGCAATGAAACTGACAGACCTGCAGGTGATCGGCGAGGAACTCGCCCTGAAATGGGATGACGGCGCAGAAGCCTTCATCCGGCTGGATGCATTGCGGCGCGCCTGCCCCTGCGCAGAATGCCAGGGGGAACGCGATGTCATGGGAAACCTCCATAAGCCGCCCGCGAAACCACTCACACCCGCCTCGTTCCGCCTGGTCACACTCCAGCGCGTCGGCACCTACGCGGTCCAACCCTCGTGGCAGGACGGCCATAGCTCGGGCATCTATTCTTTCGAATACCTGCGCGCGCTCAACGCAAACGAATAAAAAGCCGCCCCATCGGGCGGCTTTGCAAGTTTTCGATGTTTCCGGAAACCTATGGCTCCGGCGCCAACGGGACCACGACCTCGGGATAATGATACGCGTTGAAACGCACCGCATCGCCGGGCTCGAGGATGCCGGTCGTCGCCGCTATCCGGCTCCGGCGACTGTAGGTTCCCACCGTCGCGCGGAGTTTATCGCCGCACAAAATGGCCATCCCTATCCGGCCCCGGGATGAGAGAATCATATACCCCTCCGTGTCGTAGGCAGCACCGCTGCCGGAAACGGTGTAAGCGCCATATTGCTCCGTCGGCGCCACATCAAAAAACTCGTAGAGTTTCGCGGTCTTGGTCTTCTGCAAACCATACCATGATCCGGTCATGTCTGGCATCTCCCGCATCGGGATGCCACGGAAGACGGAGCGTCCGCCGCCGGGCACATAAGCCGTCAGGGTCATCCGGCTCGCCGGGACAACAATCGCCCTGAAGCCGATCATGTTCGTGGTGACGCTATCGGCACTTTCAAAGTCGATCAATTGCACGAAGTAGCCAACCACTCTCCCTGCCTCATCATAGTTCCAGCGGCCGTCAATGGCCCCGTACCCGTAGATGTTCTGCGAGCTGTAGGCGACCGTAGGTGTCGAGCTGGAGGTTTCGCCCCCTCTGCCCGTGTCGTCGCCATTCGTTCGCATATCGTCGGAATCATCGTCCACAGGGGTTTTCACGATCCGGTTGGGCCGGATCACTGAGACACCGGTGAAACTGAAGTCGTCGTGAAACGTCATGTAGGCCACGCCCACACCCTGGGCCCCGTCAATCAAGCAGTCCCACGCTGCGCCTACCGGCGATCTCTGCGCCAGTGTGTCCGCCACACTCAGCAGAAGCGCTCCCG